>JAJPXC010000074.1 GCA_021205635.1 Bacteroidales bacterium | reverse complement strand
ACTGCCGAAATCTTATTTACCGAAAACTTATGAAATTTTATTTGCAGATTACAGATGTCGCCCTCTTGCGCCGGAGGCTCGGAGTGAGCCTCCGGCCATCATTAATACCATCTAAAAAACAATCTTTACCTTTGTAAACCGTAGCTATTAGCTTACCATGAAATCAGTCTCACGACTGGCCTAACTTTCTTAGACATTACAAAGGTACAATGCCAATTGTGTCCCCAAAAGAGTACACAAATTCAATCTAAATAAATTTTACGAAATCTGAAATTCAACACTTTATCTGTCAAGCAATTAAATCAAATTACAAACAAGATAAATATAAGTTTTTATATGGCAACTCAACATGTGTTATAAGAGATTTTCCTTAGCTTATCTGGGCGATTTGCATGATGTCGCGCTCAAAGGTGTCCCGTCGACGGGCTTTGCTCTTGATCTTGTTGCGATAGGTGTAGATGGTGTTGAGCGACAACCCCAGGAAACGGGAGATCTGGCTACTGTCGTCCACGCCCAGGCGCATGAAGGCCAGGATTCGCAGCTCGGTGTTGAGTTTGTTGGGCTGGGTGAGCGTGAATTGCTTATCCGACTCCAACAATCGGTTAACCTCCTCGACAAATGTGGGATAGATATGCACGAACGCATTGTCGAAAATCTCACAAAACAAGAGGTTTTGCTCCTCCACCATCTTGCCAAATTTAAGCAATTGATAGAGATCCTCCACTTGACCGGCCTTGATTTTGCGGCTTGCGAGGCGATTGAACTCCTCCAATTTCTCCATATATATGGAGCAAAGCGACAGGAACTGGCTTATGAACGACTCCTTCATGCGATTGGCCACATTGAGTTGCTCCTTCATCGACTGCAACTTTCGCATCTCCTTTTTAACATAAAACATCATGGCCAGGATGCTTCCAAGAGCCACGACAAGCACCACGATCAGCCACATAAGGAATGTGACCTTACGTTTGTCGCTTTTGCGGAACGACTGGCCAATGATGGGGAGGGATTCGGCTGTTTGCATCGCCCGGACGGCGGCTCCCGACGACACAGCGTTGCTCAACGAGTTGATTACGTAGGCATAAGCGCGGTCGAGGTCGCCGCGGTCGTAGAGCATCACCCCAGCGCTATGTAGAGCGGTTTCCTCTCGAGTAGCCGAGCGGATATCGGCGGCAGCGGCAACAGCCTTGTAAAACAAAGCATCCTCGGGATGGTTAGAGCCCGAGTAGTAGTCGGCCAAAATACTGGCTGTGTGAGCGAAAAGGCGTGAGTCATTTGGCAATTTTTCCAGCAATTCCGAGAGAATGGCCACTGCTAGCTGGCGCTCGCCGTTCATGAAGTAAAGCTCGGCCTCGAAGAAACGGGTATCATCGCCTCCGGCTGGCAACAAGGAAACAAGAGAGTCGGTGTACAGCATTGCTCGGCGCGCAAACCGGTTTTGCGACTCACGTATCGGATAATTCCCGGCGAGATAAAAAAACAGTTGATTTCCCACCTTATAGCGTAGTGTTTGATTCTCAGGAAACACATCCTGGGCAGGAATGGAATCAAAGGTTGCTATCGCCTCAAAGACAGCGCCCTTGATGGGGAGCAAAGACGCCCAAAGGAGCCGGAACTGTTGTTCCTCGCTAGTGCGGTTGAGCTGTTGAGCCAGTTGAGCGCCAGAATGATAATATTTTAGAGCCGAGTCGACATTAAAATGGTGGTACTCGTCGCCTATTTGCCTCATCAATTTTATGCGATTGACAGGTTGCATTGACGCCGCGCGTGTCTTTAGAGAATCTATACGCCCCTGTTTAACGCTAAAGTACTTGTCCCTTTGCTCGATTGCTTGGTCAAGTTCCTTAAGGGCATTGTCAAGCGAGCCCGGGAGCTGGGCAGCTCGGGCGCTGAAAGCTATCGATGTGTAGCACATCAGTAGGGGTAATAAAATGTGACGAAGGCGTGTAAAAGCTTGCATTGTGCTGGTCGGTACTGATTCAATGTAGGGGTAATTAGTTTACTGTTGGCATCGCGAATTTAATCAAAAAGCTGGAATAAAACAAGAGCCTCGACGTAACTGGCTACTACATTGTTGAGTAGCGTCACTTGGAGGGTACAAAATATAAGGTTGTCGTAAGATTTTAGATTTATATTTCTCCAATATGGCAACAACCATAATTTTAGTGAGAATCAACGATTTATCGATAAAAGCACATAAGAAAGGCTTTATAAAAATCTAAAACGCGTTGATTTCGGAAAATCAAAGCATTAATTTTGCATTGGAATAATAAAGAAACACGATTTTCAACTTTCATTGTTTGTGAAATTTTTTAGGGTTAGTATAGTTTGTTAGATTAAATGCGACAAGTAAATAGTGCATAATAGTAAATGTGTTTTATGTTAGGTTAGGTGCACGAAGCTCGTGCTTCGTGTGAAGGATTAAGGCGCCCCGCGATGGAGCGCCTTATTCATTTACCGCGCGGCGAACCGCGGGCACACGACCGCCTTACCGAGAGAGATTGCGTGGGTGGATGCTTTGGGAGAAGGCCTAGAGGAAGGATTATGGAAAAGGCTGCGGAAATGGGACGGCTTACAGAGTAATAAGAGAGTCGTAGGGGAAGTCGCGGGAAGCCTTCTGGCCTATTACCGTGTCCCAGAGCATGGGCGATAAGCCGTTGCCGGGACGCTTGACGGTGAGATTTTCTTCGGTGAACGTCTCCCCGGCCATAATGTCGCGAGCGGCCACGATGCTTTTACGGGCCACCTCGATGTTAGGCCGTTCCGAGTCGCTCACACGTTTCTTTCCGTCGCCAAGAGCGTTTTCAACATCCCGGATGGCGGCAACCATCGCTCGTAACTCAGCGGGGTCGAGAGATGCGCGATGATCAGGGCCAGGGAGCGTCTTGTCAAGTGTAAAATGTTTCTCGATAACAGTAGCACCAAGCGCCGCCGCTGCGATGGGGACAGTGATACCCACCGTGTGGTCGCTATACCCCACCCCGGCTACTCCCAGAGAACGTAATTCATTCATCGCCAACAGGTTCACATCACTCATTGGCGTGGGATATTGGGTATTGCAATGAAGGAGCCACACACGGCCACGAGTCGTCCCAGCTTGCTCAAGCACCTTCAATGCGGCCTCAACCTCATCGATCGTAGACATACCTGTGGACATAATCACGCGGCCCTCAAGTGCTCCTATTTTGCGCAGGTAAGGCCGATTGGTGATCTCGCCCGATGGGATTTTCCAATAGTCCATCCCCAAAGGGGCTAGGGTGTCGATCGACACAAGATCGAAAGGGGTGCTCATGAACCCGATTCCCTCTTCCCGGCATAAATCAGCCAGCCCTTGGTAATCGGCAAGGGGCAAATGAATCTTACGGCACATGTCGAGTTGCGACTCCTCTGCCCCCGTCGTATCTTTCTGATATTCGGCTTTTGGAGCGATTGAGGAGATAACAAGCTCAGGCACAGCCGTTTGAAATTTCACATAGTCAGCCCCGGCTCGCTTCGCCTCTTTGACCATCTTACGGGCCAGTTCCAAGTTGCCGTTATGATTTACGCCAGCCTCAGCGATAATAATTATCTTGCTCATTTATAATGTTTTAAAAACCACCTCCTCGAAATAACGGGCCATCTTCACGCCCGAAACAGCCAAAGCCGTGCCGGTGAGTTTTTTAAGCCGATACTCATCGATGATAGCCCGAGGAATATTCCACCCTGCGTGAACCGACAGCACAGCTCCGCCACCCAATCGGGGGTTCACCTCCATCAACCGCCATGCTCCACCATCTTGAGGCTCAATGAATTGCAAGGTTATTGCACCTCGCAGGCCCAATTTGTCAATCATCTCCTTAACCTGAGTGAAACGTTGGGAGCCATCCACGGTTATGGACCTTACGACCTCACCACCAGCGGTTTCCAATCTGCGTCGAAAACCAAGGCCAGTGAAACCACCCTCGCGCGCCACGAAAGCGTCAACAGTGTATTCCTTGGCGTTCTCCAAGTATTCCTGGATAAGATATTCCCCTTGGGGCAGGGGCAACTTGTCCTCGGCACCACGCAGAATAACGAGACCTTTCGACGCCGAGCCCCTACGAGGTTTGGCGATTTTGGGAAAGTGAGGGTCATCAAAAGTCAAGGTACGTGGGATCTTAATTCCCAGCATCTCAAATTGTTGCGCCGCATCAACCTTGTCAAACATCTTTCGGCACTCCTCGTAATCACTCACTGGTGAGTATACGCCCAACACCTCGCGTAAGGTGGCCGCTATCTCCACTGCAGGGTCGACAAAGGGGATGACGATATGTATCTCCCGCTCGCGAATCACATCGATAAGATGCGGCAAGCAGCGGAGGTCGCTCCACCGCTGACCCACAATCACCTCGGCAATCAACGAAATTGGCACTTCCTTGACGATTTCGTAGCTGTAGAGCCGCGGATCATAGCCCAATTCACGAGCCGATTGCATGAACATGCGCCCGATCGACACGCGCTTGCCTCCACCGAGGAACAGAATATTTAACGATTGTAAATCTGCCATTTATAGTGAGCTAAATTGTCAGGATTGGTGAACCAGTCGATTGTGCGCCGCAGCCCCTCTTGGAGTGTCACCTGTGGACGCCATTTGGTAAGGGAAGTAATCACCGAATTGTCGCCACACAGCCGGAACACCTCACTTTTCCCTGGGCGAAGGCGCTGTGGGTCAACCTCGAACGTCACTTCACGGCCTATCAACTGGGCTATAATGTCAAGCGTTTCGCGCATCGTCACTTCGGTACCCGTGGCGATGTTGATGTCGCGTCCCTCAATGCCGTCGGTCTCGGCCAAAGCCAAGAACCCGCGGCACGTGTCCTCTACATAGTTGAAGTCGCGGGTAGGCCGCAGGTCGCCCACCTTTATCGTCTTAGCGCCATTGGTGATCTGGGTGATAATCGTGGGAATGATGGCTCTCGCGCTCTGCCGAGGCCCGTAAGTGTTGAAGGGCCGAGCCGTCACTACAGGCAGCGAAAAAGCGTTGTAGAAACTTTGCGCTATCGCATCGGCGCCGATTTTGGTAGCCGAATAAGGCGACTGAGGCTGGCGGGGATGCTTTTCATCAATAGGCACATATTGAGCTGTACCGTAAACTTCACTCGTGGAAGTTACAATCAACCGCCTAACACCCTCATCCATCGAGGCTTGACACATGTTGAGAGTACCCTTGATATTGGTGTCGACGTAGCTGTCAGGAGCCACATAGCTGTAGGGGATAGCGATAAGGGCGGCCAGATGGAACACTGTGTCACAGCCCTTTACGATGCGTCGGCAAAACGCAGCGTCGCGCACGTCGCCCGACACCACCTCCAAATTGGGATGTGCCTTGCCTTCAAGCCAGCCCCAATAATTGAATGAGTTGTATTGACTTAACGCCCTAACTTTCAACCCCTTGCCGAGCAAAAGATCGACTAGATGCGAGCCAATAAAGCCATCGGCGCCTGTTATCAGCACCTTAGTGTTCTCTTTTAATTCCATTTCTTAAAAGAATATTGATACACAATGGGTTGCGCGTCAGTCGTATCGGTGTAGCGCAACACCATCTTGCTTGAACTCATCGAAATAATATCCATGTCGAAGACACAAGCCGAAGGCAGATGCAACCCTGGCTGGGGATAGTAGCCCGACGATCCCGGCTCGGGATGGTCGGTGTCAGTATGGGTGAAATCAAGCCTTAGAATATTGTCTTGGGGCTGCGACCACGACCCAATGCTCACGGTATAGTCGTGAGTTGCGTCGTCCACGGTAAGCATCTGAATGAGTGAAGCTTGGAATTTCCAGAAAATATCACCTTGATAATCAGCGTCCGGCTCGCCGTCGATGGTGATTTCCGTGAGTTTCCACGTTCCATAGAAGTCGCCTATGTCTCCATTGTTGTGGGTACACGCCCCCAAGCCAAACATGAGAGCCAACGCCAAAGTTAATATTTTGATTTTATGCATGTTTCAATGATTTAACGGAATACACCTGAGTAACTTACCGAGAGCAACGCCCCAAAATGGTCGTTGAGCATCGAACCAGCGTCAAAAGCCACTTGGCCCGTCACTACCAGCCCTTTTACCGAGGGCACTCTCCACGTGGCTTCGGCCATCATCGACGTGCAATCGACAGTGTGGGTCAACGGAATACGCGTCGATCCCCACGATTTACGATAACCGCCCAGCAATCGCCAGTCAACCAGGCTGTTTATCGACCCGCAAGCCCCCACGTGGAATCCACGAATTGAGTTATAAAGATAGCCCAAATAGCCATCCTGATTGTAGATCGGCGCGGGGATAAAGGGCGTGCCCAGACCCATGCCATAATTGGCGTAAGAGTTATAGAAATTATTGTTGTAGTAGTCGTCGCGACCAGTTGCCTTGTCATTCAAGTCGGTACCCGGAGAATCGCCTGGCTCCCAATGGATTGGTCCCGATTGGTTGGTAAAGTCGAGGTACTCTACAACAACCGATTTCAACCACCCTTGCTTAACGAAGGTGTAGCGGAGGCCCCACAGGCCGTCCCAGCCGTTACGCTTGGCCATGCCCGAGCCGTCCTCCCACGGCCACTCGAAATAAGCCTCCAGCTCCGAATCGTCCTTAAAACGATACCGAGCCTTCAAATCCCAGCTACCCAGATGGTTGCCCTTCACAAACCCTTCGCCCGAGTGGAGCTTGGGGATGAACATCTCCCAATAATCCTTGATGCCGTGGGGATGGGATTCCTTCTTGATCAGCTGGCCTTGTGAGTAATAATACGTGGTGCCACCGAACACGCCCGCACACTGAGCGCCGAACGTCACCGACAGCCTCTCCGATGGCTTCGTGCGGAAATACGCCCGTTTATAGGTGTAGCACTCGTCGCGGGTGTAATGCCAGTTGTAATCGTTGCAATGATCCTCCCACCAATTGGAATCGGTCATCCACCCATAAGCGATGCAACCCTCGATCTGGAGCCAACCGTTGGTGAACGGAATATCCTGAAAATCAACGAATCCGGCACGCACCTGCGGAACTGGCCTCGCATTGGCGCTATGTGTCAAGTCGCCCGACGACAACCGATTGTCCAACAACGCCGACCCATACTCCTTCATGCCTCCCATGAGGAACACCCCGCGCCACTTCACCTGCGCGTACAATTGCTGCAGCCACACATTGGATGGATGCTCCGAGTGCTCATGCCAGCGCTCGGTGGCCGCGTCATAACGTGCATAGTCGGTCGACGCGCTTACCCCTGTCCAACCCTCGGCGCCGAAGCCCCAGGAAAACCGCTTAGACAGGTCCAAATCTCTTGCCGCGCCAGCCTGCAACAACGCGTCACCCGCCTGCGTCAACGTCCCGTAACGATTCGACATTATATAATACGGGGCGAAATCGCCCGAGCCGGCGTTGATCGTCAAGGAGCCATAATAGCGGACGGGGCACGTGTCGGCCGGCTCCTGCGCAACCGATCCAACCGCGATTGCCAAAGCCACCGCGCCAGCCAAATATCGATATTGATTAGTCATGTTCAATCTCTCATGATGATTCAAGGCGTAAAGATAGTGAAAAAACCTCAAAATAAGACAACAACGTGGCATTTTGTCACCTTTGGCAGAAAAACTGACACTCCCCATTACACCCAAAAACCCTGATTCACAAAATAACACCCGCGAATCCAACTTTTTTGGCACTACATTTGTTTTCACTATGACGCACCGCGTAAAACACGGGGCAAGCCAACGTGAATCAAAATCTAAAAAAACAACATAAAATTTCAACATTATGGGAAAGATAATCGGTATTGACCTCGGCACCACCAACTCCTGCGTGGCCGTTTTGGAAGGCAACGACCCTGTTGTGATCCCCAACAGCGAAGGACGCAACACCACACCTTCAGTTGTAGCATTCGTCGACGGCGGCGAGCGCAAGGTGGGCGACCCTGCCAAGCGTCAAGCCATCACCAACCCTAAGCGCACCATCTACTCAATCAAGCGCTTCATGGGTGAAACCTACGACCAAGTAGTCAAAGAAATTGAGCGCGTCCCCTACAAGGTTGTGCGCTCCGACAACAACACCCCGCGCGTCGACATCGACGGCCGCGAGTATACCCCTCAGGAGATCTCAGCCATGATCCTCCAGAAGATGAAGAAGACAGCCGAGGACTACCTCGGACAGCCCGTCACCGAGGCCGTCATCACAGTCCCCGCCTACTTCAACGACTCCCAGCGTCAGGCCACCAAGGAAGCCGGTGAGATCGCTGGCCTTACCGTTAAACGTATCGTCAACGAGCCTACCGCAGCCGCCCTCGCCTACGGCCTTGACAAAACCAACAAAGACCGAAAGATCGCCGTATTCGACCTTGGAGGCGGTACATTCGATATCTCCATCCTCGAGCTCGGCGACGGCGTATTCGAGGTTAAATCCACCAACGGTGATACCCACCTTGGCGGCGACGACTTCGACCATGTCATCATCGACTGGCTCGCCGACGAATTCCTCAAAGACGAGGGCGTTGACCTCCGCCAGGATCCTATGGCTCTCCAGCGTCTGAAAGAGGCCGCCGAGAAAGCCAAGATCGAGCTTTCATCCACCACCTCCACCGAGATCAACCTGCCCTACATCATGCCCGTTAACGGTATACCCAAACACTTGGTAAAAACCCTTACACGAGCCAAATTCGAGCAACTCAGCGACAAGCTTATCCAAGCCACCATCCGTCCCTGCGAGCAAGCATTGAAGGACGCCGGCCTTACCACCAAGGACATCGACGAAGTGATCCTCGTGGGCGGTTCAACCCGTATCCCCGCCATCCAGGCCAAGGTAGAGCAATTCTTCGGCAAAGCACCCTCCAAGGGCGTTAACCCCGACGAAGTAGTAGCCGTAGGCGCAGCCATCCAAGGCGGCGTCCTCTCCGGCGACGTCAAAGACGTCCTACTGTTGGACGTAGTGCCCCTGTCGGTAGGCATCGAGACCCTCGGCGGCGTGATGACCAAGCTGATCGAGGCCAACACCACAATCCCTACCCGCAAGAGCGAAACCTTCTCGACAGCAGCCGACAACCAGCCCTCGGTGGAGATCCACGTCCTCCAGGGCGAGCGCCCCATGGCCAAGGACGACAAGACCCTCGGCAAGTTCCACCTCGACGGCATCGCACCCGCGCCCCGTGGCATCCCTCAGATCGAGGTAACCTTCGAAATCGACGCCAACGGCATCCTCAACGTATCGGCCAAAGATAAAGCCACCGGCAAAGAGCAGAGCATCCGTATCGAAGCCTCCTCCGGCCTTACCGACGCCGAGATCAAGCGTATGAAAGACGAGGCCGCAGCCAACGCCGCTGCCGACGCCAAGGAAAAAGAGCGCGCCGACACCCTCAACAAAGCCGACTCAATCATCTTCCAAACCGAGAAACAGCTGGGTGAGCTCGGCGACAAGATTCCCGCCGACAAGAAAGCTGCCATCGAATCAGCCCTCACCAAGCTGAAAGACGCCCACAAGGCACAGGACCTCGCCGGCATCGACTCGGCCATCAAGGAGATCGAGACCAAATTTGGCGAAGCCCAGCAGGACATCCTTAACGCCCAGCAGCAAGCCCAAGGCGCACAAGGAGCCCAGGCAGGCGGATTCCCCGGCGGCGGTGCAGGCTTCGGCGGCAACGCTGGAGGCCCCTCGGCAGGCGGCTCAACCGGCGACGACCACGTCACCGACGTCGACTTCGAGGAAGTAAAATAAATTAACATAAATAAACGCTTATTTAAGATAAGTAACAATAGGAATCGGGCGTAAGTCACTGGCTTACACCCGATTTTCTTTTTACCCATTTTTATGGATAGCTATTGTTGGTCTCGGTTATTTCGTTTATATTTGCAACAAAATTGGACCTAT
Source organism: Bacteroidales bacterium (assembly GCA_021205635.1). Taxonomy (GTDB): domain Bacteria; phylum Bacteroidota; class Bacteroidia; order Bacteroidales; family Muribaculaceae; genus JAJPXC01. Next base: position 2,332 of record JAJPXC010000074.1, on the reverse strand, counting down.
AGGTCTCTTTTTCTCAAGAGACTATCAAGGCATCACATATAATCGTAACCTGGACAAAGAAGAAACCTATGGGAGGCCCTTAATGGCGTGCTAAGCAAGCTGGCTATACAGCCAATCAGTACGTGCCTTACGGCCAACAGGTAACTGTTAATGGCGTAACAGGAGAAATCCTTAGGCACAAAGATGATCCTGACGGACTGCATTCTAGTATGCCCTCTTACTCCGGCTCCTCCGACATCTATTTCCCCGTTTTGTAACCAATGCGCGGGCTGCTCTTCGCCGGCATGGTAGACAAGGCCACCGACTTCGCTCACTCAATGCCTCCACCAAGCCCACAAGATGATGGTACCCCATCCCCATAGCATACCCACAAGGTATGTTATCAAAGGGGATTCCTCCCAACACTCCCCTTTCCTCAATGATTTTAATCGTCAAAATGGCGCTGAAACATTTGAGACACCATAATTATCTGTGCTTGTTGGCATTAAGTCGTATTCCATCCTGCAAATTGAGCTATAGGTCTAGTGTTCCAGAGCGGAAATTGCTCACAGCCTTGTGCTCTAAAGCAACATCGGAGAACGTACACACATGAGATTCATCTTTAGGGCTTTGAGCACTTAGGCTGAGATACAAGGTGGCAGGATAGTCGTTCTTGTAGATTCTCACGAGATACCACTTCTCTCCATCCTCTGAATAGTAGTTCCCTATTACTTGGCCATCTGATGACATGCGAAGATAGACAGACGCAGATTCCACCTGATGATGATTGTTGTCATCAGACGTTTCAATAGTCCTGACGGTGACTATGCGGTGGTTGCCATCCTCATCTTGCTCAAAGCAAAGTTTCTGCCAGTGGTAGTTGTCTTCGAAAATTAACAGCGCACCTGCTGAGTACGTGCCCTCTGGGGTGAAAGCAGGAGTAACTTTCACTGTGAAGGTAAAAGGTTTGGTGTTGTCGATAGTGGAATGAATGATCGGTGCCGTCAGGTTTGTAGCTTTGCCTTTGGGGTCGCAGAAAAGGTCGGTGCTTTCTCCGGCCTGAATTCGGATAGTGTTGCTGTCAGAAAGTTCCAGGCAGTTAGCGGCATTCTGCCAGTTGTCAAATTTGACTCCGGCGAGGTTGATGTTACATTTTTCCATGTTGGAGTTAATCGTTGTTGATTCTTGAACACTTTCGGCTGCAGACACCTTGGTCCCACACGATGCCAAGGCCATTAAACAACCATATTTTTTGATTACCTTTGCAAAGGTAAAGTCTTTATGACAAGGGTACAATACTGAAATATAACCATTTTTACATGCCGTCAGACATAAAAGAACAACTGCGCAACAACTTCTTGATGCAGGACTTCATAGAGAACGACCAATTGAGCGATGGCATACTGCAATATCGTCAAATGGCCAAAACATACGCACGGGTGGAAAACTCGATTGCAGTCCTTAGCGACTTAAGAGAAAGAGTCAGCTATATATATTATGGAGGCATCGCTCAGGCCTTAGGCATAGGGACTGCTGGAGAATGCCATGCGATCCATTCCATTTGGGAAGAAAAGGTTTTTAGCCTGTTTACCAATGCTGAAATGGAAAAACGCCATGTTGACGAATTACGTTTCCTGCATTTCCTCAAGTCGGTGCCCCGGGTGCGCAGACAGGATTATTTTCTTTGCAGTTATCTACATGCGACCAACCCGCAAAAAGGGTTGGTTGGCATAAAGCATCGTATCTTCTACGTAGGTTACCAGTCTAACGGTAGTGTACGGCTTGCCTTATGTCTTTACGACATGACTACGGACAAAGAAACACATTCCTCAATTATCAATACTGTTACAGGCGAAAAGTTGCTCCTCCAACAATATGACTGCAGGGGAATATTATCCAAGAGGGAAAAGGCTGTTTTGAGAATGATCAATGAAGGTAAACTCAGCAAGGAAATTTCATCTACACTTTCTATCAGCATCCATACAGTTAACCGGCACAGGCAAAATATCCTTGCCAAGCTGAATGTTGCAAACTCCATCGAGGCTTGCCGTATAGCTTCGGCTTTAGAGCTTTTATGATGAACGTTGTCCTACAACAACTTAATCATATATGCCCTTGGAATAAAGTTAAGTGCTTTCTCCGCTTCGCCATGAAAGCGCCAAAGCTGTAGGCTTGCTTTGGCAAACGGCACGGCCGAGCGGGAAACGGCAGGGAAGAAGTAATCTTTCCTGCCCGATATATTTTTCTTTTGATAGCACTGGTAAAAGGACAGTTTTAGGGTTACAATTTTTAGGGACTGGATACTGTCCCAAGCAGTGTGTCTGAGCCGTAAGGGCACAAAAAAGACTGGCGG
>JAJPXC010000080.1 GCA_021205635.1 Bacteroidales bacterium | reverse complement strand
AATGGTTAATGGTTAATGGTTAATGGTTAATGGTTAATGGTTAATGGTTAATGGTGAGGTACTGAAAACTGAAAACTGAAAACTGAAAACTCCAGTGAAAAAGATAATAATTGCAATCGACGGTTACTCGTCATCGGGCAAAAGCACGATGGCCAAGGACCTTGCCCGCGAAATCGGCTACCACTATATCGACTCAGGCGCAATGTACCGCGCTGTGACCCTCTACGCCATGCGTCACGGCATGATCGGGGCCGACGGCTCAGTCGACATCCCCGCTCTGGTGGCCGCCATGCCCCAAATAGCCATCTCATTTGAAAAGACCATGGCTGGCCAGCACACGATGCTCAATGGCGAGGACGTGGAGCAACAAATACGGACCATGGAGGTGTCGTCGCACGTCTCACCCGTATCAGCAATCAAAGAGGTAAGAGCCGCCCTGGTGAAGATGCAGCAGGAGCTAGGCGCAGGCAAAGGGATCGTGATGGATGGCCGCGACATCGGCACGGTCGTTTTCCCCAATGCCGAGCTGAAGATCTTCGTGGATGCGTCGGCTGAGACCCGTGCCCAGCGTCGCTACAAGGAGCTATTGGAGAAAGGCACCTCGGTGACCTATGAGCAGGTGCTGGAGAACGTCAAGGGTCGCGACTTCATCGACTCCACCCGCAAGGTATCCCCCCTGCGCCGCGCCACCGACGCTATCGCCCTCGACAACTCCCAGATGACCCGCGAGCAACAGCTCGAGTGGCTCCTTAACATCTACCAGCGCGTGGCCAATGCCTAAGATCGAAATTGACCAAGGCTCGGGTTTTTGCTTCGGTGTGGTCACCGCCATACGCAAAGCCGAGGAGGAGCTCGACAAGTCGGGACGCCTCTACTGCCTTGGCGACATCGTCCACAACAGCGACGAGGTGGAGCGTTTGAGGGGAAGAGGATTGGTCACCATCACCCATGAGCAATTGGCCGAGTTGCACGACGTGAAAGTGTTGCTGCGGGCCCATGGCGAACCTCCATCCACCTACGACATCGCCCGTCGCAACAACATTGAGATCATCGACGCCACCTGCCCCGTGGTGCTGGCTCTCCAACGCCGTATCAAGGCCGCATACGACTCGGCCAAAGCCGGAAAGCGTCCCCAGATTGTGATATACGGCAAGACCGGACACGCCGAGGTCAACGGTCTCGTGGGCCAAACCGCCGGTGAGGCTATAGTGGTGGAATCGCCCGACGACCTCGGCAAAATCGACTTCACTCGCGACATTAAGCTATATTCCCAGACCACCAAATCGGTTGACGGTCTGCACGCCATCATCGACGATATCTCGGGGCGTGTTGCTCCCGGGGTTACCTTTGACAGCTACGACACCATCTGTCGACAGGTGGCCAACCGTGTGGACAACCTACGGGAATTTGCCGCCGCCCATGAGGTGGTGCTCTTTGTGAGTGGACATAAATCCAGTAACGGGAAATACCTCCACGGCGAGTGCCTGAAGGTGAATCCACGGACGCATCTGATAGCCAACCCCGACGAGATCAACCCCGCATGGCTCGAGGAAGCCGCTACCGTGGGCATCTGCGGAGCCACCTCCACCCCCCGCTGGCTCATGGAGGCGGTAGCTAAGAAATGCGGCTAAAGGGTTTTTCAGTCTTCAGTTTTCAGTTTTCAGCATTATGAAAAATATTATATACCTTATATTTTCTATCTTTTTGTTGGCAGCTTGCTCGAGTAAGGAGGAGGCGAAAATCGACACGTCCAAGGCTAGAGCGATGGGCGAGAAGGCAGCCCAGGAGATGATCGACTCCCGATCGGACACCGTGCTTCTGCAGACGCTTCTGCTTGACGCCCGTGCCACCCAGTACAAGATCCTCCAGCGCAACGACACCGTCATCGCCGACACCTACGTGCAAGCTATCGAGGATTACCTGCGTGCCCACCACGATTCCTTGGCCCGCGCTATCCTGTAGAGGTTTGGTAATTTCGGTGGAAAGCGTTAACTTTGCGCTGTGAAGCGATTCCAATCATTTTCACTCAACCTCAAGGGACGGCTCACGCGCTACGAGCGGCCTGCCGTGATGGGCATCATCAACGTGACGCCCGACTCTTTCTATGCCCCCTCCCGAGTATCTCCCGAGCAGGTCACTGAGCAGGCGATTAAGATGGCAAAAGAGGGAGCCGACATGCTCGACATAGGGGCTTGCTCCACTCGTCCCGGGGCTTCACAACCCTCGGAGCAAGAGGAGATTGACCGCTTGATCCCCGCCATCCAAGCCATCGCCCAGGCTCTCCCCGAAATGCCTATCTCGGTGGACACTTACCGCTCATGTGTAGCTCGGGGGGCTATCCAAGCGGGTGCACATATTATCAATGACATATCGGCCGGCGAACTGGACACGACGATGATCCCCACAGTGGCCGAGCTGAAAGTGCCGTACATCGCCATGCACATGCGAGGCACTCCCGAGACAATGGCCCAGATGACCCACTACCCCCATGGCGTCACCACCGACGTTATCGCCGAGTTGAGCCAAGTGGCCCGCACACTGGCCCTTCAAGGGGTGTGTGATGTGATCATCGACCCGGGGTTCGGTTTCGCCAAGACCGTCGAGCAGAATTACGAGCTGATGGCCAACCTTGAGGCCCTGCACATGCTCGAGCGGCCAATTCTCGTGGGGATCTCCCGAAAATCAATGCTTTACAAGCCACTACAGAGCACGCCTGAAGCTATGTTAGAGGCCACGACCGCTCTCAACGCCATCGCCCTGCAAGCGGGTGCGTCAATCCTTAGAGTACACGACGTGAAAGCCGCCGTGGATGCCGTGAAAGTGGTGGAATTAGTGAATAACGCTCTCAATACCAAGGCATAATGGAAGGGTTCGGCATTAAGGACATACTCGACATCGTCATCGTCGCTCTGATGCTCTACTACCTTTACCGCATCATGAAGGAGAGCGGCACCATCAACGTGTTCATTGGCGTGCTAGCCTTCATCGCTGTGTGGGTAGTTACCTCCGAAATACTGGAAATGAGGTTGATAGGCACCATCCTGGACCGATTTATGAGTATCGGCTTGCTGGTGCTTGTGATTCTCTTCCAGGACCAGTTGAAACGATTCCTCGTTGAACTGGGCTCGCAACGACGGTGGAAACTGTTCAAGCATATCTTCCACCATCACAGGAGCAAGGACGGCTCCTCGGACGAGCCTTCATGGGTAATGCCTGTGGTGTACGCCTGCATGAACATGTCAAAGAGCAAGACCGGCGCCTTGATTGTAATCGAACAGGAGGTGCCCCTGGAGACCTACGAGAAATCGGGCGACATGATTGACGCCGCTGTCAACTCGCGCCTGATCGAGAATATCTTCTTCAAGAACTCACCCCTTCACGACGGAGCCATGATCATCGCCCACGACCGCATCAAGGCCGCTGGCTGCATCCTCCCCGTGAGCCACGATACCAACGTGCCCCGCTCCTTGGGCTTGCGTCACCGCTCGGCATTGGGCATATCCCAGACCACCGACGCTGTGGCAATTGTCGTCTCGGAGGAGACAGGCAACATCTCTATCGCCCACCGAGGACAGCTAAAGACTCGCCTCACCTCCACCGAGCTTGAGCAACGCCTATCGCAACTTAAACAATAATGAATTTACCTTTCCTCCTTTAATCCTTTCCTCCTTTAATGGATAAGAAAGGCTATCAACTAGAAACCAGAAACTAGAAACTAGAAACTAGAAACTAGAAACTACATAACGATGAAACTTTTTGACGTCTACCCTCTATTCGACATAGAAATCGAGCGTGGTAAAGGATGCCGCGTCTACGACACTGAGGGCGTGGAGTACTTCGACCTTTACGGCGGTCATGCCGTGATTTCGGTTGGACACTCCCATCCCCGTTACCTGCAGGCCCTGCGTGAGCAGAGCGAGAAACTTGTGTTCTACTCCAACTCGGTGCAAAACTCGCTGCAACGCCGCTTGGCAGAGCGACTTGGCAAGGTTTCGGGATACGACGACTACCAGCTGTTCCTGATCAACTCGGGCGCTGAGGCCAACGAGAACGCCCTGAAATTGGCTTCCTTCGCCACCGGCCGCAAGCGTGTCATCGCTTTCGACAAGGCTTTCCACGGTCGTACCTCGGCCGCTGTTGAGGCTACCGACAACCCCAAAATCGTTAGCCCGATTAACGCCAACGGTCACGTCACATTCCTCCCCCTGGGCGACATCGAGGCCGTAAAAAAGGAGTTGGCCAAGGGCGATGTTGCCGCAGTGCTGATTGAGGGTATCCAAGGCGTGGGTGGCATCCGCATCCCCGACGACCAGTTCCTCCGCGACCTGCGCAAGGCTACAGAAGATACTGGCACCGTGCTTATCCTGGACGAGATTCAGTCGGGTTACGGCCGTAGCGGCCGGTTCTTCGCCCACCAGTACGCTAGCATCCGTCCCGATATCATCACCGTGGCCAAAGGCATCGCCAACGGTTTTCCCATGGGCGGCGTGCTTATCGCTCCCCACTTAAAACCTGTTTACGGCCAACTGGGCACCACCTTCGGAGGGAATCACCTGGGTTGTGCCGCGGCTCTTGCCGTGCTTGACATTATCGAGGATGAGAAGCTGGTGGAGAACGCCGCTGAGGTGGGCCAGTACCTGATGGACGAGTTGAAAAAGATCCCCGGCATCAAGGAGTTGCGTGGCCGTGGCCTGATGATAGGCATCGAGATGGACTACCCCGTCAAGGAGTTGCGCTCGCGCCTGATCCACGAGCAGAAGGTGTTCACGGGAGCCAGCGGCACCAATGTTATCCGACTGCTTCCCCCGCTGTGTCTGTCGAAGGCCGACGTTGACGAGTTTATCAAGCGTTTTAAAGCAGCGTTGCAAGCATGAGGACGATAGCAATCATTGGTGCGGGCAACATGGGAGGCGCCATCGCCCGCGGCATCTTGGAAAGTGACCTGGCCAAGGAGTACCAAGTGAGGGTATCCAACCCCTCGCCCAACAAGCTTATAGCCCTGCAACAGGAGTACCCCGCTGTTGTAACATATAGCGACAACAAGGATTGCGTCGACGGTGCCGACATCGTCATTCTGGCTGTCAAGCCTTGGCTCGTGAAGGACGTGATCGAGGAGATTACCATCTCGGTGGACATGGACAAGACCATCGTCGTGTCGCTTGCCGCGGGTATCGCAGTGAGCCAGCTGGCCGAGTGGCTGGGCGTGAGCCGGGAGAGCTACATCTTCCGCGCGATGCCCAACACGGCTGCCGCTGTAGGGCAGAGTATGACTTTCATCGCCGGTGATGACGGTGACCCGTTCGCCGTGGACGAGCTTGAGAAAATCTTCTCGGCAATCGGCAAGGCTGCGTATATCCCCGAGCGACAGTTCCCCGCAGCCATGGCATTGTGCAGCTGTGGCATAGCCTACGTGATGAGATACATCCGCGCGTCGGTGGAGGGTGCCGTGCAACTGGGCTTGTACCCCGATGCCGCCAAGCAGTACATGATGCAGACGATGGCCGGCTCCGTCGCCCTGCTTGAGGCTACAGGCAACAATCCCGAGGTGGAAATCGACAAGGTAACCACCCCCGGAGGCGTCACCATCAAGGGCTTGAACTCGATGGAGCAGGCAGGTTTCACCAATGCCGTTATCCAAGGACTTTTAGCATCGGCGAAATAGGATATGAGCGTTAACAAGGTGATACTGGTGGGCAATGTGGGTCGTGACCCGGAGATGCGCTACGTGGAGACCCGCTTGTTGGCCACAATGTCGCTGGCAACCACCGAAAGGGCATATACAACGGCCTCCGGGGCACAGATTCCCGAGCGCACCGAGTGGCATACGCTCGTGATGTGGGATTCAGCCGCCGAGATGGCCGAGAAGTACATCCGCAAGGGCACAAAGCTCTTTGTGGAGGGAAAACTGCGCACGCGAGTGTGGCAGGACCGCAACGCCATTAAGCGCACTGTCACCGAGATTTACGTCGAGAATTTTGATATCCTTTCGCAACCCAAAGGTAACTAATTATTTACGGCCGTCCAAGGCCGGGCCCCAAGGCTACTGCATTAACCATTTATCATTAACCATTAAACAGTGGAAAAAGACAAAGAAATTTATGAGGATGCCGACCCGATAGCGTTGCCCGACAACGCGTTTCGCGAGCTTGGTGAGGACGAGCATTATCGGCCGCTGATGCATCCAGCGCGCGACTACAAGGAGGTGACACCCTATTCGGTGACCATGGGCCTTGTGTTGGCCGTCATCTTCTCGGCCGCGGCCGCTTATCTGGGACTGAAAGTAGGACAGGTATTTGAGGCCGCAATCCCCATCGCCATCATCGCCGTGGGTTGCTCCTCGGCCATGAAGATTGACCAGCCTCTTGGCCAAAACGTTATTATACAGTCCATTGGCGCCTGCTCGGGCGTGATCGTGGCCGGTGCCATCTTCACCCTCCCCGCGCTATTCATCCTGCAAGCCAAATACCCCGACCTCACCGTCAACTTCATCGAGATTTTCCTCTCGTCGCTGCTTGGCGGCATCCTGGGCATACTGTTCTTCATCCCCTTCCGCAAATACTTCGTCAAGGATATGCACGGCAAGTATCCCTTCCCCGAGGCAACCGCTACCACGCAGGTGCTCGCATCGGGACAAGGAGCCAAGGGAGCGTCTAAGGGACAAGCTTTTACCCTTGTTGTGGCGTCGCTTATCGGTGGCGTTTACGACTACGTTGTGGAGACGTTCGGCCTGTGGGCAGGCACATTAAACACCGCGGTTACCCAATGGGGCGAGACGCTTGCAGCCAAGACCAAACTGGTGCTGTCCTGCAACACGGGTGCCGCTGTGCTGGGCTTGGGCTACATCATCGGACTGAAATACGCCTTCGTGATTTTCGCCGGATCGGCTTTCGTTTGGTGGGTGATCATCCCGCTGATGGGCACTTACGGATCGGAGGCGATGACTGCCATGGACCCCTCGCAGATTTTCACCGACTATGCCAAGATGATCGGTATCGGTGGCATCGCGATGGCTGGCGTGATCGGTATCGTCAAGTCATGGCCTATCATCAAGCAGGCTGTGGGATTGGCCGGACGCGAGTTCAAGGGCGGAGCCTCGGGCGTGACCACCGTGCGCTGGCAGCGTGACATCTCGATGAAGCACATCGTGTTTTTCATCGCCATAGCCTTGGTGGCTGTGTTGCTGTTCTTCTGGTTTGGCGTTATCCACACCTTCTGGCAGGCGATTGTGGCTTGGGCTGTGGTGACTATCATCGCATTCCTGTTCACTACGGTTGCCGCCAACGCTATCGCTATTGTAGGCTCCAACCCCGTTTCGGGCATGACCCTTATGACGTTGATTGTGGCCTCGGCCATCTTCGTCGCGATCGGACTTAGTGGCACATCGGGCATCGTGGCCTCGATGGTGATTGGTGGTGTGGTTTGTACCGCTCTCTCCATGGCTGGTGGCTTCGTCACCGACTTGAAGGTAGGCTATTGGCTCGGCTCTACGCCAAAGAAGCAGGAGAGCTGGAAATTCCTCGGCACACTGGTTTCGGCCGCTACCGTGGGTGGCGTGCTATTGGTGCTGAACGATGTGTACGGCTTCACTGGCCCCAACGGCATGGTAGCCCCGCAGGCCAACGCTATGGCCAAGGTGATCGAGCCACTGATGATGGGTGGCGACACCCCCTGGATACTCTATATGACAGGTGCCATTCTCGCCCTGTTGCTCAATTGGCTGGAGGTGCCCGCATTGGCGTTCTGCTTGGGCATGTTCATCCCCTTGTCGCTGAATACCCCGCTGCTCGTGGGTGGAGGCATCGCTTGGCTGGTATCCAACTCGTCGAAGGACAAGGCCCTGAACGACGCTCGCCGCGACCGTGGCACGCTGATCTCCTCGGGCTTGATCGCCGGTGGCGCCTTGTTTGGAGTGTTCGCCGCGTTGACCCGCTACTTCGACTTCACCTTCGACCCCGGAATCTCCCCCATCACTCTGCAATGGCTCGGATTGGTGGCTTACGCGCTGCTGATCGCCTACCTGTCGTGGGACAGCATGCGTGCCAAGGTGGAGCCTAAATAATAGGAAGTGAACCGCCGCATCCTCTGGTTGGCCATCCCGGCCATCATCTCCAATATCACCACACCGCTGCTCTCGTTGGCCGACACCGCAATTGTTGGTCACTTGGGCAGCGCGGTGCCGTTGGCCGCTATCGCTGTGGGTGGCTCGGCGTTCAACTTGCTCTACTGGTTGTTTGCCTTCCTGCGTATGGGCACGTCGGGACTCACAGCCCAGGCTTATGGGGCCAAGGACGTTGCCACTCAGCGGATTGTGCTTAAAAAGGCGTTGACGGTGGCTACTGTCGCTGGTCTGCTGATGATAGCCTTAGGTTGGCCGATAGCGGCCGGGGTGCTGTGGTTTATGGATGTCAATGGCGACACCTACGCCATGGCTCAGCAGTACATACTCATCCTGATTTGGGGCGCACCCGCATCGTTGGGTAATTACGCCTTGACGGGATGGTTTCTGGGCATGCAGGATTCCCGCACGCCCATGTGGATTTCCATCATTATAAATGTGGTAAACATCCCAGTGAGTGTGGCATTGGTCTACGGAGCGGGATGGGGAGTGGCAGGCTGCGCGGTCGGTTCGCTTGTTGCCCAGTGGCTGGGCTTCCTGATCGGCCTATGGAAATCCAGAAACGTATGCGCCAGCCTAGGGGGGCCGTCCTTGGACGGCCATCTCGCCCAACCCCACCCTAGCAGCGTCTCCTGGCGAGCTTTCTTCTCCATCAATTTCGACATCCTCCTGCGCACGGCCTGCTTGGTAGCTGTCACCCTGTGGTTTACCCGTGTGGGAGCATCGCAAGGGGTGATTACATTGGCAGTCAATGCGTTGCTAATGCAGCTATTCGTGTTGTTCTCCTACACGATGGATGGTTTCGCCTTCGCCGGGGAGGCGTTGGTGGGAAGATTCGTGGGAGCGAATGACGGCAAATCCCTCCGACGATGCATCCGCGCGCTGCTCGGCTGGGGATTCTTGTGGGCGTTGCTGTTTACGGTGCTGTACACCGTTGGTGGAGAGGCGTTCCTGAGGCTTTTGAGCAACGATGAGGGTGTGATCGCAGCCTCTCGGGAGTACTTCTATTGGGGCGTGACAGTGCCGATGGCGGGTTTCTTGGCGTTCACGTGGGATGGGGTGTTTATCGGAGCGACAATGACGCGGCGGATGCTCGTGGCGATGGCCTCGGGCATGGTTGTGTTCTTTGCCGTCTACCTCGGGGTGTTTCCCTTGTGGGGGAATCACGCATTGTGGCTGGCCTTTATCCTCTACCTGCTTACCCGTGGCATTTCCCAAACATTCTTGGTAAAACCCCTCTTTAAAGGATTAAAGGACAAAAGATTAAAGGATGAAAGATTAATAGAATAGAATCCACAATAAACTTATTAACCTTCTCCATAAATGCCGCGCTTTGAGATGGCCGTCCAAGGCCCGCCTCCCCTAGGCATCAGCATATGCCTATCCGTATGATAAGCCCCCGCAGCGGGGGTTTGGGGGCCGATCAACCCAGTTTGGGTGCGAGGAATCGACCGGTGTAGGAGGCTTCGCATGCGGCTACCTGCTCGGGGGTTCCCTCGATGACGATGGAGCCACCCTCGTGGCCTCCCTCGGGACCGATGTCGATCACGTGGTCGGCCTGCTTGATCACGTCCATATTGTGCTCGATGATCACCACCGTGTGGCCTTGGGCTATGAGACGGTTGAAGGAGTCCATTAGCGTGTTGATGTCGTGGAAATGGAGACCTGTGGTAGGCTCGTCGAAGATGAACATGGTGGGTTGGGGCTTGTCCATTGACAAGAAGTAAGCGAGCTTCACGCGCTGGTTTTCGCCGCCCGAAAGAGTGGATGAGGATTGTCCCAACTGTATGTAACCCAATCCCACGTCCTTCAATGGTTGCAGGCGGCGCACCACCTTGCGCCCGGCCTCGTCCTGGGAGAAAAACTCGATGGCCTCGTCAACGGTCATGCACAGGATTTCGTAGATGTTCTTGCCCCGGTAGCGAATCTCCAGCACGTCGCGCTTGAAGCGCTGGCCGTGGCACTCCTCGCAGGGGATGGTGATGTCGGCCATGAACTGCATCTCGATAGTGATTGTGCCCTCGCCTTTGCACTCCTCGCAGCGGCCTCCCTCGGCGTTGAACGAGAAGTAGGTGGGTGTGAATCCCATCTGCTTGGCTCCTTGCTGGTCGGCCATCAGTTGGCGTATCTCGTCGTAGGCCTTGAGGTAGGTAGCGGCGTTGGAGCGTGTGGACTTGCCTATGGGGTTTTGGTCGACAAATTCCACAGCCGAGATGCGATGTAGGTCGCCCGAGATGCCTTTGTAGGCACCGGGAGCGTCGGAAGCCTCCCCGAGATGCCTCAGGAGGGCCTTGTAAAGGATATCCTTTACCAACGTTGACTTGCCCGAGCCACTCACGCCCGTAACGACAGTCATCACCCCGAGGGGAAACTTCACGTCGATGTTTTTGAGGTTGTTTTGGCGGGCGCCCTCCACCTTTATGTAGCTGTTCCACTTGCGGCGGCGCTTGGGCACGGGGATTTGCAGCGCGCCGTTCAGGTAGCCCAGTGTGTAGCTCTTTTTGGCCTTGTCCAAGCCATCCACGGGACCCTCGTAGATGATTTCGCCACCGTTGCTTCCCGCGTCGGGACCCACGTCGATGATATAGTCGGCCGCGCGGATGATGTCCTCGTCATGCTCCACGACGATGACGGTGTTGCCGATGCTTTGGAGATGGCGTAGCACTTCCAGAAGCTTGTGGGTGTCGCGGGAGTGAAGGCCGATGCTGGGCTCATCAAGGATGTAGAGCGAGCCTACGAGCGAGGAGCCGAGGGAGGTGGCCAAGTTGATACGCTGGCTCTCGCCACCCGAGAGGGTGTTGGAGCGGCGGTCGAGGGTTAAGTAGCCCAAGCCTACGTCCACCAAGAACCCCAAGCGGTTGCGTATCTCGGTCAACAGTCGACCTGCTATCTTTTGGTCGTGCTCGTTGAATGTCAATGCGTTGAACCACTCCAATAGCTCGTTTACAGGCATGGTTACAAGCTCTTGGATGCCCTTCCCGGCTACCTTGACATAGGTGGCTTCCTTGCGCAGGCGAGCGCCATGGCACTCGGGGCAAAGCGTCTTGCCTCGGTAACGGGCCAACATCACGCGGTACTGTATCTTGTGCAGATTGCTCTCCACCATTTTGAAGAAGCCATTGATGCCGCCGAACATGGTGTTGCCTTCCCAGAGGAATCGCTTCTCTTGGTCGGACAAATCCTGATAGGGTCGGTGGATAGGGAAACTTACCCGGGGGGCGATGTGAATTAGCTCGCGCTTCCATTGGCTCATCTTCTCGCCACGCCAGCACACGACAGCATCGTCGTAAACCGACAGCGCGGGGTTGGGTACCACCAATCGCTCGTCTATGCCGATCGTCTGGCCGAATCCCTCGCAGCGGGGGCATGCGCCGTAGGGGTTGTTGAAGTTGAACATCAAGTCGTTAGGCTCCAAGAAGGTGATACCGTCGGCCTCGAAACGTTTGGAGAAGTCGTGACGGTGAACCTTGCCCTCAGTGTCCCACACCAAGAGCGCCATCTGGTCGTGACCCTCGAAAAAGGCTGTTTCCGACGAGTCGGCCAAGCGGCTCAGCTCGTCGCCCTCTTCGGCCACTGCCATGCGGTCGATCAGCAGGTCAAGCCCGTCGGCTGTGGCGGGTGGATTGGCCTTAACGTCCTCGATTTGCAGGATTTGGCCATCCTTCACCAATCGGGAGTAGCCCTCCTTGAGGTAAATCTCCAGCTGTGAGTTCATGGAGCGTTTCTCGGGGAGCAGGACGGGAGCAACCAGGGCGATGCGAGTGCCCACTGGGTAGCTCTGGGCGCAAGCGATCACGTCCTCGACGGTGTGCTTCTTCACCTCGCGACCCGACACGGGTGAGTAGGTGCGTCCCACGCGGCCGTACAGCAGGCGCAGGTAGTCGTATATCTCGGTGGATGTACCCACGGTGGAACGGGGATTGCGGGTGTTCACCTTCTGCTCGATGGCTATTGCCGGGGGCAACCCCTTGATGTAGTCACACTCGGGCTTGGCCATCTTGCCCAGAAATTGGCGGGCATAGGCCGACAGGCTCTCCACGTAGCGGCGTTGTCCCTCGGCGTACAGCGTGTCGAAAGCCAATGACGATTTGCCGGAACCACTCACGCCAGTGATGACGATGAGTTGGCCACGGGGGATTTGCAGGTCCACGTCCTTGAGATTGTTGACGCGGGCGCGGCGTATGGTGATATAGGATTCTTGTTTTTTCGGCATAACTTGCAAAGGTAGGCATAATCTGCCTACCAGCCAACACCTCCCAACTCTCTTTCACATCTGTAGAGTCAACAAGCAACTGCAAAATTAATCAATTGATTTGAAGAACACTCT
>JAJPXC010000044.1 GCA_021205635.1 Bacteroidales bacterium | reverse complement strand
AAATAGGGGGCTATTCAGAACGACGGATTTTGCACTTCGTTCTTGAATCTCCACCACTAATTAAAATAACTTTAGCCACGAATTTCACCAATTTACACAAAACCTGATGGCATGGTGAAAATATAAAGCCACGAATTTCACAAATCAACACGAAACCTGATGGCATGGTGAAAATATAAAGCCACGATTTTCACGAATCAACACGAAACCCGATGGCTTAGTGTAAATTAGTGAAATTCGTGGCTAAAACTCCAATTCGGGGCTAGCGGCCGGAGGCGCGCACCATGTCGTGGACGCGTCGGTTGAAGGTGTCCTGCGACAGAAGGTTCTCAACGGTCAGGTGCATGCGGTAACGCCAGTAGTGACGAGAGTTGGCCGGCACGTTGATCTGCTCCTCTTTGGGGTTGGGGCGACGCAGGGTGCCATCCATCGACAGCCAGTCCTGAAGCGGAAGGATGCACAGCATGGAGGGCGACGTCAAGTGGAGGTTGACAATCTTCTCGCATATCCAAGGCTCGGCGTAATAGGGAGCGGCGCCCATGGCGTGAAGCACGTTGTTGAAGAAGCGCTGGGTGACGTCGCGATTCTCCTCCCACCACTGGCGTATGCCGCCCATGTCGTGGGTCGAGGTGGTGCACACCGAGTAGTAGGGATAGTTGTAGGTGTTGCCAAACTCGCTCCTGGGATCCTTGGGCATACGCTGGATCTCAAGCGACAAGATCTCCAGGGCACCCATCACTGCGGGCACGCAGTCGGGTATCATGCCGAGATCCTCGGCGCAGCAGAGCATGGAGGTGGCGTCGATCAGCGGGGGAAGCTTCCACATGGCCTTGCCGTACCAGAAGTCGTTGTGACGGTGGTAGTAGAAGTCGTTGTAGAGGCGGTCGAAGCACCAGCGCTCGTAATCAGTCAGCGACCTATATATATAGGTGAACTGGGCCGAGATGCGGGGATGCCACTTGCCTTTCTCATAGGGATCCTCGACAAAGAGCACGTCGTCGATCAGGCCGAGCAGTGCGTTGCACAGCTTGTTGTTCTTCTCGTCCTTGGGCTGCGTGGCGAAGTAGTCGGCGACCTTGCGCTGGGTGGAGAATTCGGGTTTCAACTTGTAACGCCCGTAGCCGATGTCGTTGAGAAAGCGGCTCTTGGCCTCGTCGGTGAACTCGCCGAAGAAGTCACCCAGGAAGTAGTCCATGATGTATGGGGTTGTCTGTAGGTCGACATCGAGCCAGAAGTCGTAGCTGTACTTGAGCTCGTCGGCAGTGAAGGGCAGAGCGGGGTTGAACACGCCCAGCAGGCCGTGGATGGCGTCCATGGGGATCTGCCAGATGCGGAAGAAGCCCAGCACGTGGTCGATACGGTAGGCGTCAAAGTATTCCGACATCTTGCGGAAGCGGCTCTTCCACCACTGGAAGCCGTCGCGGTTCATCTCCTCCCAGTTGTAGGTGGGGAATCCCCAGTTTTGGCCGAGTACCGAGAAGTCGTCTGGCGGAGCGCCGGCTTGGCAGTCGAGGTTGAACAGGCGGGGCGAGATCCAAGCGTCAACACTGGTGCGGGAGATGCCAATGGGTATATCGCCCTTGATGGCGACACCCTTGGAGTGAGCGTAGTCGCGCACGCTGCGCATCTGGCGGTCGAGGTGGTATTGCACGTAGAAGACGCGGTTGATGTCGTCCTGATTGTCCTTGACGAATTGATCAACAGCTTTTTCGTCGTAGACTGCGTATTTGCCCCACTTGTCCATCTCGGGGGTGTGGAAACGGTCGCGCAGCACGCAGAATGCCGCATAGGGGGTCAACCAGTAGTCGTTCTCCTCCTTGAAGCGCTTGAAGTCGTCGCTGTCGAGGGTAGATTGGCCGTTCTGGGCGAAGATTTCGGAAACGTACTCGGCCTTGGCCTTGGTGACGCGCTCATAGTCGATCTCGGCGAGAGCGTTTAGCTCGTGACGGAGGTTCTCGTAGTAGGCGCGACGCTCGGGATCGTCCAAGTGGCCCAGCTCCTCAAGTCGCAGATAGAGCGGGTGGAGGGCGAATGTGGAGTTGGCGTTATAGGGGTAGGAGTCGGTCCACGTATGGGTCATCGTGGTGTCGTTGATGGGCAGGATCTGCAGGAATGATTGTCCGGTCATTGCGGCCCAATCGATCATCTTCTTCAGGTCGATGAAGTCGCCCACGCCGAAGTCCTCCTCGGAGCGCACCGAGAACACGGGGATAGCCGTTCCGGCTCCGTGCCAGGGGGTCATGGGATTGATGAAGCGCATTCCGGAGACAACGAGCACCTCGTTCTTGCGGGCCGGGATGATGGCGAAGTTGCGGTTCTCGCCGCCTTCCCAGGCCACCACCTCCCCGCTAGCCTTGTCGAGGATCACGAATTTGTAGTCGAAGGGGGTCTCGAGGGTCGAGAGGTCGAGGTTGGCAGTCCACTCGGGGAAATTGGCGTCGTTCATCACAACTGCCTTCTTGGGCTCCCATTCGCCAAGGCCTGGGCACGAGCCGCTGATGGCCAATACCTGGTTGGCTTTCACCATTGGAGCGGCGACGGTGATGGAGAGCACGCCGTTCTTGGGTGTCAACTCTTTCTCGCGCTCGGGACGGTGGCAGATGCAATCGATGAAGGCCGATGAGTAGTAAGGTTTGTCCCAGGGCTGGTCCTGCCAGCGGTCGTAAATCTCGTAGAATTTCGACTGGCGGGCACGGCGCAGGCGATGGGGCTTGCCCCACTCGCGCTTGGTGTAGCCGTTCTCGTGGCGGATGAAGTAGGAATACTCAAAGTCGGGGGTATTGTCGGCGACCTCCACATCCACCGACCACGACTGGTCGCCTTCCAGTTTCAGGCGCACGGCCTTGTCCCAATCCCCCGAGCCAAGCTCAGGGATGTTGCCCGTAAGGTATACCGCCTCGCCCCAGTTTGTGCGATAGTCGATATTAAACGAAAGATTCATAAGTCAAGGTATTATATTTTAGTAAGATTCTATCTATCCTTTTGTTTGTAGCGTTGTCCAGGGCGTAATGCGCTCCTGTGGAAATTGCCGTATAAAAGTAGCGCGAATTTTTGAAACAAAAGCCGTTTTCCGAAAAAAATTTTCAAAAAACGACTTTTGATACTATTCAACTATGTTTTACGGCAAATTTTTAACCATTTTTACGTTAGCCGCATTTGGAGGTGCCGCACGAGGTGCATATCAAGCAGCCTTCTTGGTAGACGAGTGTCTCCTGGCCACAGTTGGGACATTTCTGGCCCGTGGCTTGCGTGCCGTTGGGGAGGTATTTCTTCAGGGCTCTTTCGACGCCCATCTTCCATGTGTTGATGGATTGGGAGTCGAGTTCAAGGCCCGAGACTAGTTTCAACACTTGGTCAATTGGCATGCCATAGCGGAGCACGCCCGAGATGAGCTTGGCGTAGTTCCAGAACTCGGGGTTGAATTTGTCGCTCAAGCCCTCAATGGTAGTTTTGTAGCCGCGCTTGTTGACAAATTGGAAGTCGTAACGCTTGCTGCCGTCGGGATTAATGGCCTTGATAATTTTGCCGTGGCTTACCGACTTGGGAAGGAACAATCCCTCGTCGTCGTCGGCCAGACCGGTGAAGATCTCGTAGGGTTTACCGTCCATCAGGCCCACGAAGGCAATCCATTTGTCCTTGTTGTTCTGGAAGCGCACGACGTCGGCCTCCAGCTCGATGGGACGTTTAAGGATGTGGGGGCGCACGTCGGCGAAACCGGGTTTCACCTGAGGCACTTCTTTTTTCTCAACGGCCACAAGCACTCCCGAGCGTGAGCCGTCGCGGTAAACGGTGCAGCCTTTGCAGCCCTGTCGCCACGCCTCCTGGTAGAGCTTTGCCACTGTCTCCTCTGTGACGTCGTTGGGGAGGTTGATGGTAACTGAGATTGAGTGGTCGACCCATTTCTGGATACGGCCCTGCATCTTCACCTTTTCGAGCCAGTTGATGTCGTTGGCGGTGGCACCGGCGTAGGGGGAGCGGGCTACCAGGGAGTCAATTTCCTCTTGGGTGTAGGTGTCGCTCACGGGGATGTTTTGGGTCTTCATCCAGTCGATGAACTTGGGATGGTAGACAATGTACTCCTCGAATGCGTCGCCGGTCTCGTCCACGAAGTCGACACGCACGTCGGCATCGTTGGGGTTGACCTTGCGGCGGCGCTTGTACACGGGCATGAAAACGGGCTCGATACCCGAGGTGGTGCGGGTCATGAGGGAGGTGGTGCCGGTGGGGGCGATGGTAAGGCAGGCTATGTTGCGACGGCCGTGCTGGAGCATCTGCTCGTAAAGGTCGGGGTCGGCCTCGCGCAGACGGTTGATGTAGGGGTTGTTTTTCTCGCGCTCAGCGTCGAAAATCTCAAAGGCCCCGCGCTCCTTGGCCAATTCCACCGAAGAACGATAGGCCGCGAGAGCCAACGCGCGGTGTACTTGCTCGGAGAACTCGCTGGCCTCGGGGGTGCCGTATTTGTATCCCAAAGCGGCAAGCATGTCACCCTCGGCGGTGGTGCCCACCCCTGTGCGACGTCCCTTGAGGGTCTTTTCTTGAATTTTTTGCCATAGGTGACGCTCGGCGCTTTTTACCTCTTCGGTCTCGGGGTCGGAGTCGATTTTTTCCAGGATTGTGGCTATTTTTTCAGTCTCAAGGTCGATGATATCGTCCATGATGCGCTGTGCCTTGGCCACGTGGTCGCGGAAAAGGTCGAAGTCGAAATAGGCCTCCGCCGTGAAGGGATTCTTCACGTAGGAGAACAGGTTGATGGCCAGCAGGCGACAGCTGTCGTAAGGGCAAAGGGGAATCTCACCGCAGGGATTTGTGGAGATGGTTTGGAATCCGAGGTCGGCGTAACAGTCGGGCACTGATTCGCGGGTGATTGTGTCCCAAAACAGCACACCTGGCTCGGCCGATTTCCACGCGTTGTGGATAATTTTGCGCCACAGCTTGGAGGCGTCAATTTCTTTTGTCACCAACGGCTGCTCGCCCTCGGCCAACTGTGTGGGATAAGCCTGGGTATAAGGCTTGCCGTCTACAGCGGCTTGCATGAACGCGTCGTCGATGCGCACCGAGACGTTGGCACCGGTCACCTTGCCCTCTGTCATCTTGGCGTCGATGAACGCTTCTGAATCGGGGTGCTTGATCGAAACAGTAAGCATCAGGGCTCCCCGACGGCCGTCCTGGGCTACCTCGCGAGTGGAGTTGGAGTAGCGCTCCATGAAGGGCACGAGACCGGTGGAGGTGAGTGCCGAGTTCTTCACGGGTGTTCCCTTGGGGCGGATGTGGCTCAGGTCATGGCCCACACCACCGCGACGTTTCATCAGTTGCACTTGCTCCTCGTCGATACGGATCACGCCGCCATAGGAATCGGGCTTGCCATCAAGGCCGATCACGAAACAGTTGCTCAGCGACACGGCCTGGAAGTTGTTGCCGATTCCCGACATAGGGCTCCCTTGGGGCACAATGTAACGGAAATGGCTCAACAGGTCGAAGAGCTGGTCATGGCTCATCGGAGCGGGGTATTTTTGCTCGACGCGGGCCAGCTCCCCGGCGATGCGGTGGTGCATGTCGTCGGGGGTAAGCTCGTAGATGTTGCCGAATGAATCTTTCAAGGCGTACTTGCTCACCCATACGCGGGCCGCCAGCTCGTCGCCGTCGAAATATTTCACCGAGGCTTGGAAAGCCTCGTCATGGGTATACGTTTTCTTTTCTTCCACGGTAGTAATTATGGTTTTCAGTGTTCAGTGTTCAGTGTTCAATGCTCCGAGAACGAGCTTAAAAGGTGCAGCTCCCAGATGGATTACAGCAAATTGGTAGTCGTTTTGGAAAACTTTAACGCTCTGCGTCGCTGAAAAGTTTTCCAAAAAGTCAACCGCGAATATGGGAAAAGTTTCTCAAATCGCCAAAAAAAGTTATCGACAAGGAGATAGATAATTGGTTAGTATTGAATTCCCCAAAGAAGATGGCCGCTGACTATTTGAGGTTTTCGCGGGCACGGGCGAGATAGGCCTTCATGGCGGGGGTGTCGCGCCGGTCGATGATGTCGCGCAGCTCGTCGAGGCGCTCGGCCATGCGAGATAGCTGCTCGGGAGTGTTGGGGTTGAACAGGATTTCGCTCACCAGGTAGTCGTCCTCCGAGGCCAATCCGCGGGCGATGGCCAAGTGGCGCTTGAAGGTGGTGCCTGGAGCATCCTGATGCTTCATGATGCCGGCAAACATCAGCGAGGCCACGAAGGGGATGGACAGCGAATAGGCCGTGGTGAGGTCGTGCTCCTCAAATGTGTAGTCGACGATGTTGAGGTGCAGCGTGTTGTACAGGTCGCGGAAGAAAAGTTTGCCCAGGTGGTCGCCCTCCTTGATGATGACGGCGTTCTCGTTGGCGAGATTGCTCAGCGAGGCGAACGTGGGGCCAAACATCGGGTGGGTGCTCACAAACGGATGCCCGACCTGGGCATAGAACTCCGGCAGGCCAGTTTTCACCGAGGCGATGTCGCTCAGGATGCAATTCTGGGGCAGGTGGGGCATCACTTGGTTGAAAGCGTCTATGGTGTACTTCACCGTGGCGGCGTTGATCACCATCTCGGGGGCGAAGGCGTCAACCTCGTCGAGGGTGGAGAAGCGGCGGCAGTTGTAGGTGAAGCGCAGGCGGCGCGGGTCGTGGTCGTATATGGCGACATCGTGGGAGAAGGAAAGGAGGTCGCAGAAGAACGACCCCATCTTTCCAGCTCCAAGAATCAGTATCTTCATTAACGGTGAGCGGTTAACGGTGAGTGGTTAGTGATCCCCGCGGTGGAACCGCGGGACACGGAGGAACTTCATTAGCGGGAACGGTCGTTGAGTACTTCGATTTGCTGGCGGACGGATTCCTCGTGGATGGCGAGGAGGACGGTGCGCATAAAGTCGGCCCCGATGCCCATTTCCTCAGCCACTTGGATGCGGTCGTGCATGATGTCGTTGTAGCGGTTGGGCTGCACGACGGGCATGCGGTGCTCCTTCTTGTATTGGCCAATCTCGCGGCACACGCGCAGGCGCTTGGACAATACCTCGAGCAGGTCGTTGTCGATTTGGTCAATCTGCTGGCGCAGGAGGGTGAGATTCTCGGTGGATTGCTTCTCGTCACGCACCACCAGGGTGTTGAGGATGAAGTTGAGGATCTCGGGCGTTACCTGCTGGGAAGCGTCGCTCCACGCCTCGTCGGGGTTGCAGTGGGATTCGATGATCAGCCCGTTGAAACCCATGTCGAGGGCTTGCTGCGACAGCGGTGCGATGAGCTCGCGCTTGCCACCGATGTGGCTGGGGTCGCAGATAATGGGCAGGTTGGGGTAGCGCAGGCGCAGCTCCAAGGGGATGTGCCACTGGGGCATATTGCGGTAGAGGTGCTTGCCGTAGGCCGAGAAACCGCGATGGATGGCACCTAGACGACGGATACCAGCGTTGTAGAAGCGCTGGAGGGCGCCAATCCACAGCTCAAGGTCGGGGTTGACGGGATTCTTCACGAGTAGGGGGATGTCGGTAGCACCAGCGGCCTTGATAGCGTCGGCGATCTCCTGCACGGCAAACGGGTTGGCCGACGTGCGAGCGCCGATCCACAGGATGTCCACGCCGGCGGCGAGGGCTTGCTCCACGTGTTGCTTGGTGGCGACCTCAGTGGAGGTGTACATACCGGTGATTTCCTTTACTTTCTTGAGCCATTCGAGTCCTGGCTGACCCACGCCTTCGAAGCCTCCGGGCTTGGTGCGGGGTTTCCATATTCCGGCACGGAAGATTTTGATGCCGTAGGAAGCGAGGTCCTTGGCTGAGCAAAGCACTTGCTCTTCGGTTTCGGCCGAGCAGGGCCCGGCGATGACGAGGGGCTTAGAGGGGTCGATGCCCGGTATCTCAAGGGGGAGAAGATCGTTCATATAGTATTCAGTTTTCAGTATTCAGTTTTCAGTTTTCAGTTTTCAGTTTTCAGTTTTCAGTTTTCAGTTCTCCCACAGAAGGCGCAGATTTTCTGAGTTTTCCGCATTTTCTGCGGGGAAGCTTTTCAATTAAAGGAGGAAAGGTAGAAAGGAGAGAAGGTTGTCACTAACCATTAACCACTAACCATTAACCACTAACCATTAACCACTAACCATTAACCATTGCTTTGATTCGCCGTAGCGCTTCCTGAAGGTTGGGCTGGGTGGCACAGAGCGACAGGCGGATGTAGCGCTCGCCGTTGGAGCCGAAGATGAATCCCGGGGCGATAAACACGCGGGCGTCCTTGAGGATGCGCTCGGAAAGAGCCTCGCCTGATTCCTCGTTGTCGGGGATGCGTCCCCAGAGGAACAATCCGCGCTGGCGGGGGTCGAAGGTGCAGCCAAGTGCCGTCATTATCTCCTCGCATATCTTGCGACGCTCGCGGTACTCGGCGTTGACCTCGTCAATCCAGTCCTGTTCCAGATCCAGGCCACGGGCGGCGGCTACCATCATCGGTCGGAACTGGCCCGAGTCGACGTTGGTTTTTACCTTCACCACCCAGGAGATGAACTCGGGGTTGCTCACCACCACCGCCATACGCCAGCCAGCCATGTTGTGGCTCTTGCTCATCGAGTTGAGCTCAATCGCGATATCTTTGGCGCCGGGAATCCCCATGATGCTCATGGGGTGGTCGTTAAGGATGAACGAGTAAGGGTTGTCGTGGGCGATCACTATGTTATGGCGTCGGCCGAAGTCGACAATCTTTTCCAATAATTCGTGTGAGGCGGGGGTGCCGGTGGGCATATGGGGATAGTTGACCCACATAAGCTTGATTTTGTCCAAGGGAAGTTTCTCCAACGCCTCAAAATCAGGCTCCCAGTCGTTCTCGGCCTTCAGGTCG
This sequence comes from Bacteroidales bacterium, assembly GCA_021205635.1. Taxonomy (GTDB): domain Bacteria; phylum Bacteroidota; class Bacteroidia; order Bacteroidales; family Muribaculaceae; genus JAJPXC01. The sequence continues at coordinate 3,769 of JAJPXC010000044.1, read as the reverse complement.
TAGGGGTAGATCCGGGCCATGGCGAGCTTGGAGGCTGAGGTGTAGGTGGGATAACCGGGGTTAGGAACCAGCACGCCGTCGCCGGGGTTGAGCAGCGCCATTGAGATGTGCATGATACCCTCCTTGGAGCCGATCAGCGGCATAAGCTCGGTGGCAGGCTCCACTTCCACGCCATACCATTTCTTGTAGAACTTTGCCCAACCTTTGCGCAACTCGGGGATACCTCCACCGGGCTGGTAGCTGTGGGCGTTGGGCTTGGCGGCCTCCGTAGTAAGGACCTCGATTACCGACGCGTGGGGCATGCGGTCGGGACCTCCGATGGCCATCGACACGATGTCGGCGCCAGCGGCGTTCAACGCCGCCACCTCGCGCAGCTTGCGGGCGAAGTAGTACTCTTCAATCGCCTCCACACGGGAAGCGGGACGTATATTATTCTTTGAATTCGGCATATTCTCCAAGGATTTTGAGGTCGTTGATCAGTGGACGCACGGCGTTGATTGCCTGCAAGTAGCGGGCGATGGAGTTGAACGTAAGGTCGATGTAGAACCTGTACTCCCACTCGCGGCCGATTATGGGCATCGACTGAATCTTGCTTAGGTTGATGTCGTAGAACGAGAAGATGGTCAACACTTTCGACAGCGCCCCGTGGGTGTGGGGAAGAGTGAACACGAGCGACGCCTTGTTGATCTCGCTCTCGGCAGGGCGATGCTCAGCTGCCACGAGGGGGTCGGCAAGGATGAGGAATCGGGTGAAGTTGCGCTTGTTGGTCTCGATACCCTTCTCGAGGACATCAAGGCCGTAGAGATTGGCCGCGTACTCGCCACACACGGCCGCGTGACCCTCCAGTTTCTCCTCGGCGATCTCGCGGGCACTTCCAGCGGTGTCGAATTTCTCCACCATGCGCATCCGAGGGTGACGGCGTAGGTACTGCTCACACTGCATCAGCGCCATGGGGTGGGAGTTGACCTCGGTGATGTCGTCCATCGTTTGCCCCGTCAGGGCGCAAAGCACGTGGGAGATCCTCATCTTGTGCTCACCGATCACCACAAGGTTGCTCTGTCGCAGCAGCTCGTGGTTGTAGAGCAGCGAGCCGGCGATGGTGTTCTCGATGGCCATGATACCGAGCAGGGAGGCATCGCCCGAGAGCATGTCGAACATCTCGGGGAACGAATCGCACGGGATGGTCTCGATCTCCTCGTCGTGGAAGTATCCCCGGGCGGCGGCATCGTGGTAGCAACCGGCCACGCCTTGGATGGTCACGCGTTTTTTGGATTTGTCAGCAGCAGTGTAAGCGCACATGTTAATGTATATGAAAAAAATCCCGTCCTGTGGAGAGCGGGATTTTTATGTTAATGTCAATCATTCAATCATTGAGAGGCTACGCATATAAAATCCCGCTACTCTTGCCAAAGTAGAAAAAGTAAGAAAAATAATATGCGTAAAAACGAGTCATTTCTTGTTTGCTTCAAGATTGTGACGCGAATGTAGTGATTATTTTTCAAATCGCAACTATATTGGCCAAAATAATTTCAAAAAAAATTCGTAATTTCGCGTTTACATTAACAAATGCTACTTCACTATGACAATTCATCATACATCCCTAATCTTTAAATGGCAACCAATACAATTATGAAAGGAAGAATTTTAGTGACCGGTGGCACCGGTTACATCGGCTCACACACCGTGGTTGAGCTACAGCAGGCTGGTTACTCGGTGGTGATCATCGACAACCTCAGCAACTCCAATATCGAGGTGCTGGACGGCATCGAGCGCATCACCGGCATCCGCCCCGACTTCGTCAAGGCCGACTGCACCGACATGGCAGCCGTCGAGAAGCTCTTCGTCGAGTATCCCGGCATCAAGGGCATCATCAACTTCGCAGCATCCAAGGCTGTGGGCGAGTCGATGCAGAAGCCTCTACTCTACTACCGCAACAACCTCAACACGCTTATGAACCTGCTCGACGCAATGCCACGCCACGGCGTGAAAGGCATCGTGTTCTCATCCTCCTGCACCGTCTACGGCGAGCCTGACGAGAACCCCGTCACCGAGCAAGCCCCCATAAAGAAAGCCACATCGCCCTACGGCAACACCAAGCAGATATCCGAGGAGATCATCACCGACGTGATCAACTCGGGAGCACCCATCAAAAGCGTCATCCTGCGCTACTTCAACCCCGTGGGCGCGCATCCCTCGGCCGAGATCGGCGAGTTGCCAAACGGCGTTCCCCAGAACCTCGTGCCGTTCCTTACCCAAACGGCCGCTGGTATCCGCCCGATGCTCTCGGTGTTCGGCGACGACTACAACACCCCCGACGGCTCCTGCATCCGCGACTATATCAACGTTGTTGACCTGGCCAAGGCCCACGTGATCGCCGTGGAGCGCATGCTTGAGGACAAGAGCGAGGCTCCCATCGAGATTTTCAACCTCGGCACCGGCACCGGATTGTCGGTACTGGAGCTAATTGCCGCCTTTGAGCGTGCTACCGGAGTGAAAGTGCCCCATAAGATCGCAGCCCGCCGTCCCGGTGACATCGAGAAGGTGTGGGCCAACCCCAAATACGCCAACGAAGTGCTGGGCTGGCGCGCCGAGACCCCCATCGACGACACCATGCGCTCAGCATGGGCCTGGCAACAACACCTTGGCGCGTTGCGCAAGGCGTAAGTCAAAAAGTTAAAAGTTAAAGGTTAAAAGTTAAAGGTTGATAGCCTCGAGGATGCCATCCTTTGGTCATTTAACTTTAAACTTTAAACTTTAAACTTTAAACTTAATCCGTTAAACGAAGTTAAAACTGTGCCTGTAAGAGTACCCGAAGAATTACCCGCTGTGGAGGAGCTGCTCGCCGAAAACATATTCGTTATCGGCGAGCGGCGAGCCTCTGCCCAGGACATTCGTCCCCTGCGCATCGCCGTTCTCAACCTAATGCCCCTGAAGCTGATGACCGAGACCGACCTGCTGCGCTTGATCTCCAACACCCCGTTGCAAATCGAACTCGACTTGGTGGACACCGGCGTGCACGTGTCGCAAAACACCCCGCGAGAGCATATCGAGACGTTCTACAAAACCTTCGACGAGATTCGCAACCGTTACTACGATGGTTTCATCATCACCGGTGCCCCGGTGGAGAAGGTGAAATTTGAGGAAGTCGACTACTGGGACAAGATGATGGAGATTTTCGACTGGGCCCACACCCACGTCACCTCCACATTATATATATGTTGGGCGGCTTTCGCGGGCCTCTATTATCACCATGGCATCCACAAGCATGTACTCGACCACAAAATCTCGGGCGTGTTCAAGCATCGCGTGCTTGTGCCAAAAAACCCGTTGTTCCGAGGATTTGACGACACATTCTCGGTGCCCCACAGCCGCTTCTCCCAGTTCAACCGCGAGGAGATAGAGGCCAACCCCGACTTGACCATCCTCTCAGAGAGCGCCGAATCGGGAATCTATATCGTCATGGCACGTGGGGGACGCGAGTTTTTCATCACCGGCCACTCGGAGTACTCTCCCCATACGCTCGACTTTGAGTATCGCCGCGACCTGGAGAAGGGGCTTAACCCCACCGTCCCGGCCCACTACTATCTATACGACGACCCGTCGCAACCGCCATTGGTGACTTGGCGCTCCCACGCCAATTTGCTGTTCACCAACTGGCTCAACTATTTCGTATACCAAGCAACCCCTTACCGCCCAGAAGATATCGCAGCCCTATAATGGTTAATGGTTAATGGTTAATGGTTAATGGTTAATGGTTAATGGTTAATGG
>JAJPXC010000146.1 GCA_021205635.1 Bacteroidales bacterium | reverse complement strand
CTCCGAGCCGCAACGCGGCGAGTTGGCAATAACCCCGGGTGACCAACGGGAACCCAGGGATAAAAAACCAAAAACACTTCCCCCTCCCCCTGAGCCGCAACGCGGCGATTTAAAACCAAAAACCAAAAACCAAAAACCAAAAATATTAAAGAAATGGCAAAATTGAATTTTGGCGGAGTTGAAGAAACCGTCATCACCCGCGAAGAATTCCCCCTGGAAAAAGCCCGCGAAATCCTCAAAGACGAAACCATCGCCGTTATCGGCTACGGCGTGCAAGGCCCGGGCCAGAGCATGAACCTGCGCGACAACGGCTTCAACGTGATCGTTGGCCAGCGTCAGGGCAAAACCTACGACAAGGCCGTTGCCGACGGCTGGAAGCCTGGCGAGACCCTCTTCTCCATCGAGGAGGCTTGCGAGAAGGCCACCATCATCATGTGCTTGCTGAGCGACGCTGCCGTTATGTCGGTTTGGCCCAAAATGAAACAATACCTCACCGCCGGCAAAGCCCTCTACTTCTCCCACGGCTTCGCAATCACCTGGAACGACCGCACCGGCGTCGTGCCCCCCAAGGACATCGACGTGATCATGGTCGCCCCCAAAGGCTCCGGCACCTCGCTCCGCACCATGTTCCTCGAGGGTCGCGGCTTGAACTCCTCGTTTGCCATCTATCAGGACTACACCGGCCGCGCCGTCGAGCGCACTATCGCCCTTGGCATCGGTATCGGTTCGGGCTACCTCTTTGAGACCACCTTCCAGCGTGAGGCCACCAGCGACCTTACCGGTGAGCGCGGCTCACTGATGGGCGCCATCCAGGGCCTGCTGCTCGCCCAGTACGAGGTCCTCCGCGAGAACGGCCACTCCCCCTCCGAGGCCTTCAACGAGACCGTCGAGGAGCTCACCCAGTCGCTGATGCCCCTCTTCGCCGAGAAAGGAATGGACTGGATGTACGCCAACTGCTCCACCACCGCCCAGCGCGGCGCCTTGGATTGGATGACCCCCTTCCACGACGCAATCAAGCCCGTGGTTGAGAAATTGTACGCCAGCGTCAAGTGCGGAAACGAGGCACAGATCTCCATCGACTCCAACTCCCAGCCCGACTACCGCGACAAGCTCAACGAGGAGCTCCGCCAACTCCGCGAGAGCGAGATGTGGCAAACCGCTGTAACGGTAAGAAAGCTTCGCCCCGAGAACAACTAATCGAATCTCCCGATATTCCCGAAATTCCCGGAATTCCCGGAAATCCCGAATCTCCCGATATTCCCGAAATTCCTGATTCCCCTCGGGATCGATTTCCAGCGATTTCCAGCGATTTCCAGCGACAATGTTTAGCGAGAGCCGCCAAAAAATGGTGGCTCTCGCCGTTTTTTCAACCTAATCGACCCCGATTTTGTTAATATCTTAAGAGCGTTTTAGCTGTTTTTTAACTGATTTTAGTTAACTTTGCACCGATTTTAAAATTCAACCCCTTGATTTAGATTATGGCTGCCCAGCAGAACGACATATACGGATTGTTCAACGACAGTTTTCCGCCGGTGATGGACGGCGTTACCCTCACCGTGCAAAACTACGTCAAGGGCCTCACCCGACAGGGCAAAAAGGTTACCGTGGTCACCCCATGGAACCCTTACACCCCCGAACACGACGATTTCGACCTCATCCGCTACTTCTCCCTCCCCATCTGGAATCGTCATCCCTATCGCTACGGATACCCCAAGCTCGACCCCGTGATATGGTCGCGCGTGGCCAAGCAACCCTTCAAGATTGTCCACGCCCACTGCCCATTCTCATCGGGCCGACTCGCCCTATATTGCGCCAAAAAACGCGACATCCCCCTGATTGCCACATTCCACTCCAAATACCGCACCGACCTCGAGCACTCCCTGCCCGAGTGGATGGTGAAAATCATCATGCGGCGCATCCTCCACTTCTTCAACTCGGCCACCGAGGTGTGGATACCCCAGGCACGCGTCGAGGACACCATCCGCGAGTACGGCTTCAAGGGCAAAGTAACCGTCGTGGATAACGGCAACGACCTTGCCGACCTCGTCCCCGAGAACAAGGTGGAGGAGTTCAAGGAGCAGTCGCGCCGCGAGCTCGGCTGGGGTGACGACACCCTTGGCCTACTCTTCGTGGGTCAGCACATCAAGGCCAAAGGCGTGGGCACCATCATCGAGTCGCTCGCCAAGCTTCCCAAGACCCTCAACTGGCGCATGAACTTCATCGGCACCGGTTACGAAGCCGGCAACATGCGTCGAATGGTCACCGAGCTGGGCCTGTGGCCCCGAGTCACCTTCCACGGCGTGATCAACAACCGCGAGGACCTCATGCGCTACTACGCCGCCAGCGACCTGTTCCTCTTCCCTTCGCTCTACGACAACGCCCCGCTAGTACTCCGCGAAGCCGCCGCCATGGGCACTCCCACAATCCTCCCTCACGGATCCACAGCCTCGGAGGTGATCGTCGACGGCAAAAACGGCCTTCTCACCGACCTCTCGGCCGACTCCTACGCCAACCTCACCGCCCAATTGGCCACCAACCGCCAAGCCCTGCGCCGCATCGGAATGGGCGCCCGCAAAACCCTCACCCGCTCCTGGGCCAACGTTATCGAGGAGGTAGATCAACGTTACAACGATATAATCCAAGCCTATGCCCGCGACCACAGCAAGTAAGCGTAGCTACCTGTGGCTCAAAGTCGCCACCCCGATCTTGATCGGTCTGGGAGTGGTGCTGTGGTTGTTCCATCACGAATTTCACGCATCCACGTGGGACCTGATCCACTTTACGCCCCACGTAATCATCTCCATATTCGTGGCCTGGCTCTTCATGCTCGGCCGCGACTTCGGCCTCACCTGGCGTTTCCGCGCCTTGACCGACCACGACTTGACGTGGAAACAAGCCCTAAAGGTCGACATGCTCTGCGAGTTCACCTCCTGCGTCACCCCCTCGGCTGTAGGAGGCTCGGCCCTCGGCATGATCTACCTCAACCGCGAGGGAATCGACCTCGGCCGCGCCACCACGCTGATGATGACCACGCTATTCCTCGACGAGCTGTTCTTCGTCTTGGCCGTACCCATCGTCGTGGCCATCATCCCTTACGACCAGCTGTTTCACTTCTCGGCTGGCCATCAAGCCTTTGGCATGGGATTGAAAGCCGTGTTCTGGACCGTTTACGGCATCCTTTTCCTTTGGACGCTCACCCTGTTCATGGGTATTATTCTCAAGCCGTTGTGGGTGAAAAAGACCCTCACCAAGCTGTTCCACTGGCGCCTGCTGCGCCGCTGGGAGCCCGACGTGGTCAACATGGCCGACAACATGATTGCCACCTCAGCCCAATTGCGCAAAAAACCCATCCGCTGGTGGCTCGAAACCTTCGGAGGCACCGCCCTGAGCTGGTCCTCGCGATTCCTTATGGTCAACGCACTGTTCTGGGGATTCGTCCACGGAGCCGACCAATTGGTGGTGTTCGGGCGCCAATTCGTCGTGTGGGTCGTCCTCATGGTAAGCCCCACCCCGGGCGGTTCGGGCGTGAGTGAATGGCTGTTCACCGAGTACTATGGCGACATGATCGCCGGAGCCGGCGGCACGGGCGTCGCCCTGATTATCGCCCTGTTCTGGCGCCTGCTCTCCTATTACGTCTACCTCATCATCGGCATCTGCCTCCTCCCCGGTTTCTTCTCCCGTCCACAGACGCCCGAGGAGGCCCGCGAAATGGCCGCCAAGAAAGCCGACGAGGCCGCTGAAAAGGCTCAAAAAGAGGCCGCCAAGCAAGCGATTAAAGTCGAGGATGAAAGCGGGGGTACCAGCTGATTCGTAACATTCGTAGTCAAAACCTTTCTATCAGAATATTTTGTAGTTACTGCAATGGAAAAGTATATAGGCATTATCCCCGCTCGTTACGCGTCAACCCGTTTCCCGGGCAAACCCCTCGCCGTAATCGAGGGTAAAACCATGATCGAGCGAGTTTACACACAAGCACAAAAGGCACTTGACGAGGTAGTTGTCGCCACCGACGACGAGCGCATCTTCAACGAGGTTGAGCGTTTCGGCGGCCGCGCCGTAATGACCTCGCCCAACCACCGGAGCGGCACCGACCGCTGCCGCGAGGCCCTTGCCCTCTCGGGCTCCGACGCCACCGTGGTAATCAACATCCAAGGCGACGAGCCATTCATTGCCCCTTCCCAAATCGAAGCCCTCAAACGTTGCTTTGACCGCCCCGACGTCGACATTGCCACACTGGCCCGCGTGTTCGATAAATCAAAAGGATTTGACGCCCTGTTCGACCCCAACGTCGTCAAGCTCACCCGTTCCCTGCGAGGCGACGCCCTCTACTTCTCCCGCTCGATCATCCCCTACGTGCGAGGCCACGAATGGAAGCAGTGGCTCGACCAAACGGAATTTTTGACCCATGTGGGAATGTACGGCTACCGCTCCCGCGTGCTCGACGAGATTACCCGTCTCCCCCAATCATCGCTCGAGCTAGCCGAGAGCCTCGAGCAACTACGCTGGCTCCAGAACGGCTACCGCATCGCCGTCGACATCACCACCGAGCCCACCATCGGCATCGACACCCCCGACGACCTTGCCGCCGCCATCGCCTACGCCCGTTCCCTCTAATCTTCCCTCCCCATCGTCTTGCCGATGGCCGACCTCAACCCTCATTAAGGTATTTTCACTTTTTATCCACGCGACCACGGTTGATTTTTCGGGATTTTTTCACGACCTTTGCAGTAAAGTAAACAGCTTGCACCTCGTCGTTATAACGCAATCACGCAATAACGTAATAACCCCAAAGCAAGCCTTTGACATTCAGGTAATTAAAACAACCAATCAAAATAACCAATCCAGCAATGAAAAAAAGCGCCCTGCAAAAAGCCCGCGCGGCTTACCAGCCTAAGCTTCCCATTGTGCTCACCGGCCCCGTGAAGGCCGTCGAGGGCAAACCCACTGAGAGTGTAGCCGACCAGGCCGAAATCAAAGCCCTGTTCCCCAACACCTACGGCCTGCCCGAGCTGAAATTCGAGAAAAACGCCAACCCCACTGCCGGCCGCCCCATCAACGTGGGCGTCATCCTCTCCGGCGGCCAGGCCCCTGGCGGTCACAATGTGATCAGCGGCCTTTTCGACGGCATCAAGAAAATACATCGCGATTCCCGCCTCTACGGCTTCCTCATGGGCCCCGGCGGTCTCGTCGACCACAAATACATGGAGCTTACGGCTCCGATCATCAACGAGTACCGCAACACCGGTGGCTTCGACATAATCGGCTCCGGCCGCACCAAGCTTGAGACCAAGGAACAATTCGACAAAGGCCTCGAGATCCTCCGCGAGCTCGACATCAAGGCCCTCGTCATCATCGGTGGAGACGACTCCAACACCAACGCCGCTATCCTCGCCGAATACTACAAGGAGATCGGCGCCGGCGTGCAAGTAATCGGCTGCCCCAAGACAATCGACGGCGACTTGAAGAACTCCCAGATCGAGACCTCCTTCGGCTTCGACACCGCCACAAAGGTCTACTCCGAGGTGATCGGCAACATCCAGCGCGACTGCAACTCGGCCAAGAAATACTGGCACTTCATCAAACTCATGGGCCGCTCCGCAAGCCACATCGCCCTTGAGTGCGCACTCCAGACCCAACCCAACATCTGCATCATCTCCGAGGAAGTCGAGGCCAAGAACCTCTCGCTCGACGACGTTGTGGCCAACATCGCCAACACCGTGGCCGCTCGCGCCGAGAACGGCGACAACTTCGGTATCGTCCTCATCCCCGAGGGCCTGATCGAATTCATCCCCGCCATCAAATCGCTCATCCGCGAGCTCAACGACGTCCTCGCCGAGCACCCCGACCTCGCCACCAAGAGCGCCGACGAGATCTTCGCCTTCATCAAGGCCAACCTCTCAGCCGACAACGCCGCTACCCTCGCCTCCCTCCCCGAGAAAGTGGCTCGCCAGCTCTGCCTCGACCGCGACCCCCACGGCAACGTGCAGGTATCGCTCATCGAGACCGAGAAGCTCCTCTCCGAGATGGTCGCCAAGAAGCTCGACGAGATGGCCAAGGACGGCAAGTTCAACGGCAAATTCTCGGCCCTCCACCACTTCTTCGGCTACGAGGGACGCTGCGCCGACCCCTCCAACTTTGACGCCGACTACTGCTACGCCCTCGGCTTCAACGCCACTTGCCTAATCAACTCGGGTGTTACCGGCTACATGTCGTCGGTTCGCAACCTTACCAAGCCCTCCGTACAATGGGTTGCCGGCGGTATACCCATCACCATGATGATGAACATGGAGCGTCGCAACGGCGCCATGAAGCCCGTCATCCAGAAAGCCCTCGTCGACCTTGACGGCGCACCCTTCAAGAAATTCGCCTCACAGCGCGACGACTGGGCTGTCAACACTTGCTACGTTTATCCTGGCCCCATCCAATACTTCGGCCCCGCCGAGGTGTGCGACCAGCCCTCGCTCACCCTCAAGTACGAGCACCAAGGTAAATAACGCCCATCAATCCACCGTGCCCCGCGGTTTGCCGCGGGGGCACCCGGATGGCCAATATACGATTTATTGCCTTAGGGCAGTTAAACTTTGTTAACGCTACCCCGCCACGCTTGCCAGTGTGGCGGGGTTTTCTTAACTTTGCATCTTGAATTCCAATATCATTATCACTCACCAATAAACCCATCATTAGCCTATTGCACATCGCTACTCTTAATTTTAAAAAGGAATAGTAATGCAGAATCTTAATAAGCTCGCCGACGACAAGTTGGTGGCCGCTTATGCCCAGGGTAACAACGAGGCCTTTGACGCGCTTCTCAACCGTCACAAGGACCGGGTTTATTCCTACATTTTCCATATCGTCAAAAATCGCGACCTCGCCGAAGACATCTTTCAAGAAACCTTCGTCAAGGCCATCACCACGATACGTCAAGGTAGATACACCGACTCCGGTAAATTCTCATCCTGGATCTCGCGCATCGCCCATAACCTCATTATCGACTACTATCGTCAGGAGAAAGCCGAGAACACCGTCTCGACCGACAACGACGATGCTACCGATATCCTCAACCGCCGAGACCTCGCCGACGAAAACGTCGAGGATCATCTTGTCAAGCGGCAAATCATGGGCGACGTGCGTCGCATAATACGCGCCCTCCCCAAGTCGCAACGCGAGGTGCTCGTGATGCGCTACTACCGCAACATGAGCTTCAAAGAGATCGCAGCCGCTACTGGCGTGTCGATCAACACCGCCCTCGGCCGCATGCGCTACGCCATACTCAACATGCGTCGCATCGCCAAGGAAAACAACATCGTATTAACCCTCTAATCACCTGAAGGAATGGCAGATCGCCCCCTTATACTTATCTCTAACGACGACGGCGTGGGCACCAAAGGCCTGCGCCATCTCGTAGATTGCGTGTCGCATCTCGGCGACATCATCGTCGTGGCCCCCGCCACAGCCCAAAGCGGAATGTCGTCGGCCATCACCGTCGGCAACCCCCTGCGTGTCATGGAGCACGACGACTACAACGGCGCCAAGGTCTACTCGGTCAACGGCACCCCCGTCGACTGCATCAAGCTCGCCATGCACGCCGTAGTGCCGCGCCGCCCCGATCTTATCCTCGCCGGAATCAACCACGGCTCCAATTCGGGCAACTCCATCATCTACTCAGGCACTATGGGCGCTGTCCTCGAGGGCTCGATGCTCGACATCCCATCCATCGGCTATTCCCTCACCCACCACTCCTTGAAGGCCGACTTCTCGGAATGTACCCGATTCATCAAGGACATCACAGCCAAGGTGCTACAACACGGCCTTCCCAAGGGCGTGTGCCTCAACGTCAACTTCCCCGCAAAGGTGAAAATCAAGGGCCTGAAAGTGGTACATTCTGCCCAAGGGCACTGGACTGAGGAATATCGCAAATACGAGGACCCCTCGGGCCATCCCTTCTACATCCTCACCGGCAAATACGTGCCCAAGGACCCTGATGACGACCAAAGCGACGTCTACTGGCTCGACCGCGACTACGCCTCCGTCGTCCCGGCCCAAGCCGACCAATCTGATCTCGCCGCCATCCCTGCCGTCACCGCATTGTTAGGATAAGCTATGGACGCTCCCAAGCTCTACATAATCGCCGGCCCCAACGGAGCCGGCAAAACCACCGCGTCTACGGTCCCCTCCCTCCTGTCTAATTTTTCACCTTCACCACGTTGAAGGTGGCGAGGTCGAGCTTGACGAGGGAACGGTCGGCCAGCGAGCGGATCATCTGCACCACGGCCTCCTTGGGATATAGGTCAAGCTGTTGCTGAATATAGCCCACGGTGTGGCCCCCGGGCTGGCCCGAAAGATACAGAATCGACTTCTCGAGCGCATTCCAATCGACACCGCGAGCCGCAACCCGACGTGCACGGCACAAATCACACTTCCCACATTCCCCCGCTGTCGTCTCCCCAAAATAATTCAACAACCGTTGCACACGACACCCATCCTGGGCGTAGACAAATTGCTTCATCGACTCCACACGCTTCTCCAACCGCGCCTTCTGATCCTCATAAACGGCCTTGGGCATAGTTATATAGCGAGGCTCCTCGCGCGACGTGGTGTAGAAAATGTACGGCGAGGTTTTACGAGGGATAAAATGCAACACATGCTTGCGCGTCAACGACAACAGCGTGTCGTATACCTCCTGCGCCCCTAGCCCCGTGCGGGATTGCAAAAGCGTCTCATTTATAGGCACATAGTCGGCAAACAAGCCCGTATACGACCGTAACAGCAATTGCAGCAGTTTGTCCTCATTAGGCGTAAGATTCTGCTGATACAGCTCGGATTTGGTCACAAGCATCATCACGCGCGACTGCGTGGCGATCTCCTCGGTGAACTCTATCCAACCAGCCCTGGTCAACAACGTCAACGCGCTATGCGCCGCCAACGGTTGCACCTTAAACCTGACGCAGAACGTGTTGAAATCAAACGGATACACCTGGTTGTACCCCTCCCCAACGGCCACATCCAGGAAATTCCCCGCCAGCTCATACACCCGGCTGATAAAACCCTTCTCGGGAAAAGCCTGCGACACACGGCGCGTGAGCGTGCCCTTGTCGGCCCGCGAAGCCAACACCACGGCAAACGACGGCAAGCCGTCACGACCCGCGCGTCCTGCCTCTTGGTAGTACTCCTCGAGCGACGACGGCAGGTCGTAATGCACCACCAGGCGCACGTCGGGTTTGTCGATGCCCATGCCGAACGCGTTGGTGGCCACAATCACCCGTGTTTCGCCTGATTTCCAGCGATTTTGCTTCTCATTTTTGTCCTCCGGCGCCAATCCGGCATGGTAGAAATCAGCCGATATGCCGTCGGCAACGAGCATGTCGGAAAGCTGGCGCGTGAGTTTGCGCGACCGCACGTACACGATGCCAGTGCCAGCCACCGCATGCAGTATCTCCCGCAATTTCCCCTCCTTGTGGTCGCAATACCTCACCACATACGAAATATTGTCGCGCGAGAAGCTACGGGAATACACATGGTCGCGCGAGCGAAACTCAAGCTGCTCCATGATGTCGGAGGCAACCTCGGGTGTGGCCGAGGCGGTAAGCGCAAGCACGGGAGCCCCTGGGAACGTCTTCCTCAGATCCTTGATTTTCAGGTAAGAGGGCCGGAAATCGTAGCCCCATTGCGATATACAATGGGCCTCGTCGACCACAATCTGCGTCACCTTCATCAAGCGAAGCGTCTCGATAAACGACTTGGACTGCAACCGCTCGGGCGACACGTAAAGCATCTTCACCTTCCCCAAGCGGCACCGGTCGATACCCAGTTTAACCTCAGCGCGGGTCAACCCCGAATAGAGGCACGTGGCCATCACCCCGCGCTCACGCAGGTTGTCCACCTGGTCCTTCATCAGCGAGATCAGCGGCGTCACCACCACCGTGAGCCCCTCGGAGAGCAGGGCCGGAATCTGGAACGTGATCGATTTGCCACCACCCGTGGGTAACAGCCCGAGCGTATCGTTACCGGCCACGAAAGAGCTTATAATCTCCTCCTGCGCCGGCCGAAACGACGTGTACCCCCAGTGCTTCTCCAAAAGCCCCAGGGCCGCCGCCCTATCATACGCTCCCGCCATCATCCTTAATCCTTAATCCTTAATCCTCAATACTTCACCCTTAGGCGAAGCCTTTATTCCTTTCCTCCTTTAACAATTGAAGTGCCTATTAACTAGAAACTAGAAACTAGAAACTAGAAACTAGAAACTAGAAACTAGAAACTTTACACCTTCTCGCTTAATTTGATGTCCTTTACCAGCAGCTGTATCGACGCCCCGGGCGAATTGGGGTGCTTGCTCTCCTCGATAGTGTATACGATGTCAAAAGGACGGCGTCCCAGGTGGATATCGTCGAAATGATCCGACATGTTGAAGGCGATACCGTTGATCACGCGGCCCGACGTGTCGTCAACCAATTCCAGCTTGATATGCTCAAGGTTCTTCCCCACAAGCTTCGATGTGCCGAAGTCCATCACCTTGCGGGTAACGAACACAGGCTTGTTGTTGCCGGGACCAAAAGGATTGAATTTACGCAAATTGGAAAGGAACTCGGGGGTCAACTGCGAGAATGTCAACTCGGCGTCGATCTCCACTTGCGGCGTCAACTGGTTGGGCTGGATATTCTCGGCCACAAACGCCTCAAATCGGCGGGTGAACTCGGGTATATTCTCCTCCTTGAGCGACAGGCCAACAGCGTAGGTGTGACCACCGAAATTCTCCAGCAAGTCGCGTGCCGAATCAACGGCGCTGTAAATGTCAAAACCCTGCACCGAGCGTGCCGAGCCTGTGGCCAAGCCGCCCGAAAGCGTCAACACCACGGCAGGCTTGTAATAAAGCTCGGTAAGGCGCGAGGCCACGATACCGATAATGCCCTTGTGCCAATCCTTGTTGTAGATGACGATCGACTTTTTGTCGAACAATTTCTCGCCGCGGGCCTCAAGAATATTGTTGGCCTCCTCGGTGATCTGCTTGTCAAGCTCCTTGCGGTCGCGATTGTACTGGTCGATGGCCTTGCCCTTGGCGTAGGCGTCGGCGATGTCGCGAGCCACAAGCAAGTCGACAGCCTCGCGGCCGCTCTGCATGCGTCCCGAGGCGTTGATACGCGGCCCAATCTTAAAAATAACGTCCGAGATGGTGATTTCGCGCCCCGAGAGGTTGCATATACGCATAATGGCGCGCAATCCAAGGTTGGGGTTGGAGTTCAACCGCTTCAACCCATGGTAAGCCATGATGCGGTTCTCGTCGACCATCGGCACGATATCGGCCGCGATCGAGACGGCCACCAGGTCGAGCATTCCCTCAAGATCGTTGTAAGGGATACCGTTGCTTGTGGCGAAAGCCTGCATCAGCTTGTAGCCCACGCCGCAGCCCGAGAGGTGGGGGCACGGATAGGTAGAGCCTTCCAGCTTGGGGTTCAAGATAGCCACTGCCGGGGGCAACTCGTCGTCGGGCACGTGATGATCGCAGATGATGAAGTCGATCCCCTTGCTCTTGGCGTAGGCTATCTCTTGGTTGGCCTTGATGCCGCAGTCGAGGATTATCACTAGTTTCACACCGGCGTCGGCAAACTCGTCGATCGTTGGCAACGAGATGCCATACCCCTCGTCGTAGCGAGTAGGTATAAAGTAGTCGATGTTAGAGTAGAAGTTTTGGAGGTACTTGTAAACCAAGGCGACGGCCGTGGTGCCGTCCACGTCGTAGTCGCCGTATACCATGATCTTCTCTTTCAACCCCATGGCCCGGTTGAGCCGGTCCACAGCCTTGTCCATATCGGGCATCAGGAACGGGTCGTGCATATCGCGCAAGGAGGGGTGGAAGAAGCGGTCGGCCTCCTCCGGTGTCGCGATACCGCGCTCGGCCAACAGCTCTCCTATCGGGGGGCAGCTGGCAAAGCGCTCGGCCAGGGCCTGGTCGATACGTTGCGGCTTGGATGTGTGGGGCAGGTACTTGCATTTGCCTGTCATTTATGTCGTTTTTTATATATCATGGTACTCGGCGGCTAAGGCTTACAACAGGCCTAAACACGCTGAATCGCAAACCGCCAGGGGCCTTTCGCGCCCGCTCGCGGCTTGGAGAGAGATCTGCCCCAACGTCGCCGATCACGACGGTGGGCCGGGAGGAGTGTCCCGCGGCGCTTATCAGCCGGCTATGACAAGGGAGAGAGGCTCCGGCATGCGCCTTCTTTGGATTGGTATGCAAATATAATGCTTTTCCGCGAATCTTTCCCAATATTAATAATATTTATACTTTCCCCTGTCGACAATCCATCACTAACCACTAACCACTAACCATTAACCATTAACCATTAACCATTAACCATTAACCTCTAACCACTAACCACTAACCACTAACCACTACACAGCAAGGGCGGCGTCGCTATGGCTTGTCGACGCCGCCCCCGGGGTGTGCGAGCCTACACGGCTAGCACCTTCCTATCTATCACTCTACAACAACTTTGGTGGATGTAATGTATCCAGGAGTAACCGCGCGGACTATCCACAGTCCTTGCGCGGGTATCATTATCTCCCCGCGACCCCTCGACACGAGCGAGCCACCGGGAGTATAAGCTTCCAATGTCGCCGCGGGATCGCTCGCCTTAGCCACCCTACCGTCCACCTTCACTACGAGGGCGTTATTGTAATCTGCAAATAAAATTTCATAAGTTTTCGGTAAATAAGATTTCGGCAGT
>JAJPXC010000040.1 GCA_021205635.1 Bacteroidales bacterium | reverse complement strand
AGAGTGTTCTTCAAATCAATTGATTAATTTTGCAGTTGCTTGTTGACTCTACATAACGTTAAATTTTTGAGGTGGTTGTTGGTTTTGTGGCTAAACTTTGGTATATTTGCCTTAGTTTTAAATCTGAAACAAAGGTAAGGAATAAATTCTTTACAAAAAAGCAAATCAAAGAATATTTTCTTTGGATTAAATTTATTTAACATTAGCGAGGTGGTATGAGCGTAAAGGAGCGAATCCAGGAATACCTAAAATATATTAAGGTGTCACCGACCGCGGCGGAGAAAAAGCTGGGGTGGGGAGTGGGCGCGTTCACCAAAGCGAAATCAATCACCGCGGACCGCGCCGCGGATTTCCTGGCTTACTTCCCCGATTTGTCCGCGGAGTGGCTCCTGCGCGGTGACGGGCCGATGATTCGCCAGCCGTTGCCCTCGGCCACGGAGACGGAGCGGTTGGGCGCGCTGGTCGACACCATCGCCTTGCTGCAAGAAACGATAGCGGAGAAAAACAAAACCATCGCCATCCTGGAAACCACGATAGAGCGTTACGAAAAATCCCTTGTAAGATGAAAAACGTATTACTCCCCTTGGCGGCGGTCGCGCTGGCCTCCTGCTCGCCCCGCGTCGACAGCTCCCTTGTAGAACGACTGCAAGACACGGCGCAAGTGGCGGCGGTCGAGATGCCCGTGAAGAAACACCCCGCGCCGTCGAACACCACGATCGCGGCGGTGGTCGATTCGATACTGGAGGCTCATCCCGATTGGCGGCAGAATGAGATAAAGGGAGAACGCCTGCGGGCGGCTCTTGATTCGGCTCTGCCTCGCGCGCTGGCCATCAACCCCGCGGCGTTGTCCGAGATACCCTTGCAACTCGTCGCCACGACGCGGGAGGGGGATAAATACGCGCTGCGCTTTAACATTTACGACCTCGGCCATGATTACTCGGACGATTATACGCTGGACTTCCTGGTGATAACCCACGCGTCGGAGGCGGTGGTGGAGCGGATGGTGGAGCGCGCCATCTACCTTGTGCGATACGACCCCGCAGATGTCGCGGCGGGCGTGCTGGAGCTGCCCTCGGGCGAACGTGCGACGGTCTCGGCTCGGGTGTCGGGGGAGTATGCTCGGCGCGTGGATTTGGGCGGCGCGACGATACGGCGCGCGAGCTACCAGCGGACGTATCGTGATTAGTAACTTTCCGTTTTATTGTCGGAGCGGGTCGTGTGGCGTGGATAAACGCAGTGATACCCAGCGAATTAGGCCGATATTCGCGAATATACAACAAATTCGTCATTATGGGAGTTGAGATAGAGCGAAAATTTCTTGTCAAGGACAATAGTTATAGACAATTGGCCACTGGGCGACGCGAGATAGCGCAATGGTACCTGTCGCGCGACCCCGATCGCACCGTGCGCGTGCGACAGGCCGACGGCCGTGCCTGGATAACCGTAAAGAGTCGCAACCAGGGTGCGGCGCGTGGCGAGTGGGAATGGGAGCTGCCCGTCGACGAGGCTCAGGAGCTACGACCACTCGCCCTAGGCAATGTCATCGAGAAAACCCGATGGCTGGTACCCTACGGCGACTTCACATGGGAGGTGGACGAGTTTCATGGCTGCCATCAGGGGCTGGTGGTGGCCGAGATAGAGCTGCCCTCGCAGGAAACCTTATTTCCCAAGCCCACGTTCATCGGCGAGGAGGTGACCGGCGACGTTAAATACTACAATTCCAATATGTAGAAATTTTGCTGGGGGGGTGAACCTTTTTCGGGGACAAGTGTTGTTAATAACAGATACATTAGTTTGCGACTGAAAGCTAATAGATCCGTTATTATCTACTATTATCCACTAATTCCCATCCATCAAAGCTTCTATTACCGCCATGACCACTCCACAATTGCTTCCACCGTCGATCAATGAAGGCATTACCGTTAAGCAGGCCCTCAGCCGCCGCCACACGTCGCGTCAATTCTCCTCTGAGCCCCTCTCCATCAAAAACCTCAGCGAGGTGCTGTGGGCCGCTTACGGTGTCAACCGCCCGGACACCGGCAAGCGCACAGCCCCCTCGGCTTGCGGTGTTTATCCCCTTGAGCTTTATGTTGCTCTCCCCCAAGGCATCTACTTGTATGAGCCTAAAACCCAAACTCTTACGCCTGTTGTTGAGGGCGACCATCGCGCTGAGCTGGGCACTCAGGATTTCGTCGCCACCGCTCCCTGCAACATCATCGTGGTGAGCAATTACAATCGCTTCCACACGGGCGACGACGAGCTGGACGCCCTCATGAAGGGCCACGAGGCCTCCCTCTCGGCTCTCGACGCCGGGGCTGTCACCGAGAACGTTTATCTCTACTGCACCTGCGCCGGTATCAACGTCGTTGAGCGCGCGTCGGCCGATGAGGACACCATCAAGGCTACCCTGGGTCTGGGACAGCAACACCATTTCGTGGTGGCCATGACCCTGGGCTATCCTCCCGTGCCCCCGGCTCCCCATTTCAGCTAAATAGGGGAAGGTCCATTCGGCTCCTTAAAGGATTAAAGGAGGAAAGGATTAAAGGATACTTTTAATTACGATATATTATGAAATCGGTTGAAGATACACTTTTGGAGCGACGTAGCATACGCCGCTACGAGCGCGACAAGATCAGCGACGATGACATTCGGCTGATCCATGACGCCATACGCAACACCCCAACGAGCTACAATGGCCAGCAGTATTCGGTTATCGACATCACCGACCAGGAGCTGAAGGAGAAACTCTACGAGGTGGTGGGCGCCAAGCAGATCAAGACGTGCAACCATTTCCTCCTCTTCTGCGCCGACTATAACAAAATTACCCGCTTGGCGGAGGTGAAGGGCGTGGATATGCCCCAGTTCACCAACACCCTCGATGGAGTGGTCGTGGGGGTTGTGGACGCCACCTTGGCAATGATGAGCGCGTTGGTGGCAGCCGAGTCGATGGGTCTCGGCACCTGCTGCATCGGGTACGCCCGTACGGCCTCTCCCGAGGGCGTGGCGCGCCTGTTGGAGTTGCCCAAGGGAGTGTTTGCCGTATGCGGATTGGCCATAGGTATCCCTCGCGAGATGCCCGACAAGAAGCCCAAGCAGCCGCTGTCGCTTTTGATCCATCCCAACCATTACCGTCAGGACGACATGACGCAGGAACTGAAGGACTATGACGCCACAGTAACCCGCTACAACGCCTCCCGAGCCGGTGAGAAGAGCGACAACGATTGGTGTGACCACATCATCTCCTATTACCGCGAGGCGATGCACTACGACATGCTTCACGCTCTCGCACGCCGAGGTTTTGACATCACCTCCTAGCGGCCACTAATGATATTTTGTAGCCACTAATTCCATGAATTTACACTAAATTCGTGATAATTAGTTAAATTCGTGGCCAACCCCCCCCATTCCCATTCGTGGCCAAAACCCCACCATACCCATTCATGGCAAAAAACCGAGGAGCCCCTCTCTTCCATTTTGGCGGGGCTCCTCGTTTAGGATCAATAGGTTAGGTTCTTGGATAGATCTGTATTAGTTTAAGGTCTGTGCTATGATTGGTCAGGATAGATAGATAATAGTGCAATTAGCTTTGTTTGGGTTTGTTAATTCATCACGCTGCAAAGGTAAGGCCTTAATTTCACCTACAAAGTATATCGCCACAATATTGTAACTGAAAAAATGTTACTAAGTCGTAATGAAAGGTATAGCCATTTTTCAGCCTCGATATTTCACATTGACGAGGAAAATTTGTAAATTCGCGGTGGCTTAAAGCAGCTGAAAACTGAAAACTGAAAACCAAAATTATAAGAAATGACACTCGACAATTACAACTTCGCTGGCAAGAAAGCGATTGTGCGCGTTGATTTCAACGTGCCCTTGGATGAGAACGGCAAAATCACCGACGACACCCGTATCCGCGGCGCCCTCCCCACCTTGAAAAAAATCCTCGAGGACGGTGGCTCCCTGATCATCATGAGCCACATGGGCAAGCCCAAAGGCAAGGTTAACCCCAAGTTCTCCCTCGCCCAGATCAAGGACGACGTGGCCAAGGCTCTCGGCCGCGACGTGAAATTCGCCGAGGATTGCGCTAACGCAGGTGAGGCTGCGGCAAATCTCAAGCCTGGCGAAGTGCTCCTGCTCGAGAACCTCCGCTTCTATCCCGAGGAAGAGGGTAAGCCCGTGGGTATCGAGAAAGACGATCCCGCTTACGAGGCTGCCAGGAAGGACATGAAGGCTCGCCAGAAAGAGTTCGCCAAGAAACTCGCTTCCTACGCCGACGTTTATGTGAACGACGCATTCGGCACCGCCCACCGTCGTCACGCTTCCACCGCTGTCATCGCCGACAACTTCGACGCCGACAACAAGATGCTCGGCTACCTCATGGAGAAAGAGGTAAAGGCCGTTGACAACATCCTCAGTGACATCAAGCGTCCCTTCACCGCTATCATGGGCGGCTCCAAGGTGTCCACTAAGATCGGCATCATCGAGAACCTGATGGACAAGGTTGACAACCTCATCCTCTGCGGCGGCATGACCTACACTTTCGCCAAGGCACAAGGTGGCAAAGTGGGCGATTCCATCTGCGAGAACGACAAGCTCGGCCTCGCCCTCGACATCATCAAGAAAGCCAAGGAGAAAGGCGTGAACCTCGTGCTAGGCACCGACTGCATCGCCGCCGACTCCTTCTCCAACGACGCCAAGACCATGGTATGCTCCGCTATGGACATCCCCGACGGCTGGGAAGGCCTCGACGCAGGTCCCGAGACTCGCAAGGCATTCCAGGACGTGATCCGCACGGCCAAGACTATCCTGTGGAACGGCCCCGCTGGCGTGTTTGAGTTTGACAACTTCACCGGAGGCTCCCGGGCTATCGCCGAGGCTATCGTTGAGGCTACCAACAATGGCGCCTTCTCCCTCGTGGGTGGTGGCGACTCCGTAGCATGCGTAAACAAGTTCGGCTTGGCCGACGAGGTTTCCTATGTGTCCACCGGTGGTGGCGCTCTTCTCGAGGCCATCGAGGGCAAGGTTCTCCCCGGCGTAGCTGCCATCAAGGGTGAATAATTCCCCAGGAACTTAAGTCGTAATAACGTTATTACGAAGTGTAAAATATAAAGAGCTGGCCCCGGAAGGGGCCAGCTCTTTATTTACGGTTTAGGTGTTGGTTAGTTGGCGAGGTCGACTGCGTAGTAGGCTTTGCGGCCGGTGGGGTATAGGCCCACGATGAACATTGCCTTGTCCTGTGCGTTGGACTTCATGATTGCCTTGTAGATCTTCTCGACGTCGTCCTGGGAGTTGACGCGAGTGTCGTTGATGGTGAGGATGATGAAGCCGTCCTTGATTCCGGCGTCCTTGAACTTACCGTCCTTCAGTCCGGTGACTTGCACGCCGGTGGAGATTTGGAGTTGTTCCTTGGTGTCGGTTGAGAGCGACTTGAAGGCGCAACCGAGGTCGGTGAAGTCGTCGGCGCGGGTGATGGTGGTAGTGCCCGAGGAGTTGCGAAGGGTCACCTTGGTAGAGTACTCCTTGTTGTCGCGGATGTAGTCGACGGTGATTGTGTCGCCGGGACGCTTCTTGGCCACAGCCTCTTGGAGATTGGCAGTGTTGCGCATAGGCTCGCCGTCGATGGCGATGATCACGTCACCCTTCTTGAGGCCAGCCTCCATGGCTGCCGAGCGGTCCTCGACGTTACCGATGTAGAGGCCGTAGTTGGTGGCGGTGATGCCTTCCTCTTTCGCCAATTTCTGGGTGAGCTCGCCGAAGGAGATGCCCATAACGGCTCGCTGCACGGTGCCGTATTCCTTAAGGTCGGCAACTACTTTTTTCACGATGGAGGTGGGGATGGCGAAAGAGTAACCGGCGTAGTTGCCCGTCTGGGAGTAGATGGCGGTGTTGATTCCGATCAGCTCACCGTTGAGGGTGACGAGAGCGCCACCCGAGTTGCCAGGGTTGACTGCGGCGTCGGTTTGGATAAACGATTCGATGCCGTGGGATGCGGTGCCGGTGAGGGAGGAGATTGAGCGACCCTTTGCGCTGACGATACCCGCGGTGACGGAGGAGGTGAAACCGAAGGGGTTGCCTACGGCCAATACCCATTCACCCACCTTGACGTTCTCGCTGTCGCCCATGGGTATGACGTGGAGGTCGTCGGCGTCAATCTTGATCAGAGCCACGTCGGTTGTTGGGTCGGCGCCCACGACTGTGGCGTTGAACGTGCGGTTGTCGTTGAGGGTCACCTCCAGCTCCTCGGCGCCGTCAATCACATGGTTGTTGGTGACGATATAGCCGTCGGAAGAAAGGATGACTCCCGAGCCGAGGCCCGTTTGGCGTTGCTGTGGCTTCTCCTGTTGGCGAGGCGTCAGTTGGCGACGTTGCTGGGGGCCGAAGAAGAAGTCGAAGAAGGGGTCAGAGAACGGGTCGGTGTAGTAGCCCTGTTGCTGCTGACGGGTGGTGACGTAGCTCTTGATGGAGACAACGCCGTTGACGGTCGACTCGGCCGCCTTGGTGAAGTCGGTGGGCACGCCTGAGGCGCATGCGGTGACTACGAAAGATAAGCCAATAGCTAATGTGGCGAAACGTGAAACTTGATTCATAGCAATGTTAAAATGTTAAATCGCTAAATGTTAATTTTTAACTTTATGACGCAAAAATAATTCATAAATCCATACGCGGGCGATATTTAAACTACTTTAATACGCATCGTGGGATTTGTAAACCAATTTTGCATTAAAATTCGCAAAAAACGCTTTAGAATCGTGGATGATATTGCTTTTTCAGCGGCGGTTGCTTATCTTTGTACCCACCACTAGCCACAGTGCCCCGCGGCCAGCGCCGCGGTGGTCTAGACAACTCTTATCCGATGAAACGATCTTTCTTACACCCTATACTATCATTAATCACCGTCCTGGTACTGGCGCTTTCGATGGCATCGTGCCACTCGTCGAAGCGCTCAGTCGACCCGTATGCCGATTATACCCCGGAGGCTACCACGGCCCAGGGTACCATCTCGGGCGCACAGCAAGCAGCTATTGTCAAAGAGGCAAGGCGCTGGCTCGGCACCAAATACCGCTACGGGGGACACTCCCGCAAGGACGGTACCGACTGCTCGGGGATGGTGATGGAGATTTACGACCAGGTGTGCAACGTGAAATTGCCTCGCTCGAGCCGCGAGCAACAGGCGTTCTGCAAGGGGATCAATCGCAAGGACCTGAAGGTGGGGGACCTGGTGTTTTTCTGCACGTCGAAGGATGCCAAAAAGGTGTCGCACGTGGGGATTTACATCGGTAACGGCAAGATCATCCACTCCTCGGCCTCCAAGGGCGTGGTGGAAAGCTCGATCGACGAGCCCTACTATATCCGCACCTACCACTCCTCAGGCAGAGTCCCTACAAAATAATGAGGCTTCCTTTTCTTTAGCCTTTTTCTAGATCTTCCAAGCCTTCCAGATTGTCAAAGAGTCTTGAACCTATGAAAATATCGAAATCAGAGGCAAATAAACGGTCTTGGATGATACGATATTTCTCAAATTCAGTTTCAGCATGTTGCTTAGCCTCTTCAGCGGTTACTGATCCAGCGGAATTTAATAACTCATGGCCGCTCGCTTGAAGAATCATGTCGATTCTTCGATTCCAATCTTCCATGGTCATGGGTATATGCTTCAAGGCTTGTGTCTCTGCAAGATCCAGGACACCCGCCACAATTCGTCCCATGAGTTCAATCTCCTGTTTTTTTAGGTAGTTTTTGGCAATGCTTACATCCGTTTTCACAATTTTTCCTTTCGGGCCGTTTTCCCATGAAGTTAATCCCATGTTCTCTTTTTCTGCATTGGCCCGTTCAAGAATAAGTTCCGAAGCGGTATGTCCATGAGTGGCATAATGCATTTTGTTTTGCATCTTTTTGAAGAAAATTCGGGTTGTGGGAGCATCCACATTGTAGTCAATGGAAGTGGCGTAAATATCTGTCAATTTTTGGTAGAAACGACGTTCGCTTAGCCTTATCTCCCGAATTTCAGAGAGTAAATGGTCAAAATAATCTTGGGAAAGGAAGGTCCCGTTCTTTAAACGTTGCTTATCGAGAACATATCCTCTTATTGCGAATTGGCGAAGGACGTTAGTGGCCCATTGGCGAAATTGGGTGGCACGACGAGAGTTGACCCGATATCCTACGGATATAATGGTGTCAAGATTGTAATATTGGATTTTGCGAGATACTTGTCTTTCGCCTTCTTTTTGAACTACCGAGAAATACTCGGTAGTTGCCTCTTTGTCCAATTCTCCTTCATTGTATATTTTTTTAAGATGAAGGCCGATATTGTCGGTGGTACAGTCGAATAACGTGGCCATTCCCTTCTGGGTGGCCCAAACAGTCTCCTGGTAATAAGCTACTTGTATTCCATCTTCTTGGGAGTCGGATACAAACATTAAGAATTCAGCAGTGCTATTGCGTATCAGTTTTGATTCCATGGTATTTAGAATTGGGAAGTTTATAATCGGATGGGGATGGCGTGGGAGGCGAGGTAGCGCTTGAGAGCGGGGATGGGGATTTCGCCGAAGTGGAAGATGGAGGCCGCGAGGGCGGCGTCGGCTTTTCCGAGGGTGAAGGCGTCAAGGAAATGCTCCATGGTGCCGGCTCCTCCTGAGGCGATGACGGGGATGGCCAGTGCGTCGTGAAGGGCGCGCAGAGGCTCATTGGCGAATCCTTGCTTTACGCCGTCGTGGTCCATGGAGGTGAACAGGATCTCCCCCGCACCGCGCTCTTGGGCTTCTTTGGCCCATTCCACAAGGTGGCGATCGGTGGGGATGCGGCCGCCGTTGAGATGGCATATCCATTGGCCGTCGACGTTGCGGGCGTCGATTGCGACGACGCACACTTGGTTGCCGAAGCGCCGGGCAATCTCGTCGATTAGTTGGGGACGGCGCAGTGCGGCAGAGTTGATGGATACCTTGTCGGCACCGGCGTTGAGCAGCCGCTCCACGTCCTCCACGGCGTTGATTCCGCCACCCACGGTGAAAGGGATGCTCACGCGCTCGGCCACGCGGCGCACGAGGTCGACAAACGTTTTGCGGCCTTCGTAGGAGGCGGTGATGTCGAGGTAGACGAGTTCGTCGGCGCCCTCTCGGGAGTAGCGTTCGCCTAGTTCGACCGGGTCGCCGGCTTGGCGCAGGTTGACGAAGTTGACGCCCTTCACCGTCTGGCCGTCCTTCACGTCAAGGCAGGGGATGATGCGTTTGCTCAGCATTGCAGATTATGTTTTTCGAGTTGTTTCATTGTGATGCGACCCTCATAGATGGCCTTGCCGGCAATCACCTGGGGCACGCCGATGGTGTCCAGAGCCTCCACGTCGGCCATGGAGCCTACGCCTCCGCTGGCGATCAAGTGAATCGAAGGAACCTCCTGTAGGATCCTCTTGTAGAGGTTGAGCGAGGGCCCCGCGAGTGTGCCGTCAACCGAGATGTCGGTGGAGATCACTTGGCGGAGGCCTTTGTCCATCCATCGGGCGATGAAGGGGACGATCTCCACTGTGGATTCCTCGAGCCAACCTTGCGTGGCGATACGTCCGTCGCGGGCGTCGGCACCCAATATTACCACGTCGGGACCGTGCTCCGCTACCCATTTCTCAACTGTTGCGGGAGATTTCACGGCGATGCTTCCAGCGGTGACCATGGAGGCACCCGAGGAGAGGGCGATGTGGAGGTCCTCGTCGGTTTTCACGCCTCCACCGAAGTCGATGACGAGGGGTGTTGCCTTGGCTATCCCCTCAATCACGCGGTAGTTGACCACATGGGCAGCTTTGGCGCCGTCGAGGTCGACGAGGTGGAGCCGGCGGCAACCAGCGTCGGCTAGGCGCTGGGCCATCTCCACGGGGTCGCCGTAGGTGGTGGCGCGGTCGTAGTCGCCCTGGCAAAGACGCACGCACTTGCCTGAAATAATGTCAATTGCGGGGATAATCTCTATCATCACTAACCATTTACCATTATCCACTAACCATTAACCATTAACCATTAACCATTAACCGTTAGCCACTCCTTCAGGATTTTCTCGCCGGTGTCGCCGCTCTTCTCGGGGTGGAATTGGGTGGCGAAGAAGTTGTCGCGCTGAAGGGCGGCGCTGAAGGGGTTGATGTAGCGGGTGACAGCAACAGTCTCGGGAATCACAGGCACGTAGTAGCTGTGCACGTAATACACCCAGTTTCCTTGCAAGTGGGGGGACAGGAATTTACCCTCTCTAATCTCGTCGAGTGTGTCCCAGCCCATGTGGGGTATCTTCAGCTCTTGTGCCTCAAATCGCTTGACCTCAGTGTCAAAGATGCCAAGGCAATCGACACCGCCGCCCTCCTCGGAGCGTCGGCACATCAATTGCTGACCGATACAGATGCCAAGCACAGGCTGTTTCAGCCCTCGTATCACGTTGTCGAGGCCCGTGCGGCGCAGGTATTCCATTGCCGAGGCGGCTTGCCCCACGCCGGGGAAAATCACCTTGTCGGCCGAAGCCAGCAGAGCCGGGTCGTCGGTGACGGTAGCCTCGTAGCCGAGCCTTCGCAGCGCCGAGAGCACCGAGAAATTGTTGCCGGCATTATATTTTATAACAGCTATAGAAGTCATAAGTTATTGGCCCCCAAGGCCCCCCGTTGCGGGGGGATGTAACCATCGGGATGGAAGCCCCCACTGTGGGGGTTTGGGGGCCGACCATTAGTTGAATACTACTGTCTTGTTGTTGTAGGTGAGGATCTTGCGCTGGATGTGCTTCTCGACGGCGCGGGAAAGCACGATTTTCTCCAGGTCGCGGCCTTTCTTCACAAGGTCGTCGATGGTGTCCTTGTGGGTGATGCGTGTGATATCCTGCTCGATGATTGGCCCTGCGTCGAGGTCGCTCGTCACGTAATGGCTCGTGGCTCCGATCAGTTTCACGCCACGCTCGTAGGCGGCGTGGTAGGGCTTGGCGCCCACGAAAGCGGGCAGGAACGAGTGGTGGATGTTGATCACGCGGTCGGGGTAGCGGTTGATGAACTCGGGCGACAGCACCTGCATATAGCGGGCCAGCACGATGAAATCTATCTTGAATCGGTCGAGTATCTCAAATTCCACCTGCTCCATCTCCTTCTTGTTGTCCTTGTTCAGGGGAACCACCTCAAAGGGGATGTTGAACTGGTCGGCGACGATCTTCAGGTCGGGGTGGTTGGAGATGATCACAGGTATCTCCACGTCCCACTCCTTGGCGATATATCGGGCGAGGATGTCGTAGAGACAGTGGCTCATCTTGCTAACGAACAGGGCCATACGTTGGGGCTTGCGGGTGAATGACAGTTTGAACGACATGTCGTAGCGATGAGCGTAGAGGGTGTTGAAATAGTCGGCGATTTTGTCGTCGGGGATTCCAAAGCCGTCCAGATCCCATTCCACGCGCATGTAGAACACACCGTTCACGCGGTCGACGTATTGGTCGAGGTATACGATGTTACCACCGTTGGCGTTGATGAAATCAGTAATAACCGCGATGATGCCGGGCTTGTCGGGACAATGCATCAGCAGCACCGCGGTGTTGGGGCGTTTCTTCTCCATTCTTTATAGAGGAAAAGGTGGGGAATTAGTATACGATTTTGGCTACCTTGTCGGCGTTGCGGGTGATGTAGATCTGGCCCTTGATGGGGCTGTTTACGCGCACGCCTTGGAGGTTGTAGTACTCGGTAGTGGTGAGTGATGAGTGGCTAGTGGTGAGAGCAATACCTGAGGTGCGGCTGCCGGTGAATACCACGTTGATGGGTATCTGCATGTTTTCGGGGTCGGTGGGGTCAACGATCCACATAACGTCGATGTTGAACACGGCTGCGCCATTGGCGTCCTCGGTGCCGTTGAGGGTAACGTTGGCCACGATATCGCCCTCAGCGAGGGTAAGTCCTTCCTTGCTGCCTGAGTAGGTGGTTACGCCGTCGGAGGTGGAGGTGGTAACATCCTCGATGAAGATATCGCCCAGGGGCACAGGGCCGTCGCCAAGGTCAAGCGCGAAGTTGGCGAGGGAGAAGTCGCAAAGGCCGTCGCCGATAGGAGCAACCTCCACGGTATAAGTGGTTTCATCGCCTTCATTGATAACGCCATCCATCATTTCGATAACGAGAGTGCCTTGGTAGGTAAGAGCTTTGGCCGAGAATGCTGCGCATGCGATCAAGGCAACGAAGAGCAAAGTGTAAATTTTTTTCATAAATAAATCGTTTTTGTTGAAATTTTTGGCAAAGGTAGTGATAATAATGCAATATTTAGGACTAAAGTAACGTTTTTTAAGAATATGAAAAGCATCAGTGGCGAGAATAGAGTGTTGGCGTGGGTTATTGTCCTCGCTGGGGCTCTGTTGCCGTTGGTTACCTTGTCGACTAGTTTTTACGAGGATGATGAGGCTTATCAGGCGTGGTGCACGCTTTCAGCGGGGGCGATGTCGCCCATGGCTCCGTTGACGTTCTTGGTAGGACGCTGGTGGCAAGCCCTGTTTGGCGAGGGTTTGCTACAACTGCATTGGCTGGCTTACGTGCTGCGCTTGGCCGTGGCCGGTATTGGTGGCTGGTGGCTTTGGCGGCTAACAGGTAGGGCAGTGATAGCCGCGCTGCTCTTCGCTGTTGTTTGCGGGGGAGGGGGTCGTGATGTGTATTACGACTGGAACGCCCTTAATGAGCTGTGGATGGTCGTGTTGCTTGTCGTGACGCTACGATATTGGGACCGTCCTTCGGGCACGGATGCCGCTTGGATGGGCGTGCTTGTGGGATTGATGACGATGACCCGCCTGCCGTCGATTGTGGCTGGATTGGTGCCGATTGTGATGATTGCGGCTGGGGCTAAGGGTAGGGGAGATGGCTGGAAATCGCTGGGCGCGACCACATGTGGATTCTTGTTGGTTGCCATTGTCGTTATTCTTTTGGCTTTCAATGGATTCAGTAACTATGCTGGCAGTTGGGGTGAGCGTGATTTCACCTCGGGGCACACGTCGCTCGGTTGGATATTGTGGCTCAACTGCAAGCATTTCTTCCGCCTTACTTATTTAATGTGTAATACTCCCCGATTTTCGACCAGTGGGTGGGGCTGGTTAAGGTAAATA
>JAJPXC010000058.1 GCA_021205635.1 Bacteroidales bacterium | reverse complement strand
TTTCGCCGAATTCTTATTTACCGAAATCGCCGATGCAAAATTACCGATTACAGCCTTCCTTCATCGACCCAAAAATCGTTGACCGTTCCTGCGACCCCCGCCACTATCCCCTCAACCCGCTCTACCGATTCTTGATTACCCGGTTTGACGAAAACTTGGTGAGCCAGGCCTTCCGCCGCTACCGCGTAGGCACCTCCAAGAAATGGGGCGGCGCTACCGTCTTTTGGCAGCACGACATCCAAGGCCGTTGCCGCACCGGCAAAGTGATGGGCTACGACCCCTCCACCGGCCACCGAGTTAAGCAACCCCATCCCCTGATGCACTGGGCGCATTGCCTGATAGGGCCGGCCCCCAAACCCCCGCAGCGGGGGCTTTCCATCCGGATGGCACCCCCCCGCCTCGGGGGGGCAGGGGGGGGCCACTATCAACTTGAACAATGCTACTTCGGCGAGCACCTTCTAAGAGGTCTCCCCCGCGACCGAGAAATCCGCATCGTCGAGAGCGAGAAAACCGCGTTATTGGCCTCCATAGCCTATCCTGACAACATTTGGATAGCGACAGGGGGAATCTCCAACCTGCGTCCTTCTCAAGCCCTTTATGGGCGCTCGCTAATCCTCTTCCCCGACCTCCGCGCCGAGGAACAATGGCGAGTGCGCGGTGAAGAGATCGCCAGCAAATGCTACGCTACAGTGGACATCTACCGACACATTCAAGCGCATGCCTCCGACACCCAATGCGCCCACGGCCTCGACCTCGCCGACTTCATCCTCGCAAACCATTTAGCATTTAGCATTTAGCATTTAGCCTAATAGCCAGCCATTAACCATTAACCATTAACCATTAACCATTAACGAAGTTATGACTTCCACTCAAATCGGCGGCGACCACTACACCCGCCTTGCCATCCAGCCCATCGACTTTATCCTCGGTAACAACCTCGGCTTCTGCGAGGGAAACGTCATCAAATATGTCTGCCGGCACCGACGCAAGAACGGCCGACAAGACCTCGAGAAAGCCATCCACTACCTCCAGATGCTCATCGCCCACGAATATCCCCCCGGCTAATTGGCCCGGCTAATTGGCGATTAGTTGTGCCACCCTTCCCCTTAATTCCAAAGTTTTTGACTATCTTCGCGCATCACCATGAGAAAAAAATGAAACTGTCAATCCCCCTCAGCACTTCTTTCGCCCTGTTGCTCGCCTCCTGCTCGGGTGGCCAAGAGAACAATCCCGTCTCAACGACAACCCGCAACGAGCCTACGACAGCCACCCGCGAATATGGCTACAGCCCATCCGATTACGACCACTCCCCCAGCCTGTTCAACTACCATGAGGAGCAGCCCGTGCGGCCGATCCTGACCAAGGCGATGATGGACTCGGTGGTGAGGAAACTCGCCCACGGAGGCAAGGTGTACGGCTACTACCGCGTGGGAGGCGAGCGTGCCCGCATCTTCTCGGCCATTTACCATCGCAAGACCAAGGTGGGCGACGAGTGGGTGGACCGCTACTTTGTGGGATGGTTTGACGTCGAGGAGAGCCGCGTCAACGTTGAGCGTCGCGTGTGGCCCGTGGGTCGCGGCGGCAAGGAGTGGGACGACCGTGACGGCACCTCATATCTCGTCACCGAATACGGCTGGATACAGGAGTTCGGGGTTGAGACCTATGGCGAGAAGCGTGTGGAGAGCGACCTGCTGGAGAACAAGTTGATACCCAAGGGCTCGGAGACGATGGATGATTACGACGATTACAATGAAGATGACGAAGCTGATGACGATGACCCTTACGAAGACGACTAAGCGACTGTTACTACTGGGGCTGGTGCTAGCCTTCCTGTGGGGCTGCCAAAGCACCCGGGAGAGTGGCCCCGAGGACAACGATTGGGAAAAGATGGTGGCGACGGCCGATTCCCTGATTGACCTGCGTCCCGACTCCACCCTTGTGCTGTGCCGCCAATTCTTCGACTCTTATCCTCACCCCGCCGACTCGCTCTACGCCCGAGCCAAGCTTATTGAGGGCAACGCCTATTTCTCCTTGGGCGACCTCGAAGAGGCTGTATCCTCGATGGCCAAGGCAAGGGATTTGGCCAAGGCCTGTGGCGACCAATACGCGCTGATCAACGCCACGAGCGACCTGGGCGTGGCCATGCGAGTGTCGCAGCACCCCGACTCGGCCCTCTCCCTCTACAACGAGGCCCTGGGCATGATTCCCCAAGGGGAGTACCTCGACGAGCGTGCCCACCTGTTGACCTCCATCGCCATCCTCTACGCCAACACTGGCCGGCTGGACGAGTCCCGGGAATACGCCGACCTTGCCGTCACCGCCGCCAACGACTGCGGCGATATGGACATGATCATGTACGCCTCCTCCCAAGCCGGGGCCATCTACAACCTGATCGGTGACCGGGACAAAGGCCTCCAACTCACCCGCTTGGCGGCCGCCATGGCCCGCAAAAACTCCTTTCCCCGATACGAGCTTAAAGCCCTGGGACACATGATCGACCTTCACCTGCGGGACGGCCAACGCGACTCGGCACTGTTCTACCTGAGCCGTGGCGAGGAGCTGGCCAAGCATTTTCCACGCAACTCGGTGGAGGGATTGGGATTCCTGGAGGAGAAATATGTGGTGCTATCGACATTGGGTCGCTACCGCGAGAGTATAGCCGTGCAACGGTTGCTGCTGTCCCTTTCGGCCGACGCCGCCACCTTTATGCCCCACGACAAGCTGTGGCTCAGGATGGCTCGCAACTACCAAGCCCTAGGCCGTGGCGACAGTGCCGCCCTGTGCTATGAGCGTGCAATCGAGGTCGCCGACAGCCTGCGTGGCGAGGAAACCGACAGCCAGCTCAGCGAATTTTACGCCCGTTTCAAAACCTCGGAAAAGGAACTGGCCCTTGCCAACCTCGAGCGGCAGAAAGCCCGCACCGACATGTGGCTCTCCATCTGGATTGGCGTCGCCCTCGTGTGCCTGATGCTAGCGGCCGTGGCGTGGATGTACCTGCGCAACCGTCGCCGTGGCGAGCGCCTACGCTTGATTCAGAGCCGCCTGGAGGGGGTGGAGCAGGAACGTGGCCGGCTTGCCCGCGAGCTCCACGACGGCGTGTGCAACGACCTCTACGGCGTGGAGTTGCTCCTGCAATCCCCTACTCCTACCGAGTCGCTGCTCCAGGACGTGGAGCGTATCCGAGGCGACGTGCGCCGCATCTCCCATGAGCTGATGCCACCATCTCTCGAGGGACTCACCCTCCCGCAAGCCTTTGAGGAGATGCTCGACAAGCTACGCCACGCCAGCCCCTCAACCTTCTTCTCCCTGGAAGTCGACCCCGAGCAGGGATGGGCATCCGTTCCGGAACGGGTCACCTACGGCCTGTATCGCATCACCCAAGAGCTGATTGGCAACATGCTGCGCCACGCCCGTCCCACGTCTATCGACATCAAGGTCGCCCGCGACAACCAAAAGTTGACCCTATCCCTCAGCCACGACGGAGCAAGCGACAGCACCCCGGGCCGAGGTATAGGCTTGGAATCGGTCAACGAGCGGCTAGCCGCACTCAACGCCACCGCCACAGGCCTCCCCTCCTCCCCCGAAATCACCATAAGCATTCCATGAAACCACTAATGAACACTAATTTTCGTGGTTCCTTATTCAACGAGGGGACTATCACGGAAAACCGTGACTGAGAAACGGCGCAAATGTCGGAAATTTGTCGCTATGATTGAAACTTTGCCCCAACACCCCGAAGTGGCCAAGAGCCTTCTCGTAGTTGACGACCACGAGCTCGTGCTTCGAGGTATCCGACTCATTCTGGAACAATCTTTCCCCGGCGCCACCATCCATACGGCGAGCACCGGCGAGGAAACCTTGCGCATCATCTCCCAAACGCCCATCGACCTCGTCTCGGTCGACTTGGAGCTACCCGACATGTCGGGGTTCAACCTCATCGACCACATCCGCGCCGAAGCGCCCCATATACCCATTCTGGTCAACACCGTCCACGACGAGATATGGACCGTCAAACGCCTGGCCGAACGCCACGTCGAGGGTATCATCTTCAAGAGCGCCAAAGCGGCGGTATTCGTCGAGGCCGTCCTGCGGCTAGTTGACGGCGACACCTATTTCGACCCCAACGCGCGGTCGCTGATGCGGTCAATCCACACCCAGTGCGCCGAGGAGGTGGGTTTGTCGGCACGCGAGGTTGACGTGCTCCGACTCATCGCCAACGGCAACAACACCGAGGAAATCGGCCAATTGCTCGGCCTCTCGCCCAACACCATCGAAACCCACCGCCGACACCTGCTGGAGAAACTCGACGTGCGCAACGCCGCCGAGCTTGTGCGCCGCGCCATCTCCTCCGGCATCCTCTCCCCCATCGACTAACGGTTTCCCGTGACGCCAATACGCTCGCCTCTCCCTACCTTTGCCCCACATAACTTAAAATCACCAATTATGCGTAAACTACTAATTTCATCCATCATTTTTGCCGCATTGACTTCTTGCGGCAACGGCAATCAATCCAGCCAAGAAGCCACCACCGACACTGTCGCCGAGGCCATTGAGGCTCCCGCGCAACCACAAGAGCTTGTGCTTACCGACACTGGCGTTGGGCCAATCCAATTGGGCATGAACGCAGCCAACGTACCAGCCACTGTAGAAGGCCTTTACGACCGCACTGCCCGCGAGATGGCTTGCGACGACGAAATCATCACCGGCTACCTCAACGACAACACAATCATCACCATGGAACTAGACGAGAACGACAACATCTCGGGCATCTCCGTATCCTCCGACGCTCCCGTGAAAATCCAAACCACCTCAGGCGACCCCTACATCTCCCGATAATATCTTCTATATCATCAAGCGACGGGCCTGGCTACGCTAGGCCCGTCGTCGCAATTATTTCTCGCTATTTTGTGGGGACCAGGAGGCGGCGGATCTCGATGAAGTACTCGCGGCCGTCGAGCATCCAGAGGAGGTCGTCAAGCTCGGTGACCGTCGTGGGCACATTGTAGATGGCGAAGATGCAAGGCACAGTCACGTCGGGGGCGAACGTTACCTTGTCGTAGGTGGTCACGCCTTTGCCGTTGACAGCCATGGCAAACCGGTAATTGTCGTTGCCCGAGGCATCCTTGACGTAGCCCTTGGAGGGGGTGACAACGATGGGATTGAGGTTGTTGATGTTCTTGAGATTCATATACACCATAACGTTGGCACCGTCGCGCTTTACCTCAGTCACCTCAACGGCCATGTTGGGCATGGTGGAGTAGACGCCGTCCTGGGTGGTGTTCATGGGTGTGACGATAGTGACAGGACCGTTGAAATTGAAGCGGAAATTGTGGTTGTTGTTGTCCTCATTGGCTTGCCATAGGCCAGCGATGGAGAAGTTGTTGAGCGATGTTACGGAGCGGTCGAGGTTGTTGATCTTGAAGTGACCCTTGGCCGAGGCTCCCGGGAGCAGGCGGTAGCGGGTGATCATATCCATCGAAGATTTGTCGCCTATTGATCGAACGTAGCACCCCCGGGCGTTTCCGTCGCCACCCACAGCTTGCGAACGCGACCAAGCGTCTAGGCCGTCGGTACCGTTGAAGGTGATGTCGTAGACGTTTTGCGAGGTGTTGGAGATGGTGAAATCGACCATAGCCCCGAGGCCATCGTGGTAAACGTCGGTCACTTGTAGGTTTACGCCGGGCATTGCCACGAGGTTGTCCTCGCCAGCGGTTTTAGAGGTGGAAAGAGATTGGTCGAGTTTGCTGGCGGCCTTTCCCAGCTTTTTCAGGAATCCTTGTGAAGATACCGACACAGGCATCGCTGCCACCAATAACATTAACAGTAGTTTACGCATAATGGGGGATTTAAAGTTATGTGGGGCAAAGGTAGGGAAAGGCGAGCGTATTGGCGTAACGGAAAACCGTGACCTCCGCGCGCCCAATTAATTACCTGTCCTCCCATATGATGCCCTAGTCGGGCGGGGAGGATGGCAGTTACGGAGGTTTAACAAGCTCATTATATGCCGATTAACCCAAAGTAATAAAGTGATAAAGTGATAATCTGATATTTTGTTGTATCAAAAAAAATGTCTAATTTTGTCACTCACTTCACATATGGTACAGCAGAAAAAGATAGCAATCCTGGCGAGCGGTGCGGGAAGCAACGCTGTCAATCTCATTAATCGTTTCAACTCCACCGACAGCCCCATCCACGTGGCCACGGTAATCACCAACCGCGTCAAAGCCGCCGTGCGCGAAAAGACCGAGGCAATGGGCGTGGAGTGCCTATACTTTCCCAAAGATGAGTGGCTTAGTGGCCACGAGGTGGTCAAAGCCCTGCAAGAACGCGGCGTCGAATTGGTGGTGTTAGCCGGATTCCTGGCCATGATTCCCAACGCTTTACTGGAAGCCTACCCCGACAAGATTGTCAACATCCATCCCTCGCTGTTGCCACGGCATGGCGGCAAAGGGATGTACGGAATCCATGTCCACGAGGCCGTATTGGCCGCTGGCGACGCCCGCAGCGGAATCACCATACACTATATCAACGAGCATTACGACCAAGGAGCGATCATCGCCCAGAGAGCGTGCCCGGTGATGCCCGACGACACTCCGGAGACGCTCGCCGAACGAGTCCACGCCTTAGAATACGAGTATTATCCGCAAGTAATCAGCCAATTACTTCTGGGTTAAGCGATAAATACGTCCCTCAACCAGCGACACCCACACCGAGCCGTCCCACGGGTCAATATCGATGCCGTTAACCTCGGATACACCTAGGTTAAGCGTCTCGCAGGCGCCATCCTTGACGACCTTCACCACCAATCCGCGGCGGGAGCCAGCGTAGATCACGCCGTCACTCTCGGCCACGATGCACGGCGCATGCTCGTAGCCCAAGCCCATGTCCACCGTCCACAGCTCCCTAAACTCAGGAGCGGTGAGGTCAACGGCCACCAATTCGCCATCCATCGTCTTGGCGTAGGCCACTCGGCCGTCCTCGCTACGGCCAAGGCTCTCGCGGTAGCGGTGGGAATTGTCACGCCACAGGGTTTGGCCGGTTGCGAGGTCGATAGCGGTCATGTAGCGGTCGGGAGCGACAATCACCACCTTGCCGTCATACACCACAGGCACGACGTTGCCGGGCCCTAGCATGTTGGCGCTCTTGCCGTTGCTCCACTTCCACCGCAATTGGCCAGTGCGGGCGTCCAAGCAGCGCAGATAGGTGTCCCAAGCTCCAAAAATAAGGTTGTCACCCACCAGCACGGGAGCCGCCTGACAATAGTTGTTGATGGAGTCGTAACGCCAAATCAGCTGGCCTCCCCGGGTCCACTTTTCCATCTTCTTGTAGCCGCCCTGGTAGAGGGTGTCGGCCACCGCGAGCCCGTCGGCCACGTACGGGCCTTCTGAAGGGGTTTCGCGCACAATCTCGCCATCCTTAATCCACAGCAGGCGATGGTCGGCCGTGGGAGCCGCCACGAGCCCGTCTACGTAGACAGGCCGCGAGAACACCGAGGCGTCGGTCGTGACCACCCATTTCTGCTCGCCTGTAACCTTGTCCAACGCCTTGATCTGGCCCAGCGACGTGCCAAACAACACCTCCGTGGGGGTGAATCCCAAACGGGTGAAAACCGAGGCCGAATCCACATGCAACGGCTCTACTTGCCGTGTCACCTGTGACTGTGGCCCTTCCTTTATATTGTCTGTCGGCCGTGCCACCGGTGACAGTGACCCTTCCTTCATAGCTGAGTCGCCCTCGGGGTGACAGATAGCATGTACCCTCGTAGGCTCTTCCCCCAATAGCTTTTGGGAGAAGACCAGGGAATCAGGCAGGATGTCCAGAATGGTGTACCCCCACGTGTGGTCGCGGGTCTCCAGCGCTCTCACCATCATGCCGGGAATCCTGCCGCAATGGTACGGCTCGTAGCGGTGATAGTGGCCGTTGATATGCACAAGCGTGGGATATTTCTCAAGGATGGCCGCGTAGTCAAGGTAATTGTCAAGGTCGGAGTTGAGCGCGTAATGGTTGAACGACACCACTTTACGTCCATCTTTGACGTTCTCCGAGAGCACCCGGTGGAGCCAATGCAGGTCCTCCTGCTTGACGTGCCCGTCGCCCATCTTCATAAACGGGCCGCAATTGGTGCCGGTGATCACCAACGAATCGGTGACGCACAGGAAACGGTCGTCGCCCCACAGGTCGATGAACGTCTTGGTGGCCGACTGGCTCCAGTTGTTCTCGTGGTTGCCCGGGATGACATATAGAGGCTGCTGGATAAGATCGAGCGTGGCCTTGACGTTGCGCAGCTGCTCGTCCGAGCCTTCGTTGGTCAAGTCGCCATTCATCACTACCAGGTCGACGCCCTCCATGGCGTTTATCTCGTCGACTGCCACCCGCAGCATCGAGTCGTTGGGGTTGCCGGGGGTAACGTGGACGTCACTCAGGATAACAATGCGTGTGGCCCCGCCAAGTAGGGCTACCGCCAATAGAATTATAGATAATATATGCTTCATGGTTCTTTAGGGTTAACATTAACGGGGTCGATTTCATTCGACCTAAATCGATTTCATTCGACTTAAATCGATTTATATCGACTTAAGTCGAAAGAAATCGAGCTCTTTTATCGGTATTCGTCCCAGCTCTTGATCTCGATGTCGTCGATGGTCATCGTGGTGAACGCCTCGATGAAGGCCGACGCCAATCGGGCGTTGGTCAACAAGGGGATATTCAGGTCGATGGCCGCGCGGCGTATCTTGAAGCCGTTGCTAAGCTCGGTGGAGGTCAAGTTCTTGGGGATGTTCACCACCAAGTCCACCTCCTTGTGGTGGAGCAACTCGAGCGCCTGGGGCTGCATGTCGGGCTGCGAAGGCCAATAGACGCGCACGGCGGGGATGCCGTTGTCGTTCAGGAACTGATGCGTGCCCCCGGTGGCATAGAGCTTGTAGCCCTTGTTGTGCAGGCGATGGGCAGCGTCGAGCATGTCGGCTTTCTGCTTGGCCGTACCCGTGGAGAGCAGCACCGCCTTCTTGGGCACCTTCAAGCCCACCGACAGCATGGCCTTCAAGATAGCCTCCGAGGTGTCGTCGCCTAGGCAACCCACCTCACCCGTAGAGGACATATCCACGCCCAGCACAGGGTCGGCGCCTTGCAAGCGCGAAAAACTGAATTGCGAGGCCTTGATACCCACGTAATCCAAGTCGAAAGCGTTCTTCTTGGGTTTCTCCACCTCCAGGCCCATCATCACCTGCGTGGCAAGGTCGATAAAGTTGATTTTCAGCACCTTGGACACGAACGGGAAGCTACGCGAGGCGCGCAGATTGCATTCGATTACCTTGATGTCGTTGTTCTTGGCCAGGAACTGGATGTTGAACGGGCCGGATATGTTCAATGCCTCGGCGATTTTCGACGACACCTTCTTGATGCGTCGCATCGTCTCGACGTAAAGTTTTTGCGGGGGGAACTGGATGGTGGCGTCGCCCGAGTGGACGCCGGCAAACTCAATATGCTCCGAGATGGCGTACACCTTGATCTGACCATTCTGGGCCACGGCGTCCATCTCAATCTCCTTGGCGTTCTGGATGAACTCGGAAACGACCACGGGGTGTTTCTTCGACACGTTGGCGGCCAATTTCAGGAAACGCTCAAGCTCCTCGTTGTTGGAGCAAACGTTCATCGCGGCGCCCGAGAGCACGTAGCTGGGTCGCACGAGCACCGGGAAGCCCACCTCGTCGATAAACTCATAGATGTCGTCAAGCGATGTAAGCTCACGCCAGCGGGGCTGGTCAACGCCGATACGGTCGAGCATCGAGGAGAATTTGTGGCGGTCCTCGGCGTTGTCAATGCTCTGGGCCGAGGTGCCGAGGATGTTGACCCCCTGTTCGTCCAAGCGGGTGGCAAGGTTGTTGGGAATCTGGCCGCCCACCGACAGGATTGTGCCGTGGGGCTGCTCCAAGTCGAGGATGTCCATCACGCGTTCGAAGGTAAGCTCGTCGAAGTACAGGCGGTCGCACATGTCGTAGTCGGTCGACACGGTCTCGGGGTTGTAGTTGATCATCACCGAGCGCCAGCCCTGCTTCTTCACAGTCATCAACGCGTTGACCGAGCACCAGTCAAACTCCACCGACGAGCCGATGCGGTAGGCACCCGAGCCGAGCACCACAATCGAGCGGTGGTCGTGGAGGTAGTGCACGTCGTTCTCCGAGCCGTTATAGGTGAGGTAGAGGTAGTTGGTTTGCGCGGGATATTCGGCGCCGAGGGTGTCAATCTGTTTCACCACGGGAAGGATGCCCAGCTCCTTGCGCCGGGCGCGCACCTCGAGGTTGCACTGCTCGGCCTCCTGCGTCATGCGCTCCTTGAAGATGGAGCGACCGATCTGGAAGTCGCTGAAGCCCTGCTGCTTGGCTTGGCGTAGCAACTCGGCGGGGAGATCTTGCAGGGTGTTATACCGCTCCAGCTCGTGGCTGGTGTTGATGATATTCTGAAGCTTGTAGAGGAACCACTTGTCGATCTTGGTCAGGTCGTGAATCTGGTCGACGGTATAGCCCTGTTGCATGGCCTTGGCAATGACGAAGATACGCTTGTCGGTAGGCTCCTTCAATTCCTTTTCGATATCGGGGATATTGACGGGGCGGTTCTCCACGAATCCGTGCATGCCCTGGCCGATCATGCGCAAGCCCTTCTGGATAGCCTCCTCGAAGGTGCGGCCGATGGCCATCACCTCGCCCACCGATTTCATCGACGAGCCAATCTCGCGACGCACGCCATGGAACTTGCCCAGGTCCCAGCGAGGGATTTTCACCACGATATAGTCGAGTGCAGGCTCGAAGAAGGCCGAGGTCTCCTTGGTCACCGAGTTCTTCAAGTCGAACAGGCCGTAGCCCAGCCCCAATTTGGCGGCCACGAAAGCCAATGGGTAACCCGTGGCTTTGGAGGCAAGGGCCGATGAGCGGCTCAAGCGGGCATTGACCTCGATCACGCGGTAGTCCATCGACTTGGGGTCGAAGGCGTATTGCACGTTGCACTCGCCCACGATGCCGATGTGGCGTATAATCTTGATGGCCAGCTTGCGCAGGTAGTGGTAATCCTCATTGGAAAGCGTCTGCGAGGGAGCCACGACGATACTCTCGCCCGTGTGGATGCCCAGCGGGTCGAAGTTCTCCATGTTGCAGACGGTGATACAGTTGTCGTAGCGGTCGCGCACCACCTCGTATTCCACCTCTTTCCAGCCCTTCAGCGACTTCTCCACGAGCACCTGCGGGGAGAACGACAACGCCTTCTCGGTCAACGCCACAAGCTCCTCCTCGTTGTCGCAGAAGCCCGATCCAAGTCCGCCCAAGGCGTAAGCGGCACGCACGATCACGGGGAATCCCAAGTCGCGGGCGGCCTTCAAGGCGTCGTCAACGGTCGACACGGCCTCGCTCTTGATGGTCTTGATATTGATCTCGTCGAGCTTCTTGACGAACAGCTCGCGATCCTCGGTGTCCATGATGGCCTGCACAGGCGTTCCCAGCACCTCCACGCCGTATTTCTCGAGGATACCCTCGCGGTAGAGGTCGACGCCGCAGTTGAGCGCCGTCTGGCCGCCAAACGCGAGCAGGATGCCGTCGGGACGCTCCTTTTGGATCACTTTCTCCACGAAGTGGGCGGTAACGGGCAGGAAGTAAATCTTGTCGGCGAAACCGTCGGAGGTTTGCACCGTGGCGATGTTGGGGTTGATCAATACGGTTGTAATCCCCTCCTCTTTCATCGCTTTGAGGGCCTGGGAGCCGGAGTAGTCAAACTCGCCGGCCTCGCCAATCTTCAGGGCGCCCGAGCCGAGCAGCAGCACTTTCTTTATCTTCTTCATTATGGAGTTTTCAGTTTTTTCGGTTTTCAGTTTTCAGCTCTTCTTTATTCCTTTAATCCTTTCCTCTTTTAATGGACTAAAGGATTAAAGGAGTAAAGTGGTGGATGGGGGGGATTATAATAGCTTGATGAATTCGTCGAAGAGGAATTCGGTGTCCTTGGGGCCCGACGCGGCCTCGGGGTGGAATTGCGCCGAGAAGAACGGCTTGGATTTGTGGCGTATGCCTTCGTTGGTGCCGTCGTTCATGTTGACGAACAGCGGCTCCCAATCCTCGCCAAGGGTGGTGGAATCAACCGCGAAACCGTGGTTCTGGGAGGTGATATAGCAGGTGTCGGTGCCCACGCGGCGCACAGGTTGGTTGTGGCTGCGATGACCGTATTTCAGCTTGTAGGTTTTGGCTCCGGCGGCCTTGGAGAGCAATTGGTTGCCCATGCAGATGCCGCAGATAGGCTTGCCGATCTCGATAGCCTTGCGTATATGCTCCACGGTCTTCTCGGCCATCTCGGGGTTGCCGGGGCCGTTGGAGATGAACAGCCCGTCGTAAGGGATCGTGGTGAAGTCGTAATCCCAAGGCACGCGCACGACCTTTACGC
Organism: Bacteroidales bacterium; assembly: GCA_021205635.1. Taxonomy (GTDB): domain Bacteria; phylum Bacteroidota; class Bacteroidia; order Bacteroidales; family Muribaculaceae; genus JAJPXC01. The sequence goes on along the minus strand of JAJPXC010000058.1, from coordinate 799 downwards.
CACGGCGGGTCAAGCAGCGGATGATGTTATGCTTCACGCCGCAGTCAACTAGCACCACAGTCTTGTCGCCCTCGCCATGATGCTCCACCTCCTTGCAGCTCACACGGGCCACGAGGTTTTCCTTGTTGGGGTCGTAGAACTCCACGTCGTCACACCCCTCGACGATGATCTTGCCCAGCATGGAGCCCTTCTCGCGCAGGTGCTTGGTCAAGGCGCGGGTGTCGATATCGTAAATGCCGGGAATCTTTTCCTCACGCAACCAATCGGCCAGCGAACGGTCGGCTTGCCAGTGGGAGTGCTCCCAAGAGTAATCCTGGGCGATGATGGCTTTGCAATGGATGTGGGTGCTCTCGTAATATTGGCTCACGTCGTCCTTCTCTCGACGAGGAGGCACGCCGTAGTTACCGAGCAATGGGAACGTGGTTACGAGGATCTGGCCTTCGTAAGAGGGGTCGGTAAGGCTCTCGGGGTAGCCGGTCATCGCCGTGTTGAACACTACCTCGCCGGCCGTGGAACCCTCGTGGCCGAAAGATTTTCCCTTGAATGTGGTGCCGTCCTCGAGGACAAGGATGGCGCTCTTTGTTTCGCGCATACTTAAATCAAGATATGTGTAATAAATTCTTGTACCTTGGGGCTGGAGCGCCCTGCTGGAAAAATCGGCTCTCACCGACGTATTCGCGGGAAAACCGTGCAAAGTTACGCGTTTTTCCTTAAACACACAAACCCCACCCACTTTATCCTTCACCTGTAGAGTCAACAAGCAACTGCAAAATTAATCAATTGATTTGAAGAACACTCT
>JAJPXC010000046.1 GCA_021205635.1 Bacteroidales bacterium | reverse complement strand
ATTTCGCCGAATTCTTATTTACCGAAATCGCCGATGCAAAATTACCGATTACAGCGAGATGACGGGGCGAGGGCGCCCCTAACTCCCAGATTGGGCATCCGCGTGATGGCCGTCCAAGGCCGGGGCGCCTGGGCATCCGCGTGATGGCCGTCCAAGGCCGCCCCCCCTAGGCTGACGCGCACGCTATTCGCGGCTGTTTTTTCACGCAGACCTGCGCAGACTGGCGCAGACCAAAAACTGAAAACCAAAAACTGAAAACTGAAAACTGAAAAAAATGAAACAATTGAAACATTGGCTGTTAGCCCTGCTGATCATCCCCGCGCTCGCCATCGGCTTCACCGCCTGCGGCGGCGACGACGAGGATGACGACGAACCCACGTCAAGCAACTCCCTGGTCGGATACTGGCTGCGTCATCACAGTGACGTTTACGATGGATTCTATTTTGCTTCAGACGGCTCTGGATGGGAATTTGAATATGTCCCCTCTTTAGGAAATCCTCCTTATGGATGGACAATCTCTTGGAAACAGAGCGACTCGACACTTCGCATCGTGGATGAAACCAGCGATAATAAGTTTTATGATACCTATTCCATTACATATCTTGATGAGGATACGATGATTCTCAAGATGGATGGCACGACCTACAGCTACCAACGCGTTACCAAATCCCAGCTACCCTTCTCCATTAGCGACATCGAGTGGGATGATTAGCGTTTCCTTCACGGCCACGCGGATGCCTAAGCCCCCGCTGCGGGGGTTTGGGGGCCAACGTCCGCGGAGCCTAGGGGGGCCGGCCTTGGACGGCCATCACCAGGCGCCCCCACGCGTCAGCCCACACTGGGAGCGGCCGCTGCCCTCAGCGGCCACCACGAGGCTGCGTACCCCCATGCGGCTAATGAAGGGCGAGATGACGGGGCGAGGGCGCCCCTAACTCCCGGATTGGGCATCCGCGTGACGGCCGTCCAAGGCCGGCCCCCCTAGGCATCCGCGCACACTCTCTCCCTTCCCACTCCCGACGCCAGCCTTTAACCCCACCTTCTTAACCGGTGAGGGCGACTCGAGGTGGTTGACATAGCTGAGTTCGCGGGATTTTTTGTATCTTCGCGTCGTTATGGAGGACAAAACAATCAATATCGGCGACGTGACGATGCACTACCGCGTGTCGGGCGGCGGTAAGCCCCTGATCCTGATGCACGGCTGGGGCTGCAACTGCACCACCGTGGCCTCAATCGAAGCTACCGCGGCCGAAAGCCACACGGTGTACAACGTTGATTTCCCGGGCTTTGGCTATTCAACCGAGCCACCCGAGCCGTGGGGCGTGGAACTGTACACTCAAGCTATCGAGCAATTGGCCAAGACGGAAGGACTGGAGAATCCATCACTTTTGGGCCACTCCTTCGGCGGACGCGTGGGCATCCTGTACGCATCGCGCAACCCGGTTGACAAATTAATTCTGGTCGATGCCGCCGGCGTAAAGCCAAAGCGGTCAATGAAATATTATTATAAGGTGTACACTTATAAGCTGGGTTGTCGGCTGTTGAGGCTCACCCTGGGCAAGGAGAAAGCGCAAAAGCGCATCGACGCTCTCCGAGCCAAGCGCGGCTCGAGCGACTACAATGGTGCCTCACCGATGATGCGTCGCATCCTCAGCCGCGTGGTCAACGAGGATCTCAAATCAGAAATGCCGAAAATCCAGGCCCCAACCCTGCTCATTTGGGGCGAGAACGACACCGCAACGCCTTTGGCCGACGCCAAGACGATGGCCAGGTTAATCCCCGACGCGGGCTTGGTTACCTTCGCCGGCTGCGGACACTATTCGTTCTTGGACAACCCTCGCCAATTCCAAGCCGTACTACGTTCATTCTTAAACAGTTAAACCAATGAACGAAGTAGATTCCAGCGTTTATATCGCTTTGTTGTGCCGCGAGGTGGAGCGCGCCTTGGGGCACGCCATCTGTTCGCCGGCCGATTTCGACGAGGCATCCCAATCGATAATGGACCGCACCCACGTAATGCTCTCGGCATCAACGCTGAAGCGTATATGGGGTTACGTGGCGTCAACCCATTCCACCCGCTCAACCACGCTCTCTATTCTGGCCGCTTACGCTGGCTACCGCGACTGGGAGGACTTCCGTGCAAAAGCCGACCGCACTCTCCTGCCCGATTCGGGTTTCCTCGGAGGTAACGCGTTCACCACAAGCGACATACCAGTCAATACCCGCATTGCCCTCACCTGGGCACCCAACCGCCGCATGGTGGCTCGTTGTGTCGCTCCCGGGCGCTTCCTGGCCGAGGAGGTCGAGAACGCATCCCTCCCGCAGGGCACACAATTCTCCTGCTCTCTCATGGCCAAAGGATTTCCCTTGCAAGCCTTTGATTTGGAGCCTGCCACAACCGACGGCCAAACTGTCTACGTGGCTGGAGCCAAAGGTGGATTAACTAAAGTGGAACTGCAGTGAGCCCTGACGCCAACAGCGGTTTCTTCAACCTCGGCGCTGAGCCCGACGGTCTGGAAGGATGGATTTCGGAGAACGATTTCACCGAAATCGAGCCGCTCGGCGGCGAAGCCAATGCCTACACTCGCCTTTACACGGCCCGCAAACGTGGCAAACGTTTCGTGCTCAAATGCTTACGCCCGGAATTAATCGACGACCCACTGGCCCGCCAACTGCTCGCCAAAGAGTTTATGATCGGATACAGCCTTAGCCACGAGGGTGTTATGGCCACTTTGGAATACGTCGTTGTCGATTCTCTAGGTCCTTGCATAGTCCTGGAATACATCCAAGGAACAACTTTAGCCAAAGCCTTGGACGACAAAGTCTTATCCAAGAAGCAAGCACGTCATGTGGCTCTGAGATTGGCCGAGGCGGTCGACTACCTCCATTCGATGCAGATTATCCACCGCGACCTCAAGCCGTCGAACATCATGCTCACCCAGGGCGCCCTTCTGCCCAAAATCATCGACTTCGGACTTAGCGACGCGGCCCACTTCGACGTGCTCAAGCAACCCGCCGGCACCGTCGGTTACGCCGCTCCCGAGCAAACATCGGAAGTCGTTGACTCCAAGGCCGATATCTACTCCCTGGGAAAGGTGGTGAACGACATAGCCCAATCCTGCGGTGACACTCATCTGCGCCGTCTCGCCCGTCGTTGCCAAACCCCCGACCCGGCAAAGCGACCAGCCACCGCCGCGTCTCTCCCTTGGGAGCGGCAGCCCCGCCACTCATGGATACCCTGGCTCGTCACCCTGCTAGCGCTTACCGCACTCGCCTTCATCATCTTTTATCGCCCCCTCCCCGAGCCCGCCGTGGTGGAAGTGCCTGTGCCCGTGCACGATACGATAGTGATGACACCTCCTATCGACTCCGCCCGCGTGGAATTCCTCACCACGCTCCAGACACAAATTGAAGAAATCACCCGCCGCCACTACCTCAACTACGTCCGCTCCCTCGAGAACGGCACTGCCCTCTGCGCCGGGGATCCAAAAAGACTTATTGAGGACAGCCAGCGAATGTTCGACCGCACCAACGCCGAGATCGATGCCCTAATATCCAAGCACATTCCCAAGGACGACCCCGAGTATTTCTCCTTGGTTGCCAACGCCCGCAGCTACGTAGACCGCTACCAAGCCGAACTTGCCACCCAATACCAAGACCGCACAAGCCGCGCCTTCCGCGCCATCTGCGATTCCGCCGCCACGCGATAAAATTGGTTTTATGGAGAAAATGTTATATATTTGCACAACAAAACACCAGTGATACAAGTTAATACTAAAAAGAAGATTATGGAAAATACTTTCACTCCCCGCACTCCCATTACCCGCGAAGAGGCATGGCGCCGCCTCCGCGAGTCAAAGCGCCGCAAGCAAGAATGGGTCGACTCCATCTCAGATGAGTTAAAAGCCGACTACAAACAACGCACTAGACTTGAAGCTACACACATTGAGGTATGGTAAACTTAGGTTCCTTTCCCTAATTTTCTCTACGCTTATTTGGTTCAAATTGGTTCATTTCCACTCCTTTATCTTCATTACCCAAAATTTCTCTCTACCTTTGTCTCACGGTCGCCCCACATGCGGCCGCCAAGCCAAGGAGACATAGGTTTTCCCGAAGGGATTACGGCTTGCCGACTGCTCCTTTGTTTTGAATAAACCTTTCTAATAACTGATAAAACGTGGTGTAGAGCCGTCACCCGGGAAATTGTTTTTGCTTTATGAACAAGATCTATTACCTGGCCATTGCGGCCGCGTGCGCCCTTAGCTCTTGCGGAGGGGGAGACGGGAAAATTAAAGTTGAAGACACCCAAATCGCTGGTGGCCTCGGCGACTACTTTGAGGTTGTCGACAAGCCTTACGTCCTCGAAGGGGAGAAGGGCAACCAACTCAAAGTAGAGTTAAAATGTAATAAACCTCTCAACGACAAGCAACAAGCCTCTTGCGGCATTGTCGTTATGGACAAGGATGGTAACACCCTCGATTCTCAAAACGCCTCCCAATACTGGTCGGAATATGGCCTTCATCAGGTTAACGAAGGAGAATCCTACATCTACACCTTCCACTTGGATTTTCCCCACGAATCCAAGCCCGCAAAATTCCGTATCACATCTAGCTTCCGAGACGAGTCAGCCACTGCCTCCTCTGTTTCTTCTTACTCTTCCTCCAGTGATGACGACGAGATTGAAGTGGTTGAAGAATCCTCATCTGACGATGATTGGGACTCAGCGCTAGACTCCTATGAGGAATTTGTTGACAACTATATCCGCCTGTTCAAGAAAGCCCAAGCAGGCGACATGTCGGCAATGGGAGAATACGCCACTTATATGGAAAAGGCTGAGGCTCTTGGCGATAAGCTTTCCTCAGCCAAAGGATCAATGAGTTCATCGCAAGTAGCCCGTTACACCAAGATTCTTAACAAAATGGCCACTGTCGTACAATAATTCTCCGCTTCAACAACTCCAAAAAAGAGGCTGCGTCAATGTTGGCACAGCCTCTTGTTATTTGACCATGGAGGCAAAAATTTGCAGCTCTGTTAGTACGGGTCGGAGATTTTGTCGACCAGGTAGGCGCCGTCGACCAGGGAGACGGTGACGTCGGCGCGCACGGTGTTGTGCAACTCGCTCTCATAATCCTCGCTCGGGAAGGCCACAGTGTAGCTCACCTTCACGATGCCCTTTTCGGCGTCAACGTCGGTGACCTTGGCGCTACCGGGCACGAGCGACTCCTCGCCGCCGATTCCCAGCACGTCCATGTCGTTGGACATCACTTGCTTGTTGGCCGATTTCCACTTGGGCGACATCAGCGCGTACTGGGCCTTGGTCGACTTGGCCGCAAACAGTTTCAGCACCACGTCCTTCATGGCCTCGGTATCCACAGCTGCCTGATTGTCAATCATTTGGTCAACCGAGTCGAGTACCTCTTCGGCCACGGCGGCATCGATCGAGTCGACGGCTTCGGTAGTGGCAGCGTCATTGCTGGAGGCATTGTTGCCCGAGCATGCCGTCATCGCCATCATCGCGGCGGCGAAGGCAAGGGAAAGAAATTTAATCTTCATAACTTGGGGGATAATTAATGTGATTACTTGAGGGCAAAAGTAGCAAAATTACGTGAGTTTTTCGTAATTTCGCGCCATAAATCGAAATTATGAGTTACGACACATTATATTTGGTAATCGCGATTATCGGCCTGGTGGCCGCGGCCGTCGATTTCGACCGCGTGGCTCGCCGCGAGCTGATGATGTTCCAGCAGAACAGCTACCGGCCCGAGCGCTACTCCCGCTGGTGGAAAACCGCCGGCGAGAGCACCAACCCCGGCCGATTGGGAGCGTTGATCGCCCTGCTGCTCTTGCTCGTGCGCAACATCGACTTCGTCATGGGAGCCGCCATCGCAATCGTTATCCTTGTGGTTCAGGCATATAGCCTCACGGTGAAGAAGTACAAGAAGCCGCTGGTGATGACCCGTCGCGCCGCCCGCATCTACTCGGTGATGTGGATTATCGCCCTGGGAGCTTCCTGCGGCGTGGGCTTAGGCGTGATGTCACTCAAATGGGGACTTGTCGCCGCCGTTGCTTCGGTCGTCCTCTCCCCCGCCCTGCTCTTCATCGCCTACTTCCTGCTGAAACCCGTTGAGGCTCACATAAATAAGAAATATTACAACGAGGCCGCACAGATGCTCCGCTCGATGCCCGACCTCAAGATAATCGGCGTCACAGGCAGCTATGGCAAAACCTCCACCAAGCATTACCTGCAAAGGATCCTCTCCGAGCAATTCGACACGCTGATGACCCCCGGCAGCTTCAACACCACGCTCGGCGTAATCCGCACCGTCCGCGAGCAGTTGAAGCCTTACAACGAGGTGTTTATCGTCGAAATGGGCGCCAAGCAGCCCGGCGACATCAAGGAGATTTGCGACCTTGTGCATCCCACCATCGGCATCGTCACCGCCGTGGGCGAGCAGCACCTCGAGTCGTTCAAGACCATTGAGAACGTCCAGAAAACCAAGTTTGAGCTGGTCGACGCACTCCCCGCCGACGGCCTCGCCGTGGTTAACGACGACTTTCCTTACGCCGCCTGCCGCCCGGTGAAAAACGCCCGCTGCAAGCGCTACGCCGTCCGCGCCACCGACAATGCCCAGTTCACCGCCAAGGACATCCAATACACCCCCCACGGCACCACATTCACCATCGTCGGCCCCGACGGCAAAGAGTTGACCCTGACCACCCGATTGGTGGGCGAGTGCAACATCTCCAACCTCATGGCCGCCGCGATCGTTGCCCTGGAATTGGGTGTCCCCGAACAAAAGATACGCTACGCCGTAGAGAAGATCGAGCAGGTGGAGCACCGCCTCAACCTCAAGCGCTCTCCCGGCGGCATCACCATCATCGACGACGCGTTCAACTCCAACCCCACCGGATCGCGCATGGCCCTCGACGTACTCGCGGCCATGACCGGCGGCAAGCGCATCGTCATCACCCCGGGTATGATCGAATTGGGCGACCGCCAGGAGGAGCTCAATCGCGAACTCGGCGTCTACATCCACGGCCGAGCCGACGTGGCCATCATCGTGGGTCACTACAACCGCGAAGCCCTGCTCGCCGGGCTTGAGCATTCGGGCATGGACAGCGACAAGGTTTACGCCGTCGACTCGTTCAACGAGGCACAGCGCGTGCTCCAATCCATCGCCGCCCCCGGCGACACCGTCCTCTACGAGAACGATCTCCCCGACACCTTCAAATAGCGCCGCGGCGCTATTTGAAAAGGATTAAGGATTAAGGATAAAGGATGAAGGGTGCCTGCAACGCGCTCGATTTCTTTCGCCTTCTCTCGATTTCTCTCGATTTAAGTCGAATATAATATTTTCAAGAAATGAAAACCAATATAGGAGTATTCTTTGGAGGCCGCTCCACCGAGCATGAGATCTCGGTAATCTCCGCATCACAAGCCATGGCCGCAATCAACCGCGACCGATACGACATCACCCCCGTCTATGTCTCCAAAAAAGGCCGCTGGTACACCGGCGACGCCCTGCTCGACATCGCCAACTACCGCGACATCCCCGCGCTGCTCAAAAAGTGCAAAGAGGTATCCATGGAGCCTGTCTACGATGACTACAACCTCTACCTGCGCAAGAAGCCCCTGCTGGGACAGGGCGGCGTGGCCGCTAAATTAGACGTGGTTATCCCCGTATTCCACGGCGCCAATGGCGAGGACGGCATCTTCGAAGGCGTCCTCGAGTCGATAGGCATCCCCTTCGCCGGCTGCGACACCCTCTCGAGCGCCAACGGCATGGACAAAATCACCATGAAGATGATCCTCCAAGCCAACGACATCCCCGTGGTAGACTATGTGTGGTTCACCGACAAACAATGGTTCGCCCAGCGCGACGAGCTCATCAAGAAAATCGAGGACAAGATCGACTACCCCGTCATCGTCAAGCCCGCCAACCTCGGCTCCAGCGTGGGCATCGGCCGCGCCACCTCACGCGAGCAACTCATCGAGCGCGTCGACGAGGCCGAGAAATACTCCACCCGCATCATCGTCGAGCACATGGTGGAGCAACTCCAGGAGATCAACTGCTCAGTCCTGGGCGACTGCGACGAATACCAGACATCGGTGCTCGAGGAGCCCATCAAGAGTGGCGAGATCCTCTCCTACGAGGACAAATACATGGGCGGCACCAAGGGTGCCAAGGGCATGCAGGCTTCCCAGAAACGCATTCCCGCCGACTTGCCCAAGAATGTCACTGAGCGCATCCAGTTCCTCGCTGGTGAGACCTTCCGCGTGCTCTCCTGCCACGGCGTGAGCCGCGTTGACGTGATCGTCGACAAGGCCAACGATGAGATTTACGTCAACGAGATCAACACCATCCCCGGCTCCCTCTCCTTTTACCTCTGGGAGGCAACCGGCATCCCCTTCACCAAACTTATGGACCGCCTTGTGGCCCTCGCCATCAAGCGCAAGCGCGAGAAAGGGATGAAGACCGTATCCTACGACCACAACATCTTCAACCTCACCGGCGGCCTTAAGGGAGCTAAAAGCTCCCTTAAAGGATAAAGGATGAAGGATAAAAAATGAAGGATAAAAAATGAAGGATAAAGGATGAAGGATGAAGGATGAAGGATAAAGGAAGGAGGGCTGCCAGAAACGGGCTCGATTTCTAGCGATTTATATCGACATCTATCGATTTCAGTCGATCCCATCTATCGATTTCAGTCGATCCCATCAGGCGACTTCTTTCGATTTCCTTCGATTTCTCACGATTTATTTCGACAATAATGAAAATTCTAGTTACAGGCGCCAACGGCCAGCTCGGCCGCGAAATGCGCTCGGTGCTCGAGGCCGAAATGCCCGGCATCACCCTATACACCGATATTGACGAGCTCGACCTGCGAGACGCAGCGGCCGTCGAGCGTTTCATCATCGACAACGACATCACCCACGTGGTCAACTGCGCGGCCTACACCGCCGTCGACCGCGCCGAGGAGGACAAGGCCGCATGCTCGGCCATCAACGTCGACGCAGTCAAAAACCTCGCCAAAGCCGCCGACGCCAACGGCGCAAAGGTGCTACACATCTCCACCGACTACGTTTTTGACGGCACCGCCCATCGCCCCTACCGCGAGAGCGACAAGGTCAACCCCATCTCGGAGTACGGCACATCCAAGCGCAAAGGCGAGACAGCCCTGCTGGCGCTCGCCCCCGACAGCATCATCATCCGCACCGCGTGGCTCTATTCCCCTCACGGCAAGAACTTTGTGAAGACAATGCTCGCCAAGATGGACACCGAGAAGGAGCTGCGCGTCGTGGCCGACCAAATCGGCACCCCCACCTACGCCCTCGACCTGGCCCGAGCCATCCTCTGCGTGCTCCGAAGCCACCAATGGGTAGCCGGCATCTTCCACTACACCGACAACGGCGTGGCCTCGTGGTACGACTTCGCCAAGGCCATCCAGCGCATCAGCGGCCACGGGAAGCAGTGCCAGATCCTGCCCATCCCCACCGACGACTACCCCACCCCGGCCGCGCGACCCTTCTACAGCCTCCTCGACAAGCAGCGCATTGTCGCCACCTACGGCGCCGAGGTCCCTCATTGGGAAGAAAGCCTCGCCCACTGTCTCAACCGCATGAAATAATCCCCCCTGAATGGCAACACTTAACGACGAAATACGACGCAGGCGCACATTCGCCATCATATCCCACCCCGACGCAGGTAAAACAACCCTCACCGAGAAGCTCCTGCTCTTCGGCGGCGCAATCCACATCGCCGGAGCCGTAAAGAGCAACAAAATCAAGAAAACCGCCACTTCCGACTGGATGGACATCGAGAAACAACGCGGCATCTCCGTGGCCACCTCCGTGATGGGATTCGACTACGGCGACTATAAAATCAACATCCTCGACACTCCGGGTCACCAGGACTTCGCCGAGGACACCTATCGCACCCTCACCGCCGTCGACTCGGTTATCATCGTCGTCGACGTCGCCAAGGGCGTCGAGCAACAGACGCGTCGACTGATGGAGGTGTGCCGCATGCGCAACACCCCCGTCATCATTTTCGTCAACAAACTGGACCGCGAGGGCCGCGACCCGTTCGAGATTCTCGACGAGCTGGAAGCCGAGCTGAAAATCGGTGTCCGTCCCCTCTCCTGGCCAATCAACATTGGCGCCAAGTTCAAGGGCGTCTACAACATCTACGAGCACTCCCTTGACCTGTTCACCCCCAACAAGCAGCGCGTCTCGGAACGCGTCGAGATCGACGACGTCAACGATCCCCGCGTCGACGAGGCCGTGGGCGAAGTTGACGCGGCCAAGCTGAGGGACGACCTGGAGCTGATCGAGGGCGTTTACCCCGAGTTTGACAAAGAGCAATACCTGCAGGGGAAATTGGCCCCCGTGTTCTTCGGCTCGGCCTTGAACACCTTCGGCGTCAAGGAGTTGCTCGACTGTTTCGTGGAGATCGCCCCGTCGCCCAAGCCCGTCCAAGCCGAGGAGCGCGAGATTCGTCCCGAGGAGGACGCGTTCTCGGGATTCGTGTTCAAGATCCACGCCAATATGGATCCCAACCACCGCTCATGTATTGCGTTCGTCAAGATCTGCTCCGGAAAATTTGAGCGCAACGTGGGCTACAAGCACATCCGTTCGGGCAAGGTGATGAAATTCGCCGCCCCCACCGCCTTCATGGCCCAGAAAAAGAGCATCGTCGACGAGGCCTACCCCGGCGACATCGTGGGCATCCCCGACACTGGCAACTTCAAGATCGGCGACACTCTCACCTCGGGCGAGGAGATCCATTTCAAGGGGCTGCCCAGCTTCTCCCCCGAGATGTTCAAGTACATCGAGAACACCGACCCCATGAAGTCGAAGCAACTCGAAAAAGGCATCCAGCAGCTTATGGACGAGGGCGTCGCCCAGCTGTTCATCAACCAGTTCAACGGCCGCAAACTGATCGGCACAGTCGGGCAACTTCAATTCGAGGTTATCCAATACCGTTTGTTGCACGAGTACGGAGCGCAGTGCCGCTGGGAGCCCATCTCCCTATACAAAGCCTGCTGGATCGAGAGCGACGACGCCGAGGCCCTCGCCGCCTTCAAGAAACGCAAGCACCAATTCATGGCTGTCGACCGCGAAGGCCGCGACGTGTTCCTCGCCGACTCCTCCTACGTCCTCACCATGGCCCAACAGGACTTCCCCGCCATCCGCTTCCACTTCTCCTCCGAATTCTAGAAAGGACGTCCACAAGCGCCCGCGCAGCCTAGGGGGGCCGGCCTTGGACGGCCATCGCGCGGATGCCTAGGGGGGCCGGCCTTGGACGGCCATCACGCGGATGCCTAGGGGGGCCGGCCTTGGACGGCCATCACCACCCCTCCACAAAAAAACTCACCCCCTTGTGTCATTTTTACGCAAAAATATTTTGCAGTGTCAAAAATACACATTATCTTTGCAGTGTCAATATGACACATCACTTTTTTAAACCTTCCACCATTATGAAAACTGAGATTTACAACCTTATCATCCTCGACGAGAGCGGGAGCATGGACTGCGTGAGCAAGCAGACTATCAGCGGCTGCAACGAAACCATCAACACCATCAAGCAAGCCCAAAAGAAATTCGCCGACACCCAGGACCACTACGTCTCCATTTTCCTCTTCCAGGAGAACGACGAGCGCCCCTCCCACTACATTGTGAAAAACATCCCCGCCGACGCCGCCAAACACATCTCCTCCAAGGACTATCAGCCCTGGGGCGGCACTCCCCTCTACGACGCCGTGGGTTCTACCCTCGTCGACCTCAAAATGACCACCGGAGCCTCCCGCCTGGCCATCGGTTCCGTCACCATCATCACCGACGGCTGGGAGAACGCCTCTCGCCACTACACCCTGGAGAAGGTGGCCCGCATGATCGCCGAGCTAAAGGAGCTAGGCTGGAACTTCAACTTCATCGGCGCCAACATCGACGTCCAGGCCACCGCTCAGTCGCTCAACATCGACGACTCTCTTGAGTTCGCACAGGACGAGCAAGGCACCAAGCAGATGTTCCAACAGGAGAACGCCTGCCGCATGGCCTACTATGAGCGGAACAACTCTGTAATGGAGAGTGCCGCACCCACGGCCTGCGACTCCGCCGAGGGCGAACGCGAGATTCGCAAGCGCATGCGCGACGCGGCTTCTGGATATTTCAAAAAGAAAAAATGAACGGAATTCCCCGCCAAATAGTTATATTTGCAAAGGATTTGTGAAATTCAGCCACTAAGTGCCTATATTCACTTATCCACTGCAAAAGTTAAAGTGAAATGATAGAGCGTATCGTAATTCTCGACAATGTTGACCCTGTGGACTTCTACGGGGTCAACAATTCCCACATCCAGTTGATCAAAAACCTCTTCCCCAAGCTACGCGTCGCAGCCCGCGGATCCGTCATCAAGGTCATCGGCGAGGATGAGGAGACAGCCGCTTTCGAGAAGAAAATCAAGGAGTTGGAGGCCTATTGCGAGAAATACAACAAGCTTCCCGAGGAGGTGATCATCGACATCTGCAAGGGCAAGGAACCCCAGCAGATGAAAGGCGACGACGTGATCATCTACGGCGTCAACGGCCGTCCCATCCAAGCCCGCAACCAGCACCAGCGCGACCTCGTCGAGGCCTGCCAGCAGAACGACCTGACGTTCGCCCTCGGCCCCGCCGGCACGGGCAAAACCTACGTCGCCATCGCCCTGGCAGTCCGCGCGCTCAAAAACCGCGAAGTCAAGCGAGTGATCCTATCCCGACCCGCCGTCGAGGCCGGCGAAAAACTCGGATTCCTCCCCGGCGACATGAAGGACAAGATCGACCCCTACCTCCAGCCCCTATACGACGCCCTCGAGGACATGGTGCCTGCCATGAAACTCAAGGAATATATGGAATCCAAGACCATCCAGATCGCCCCCCTCGCCTTCATGCGAGGCCGCACCCTCAACGACGCCGTCATCATCCTCGACGAGGCCCAAAACACCACCACCCACCAGATCAAGATGTTCCTCACCCGCCTGGGCATGAACGGCAAAATGATCATCACAGGCGACGTCACCCAGATCGACCTGCCCCGCTCAGTTCCCTCCGGCCTTATCCACGCCCTGCGCGTACTCAAGGACGTACCTGGCATCGGCCGCGTCGAGTTCGACAAAAAGGACATCGTCCGCCACTCTCTCGTTCAACGCATCGTTGAAGCCTACAAGCGCTACGACGACACAGTCCCCGAAGCGGCTGCCGAAAGTTAAAAGTTAAAAGCCCCCACAAGCGTCCGCGCAGCCTAGGGGGGCCGGCCTTGGACGGCCATCACGCGGATGCCTAGGGGGGCCGGCCTTGGACGGCCATCACGCGGATGCCTAGGGGG
>JAJPXC010000028.1 GCA_021205635.1 Bacteroidales bacterium | reverse complement strand
GGGTTTAATCCCAGATTGAGCGGCGGATGTGGTTGAGGATTAGGGTCTGGGGCGATTGTGTGGGGGCTTCGAGCTCGCGAGGGCGCGACATCAGCTCCTCAATGCGTTCATTACGGCCCTTAAGATAACCGCGGCGCTCAGCCGCAGCAAGAACCTCTTCAAGATCCACTCGGGTGACCGCTGGCTCGATCCTCGGCGACGTTGCTTGCTCGACTGTGTCACTTGCTTCTCCCAAGGCTCCCGTCCCTTTGGTGAGGTGCTGGCCATCGTCGTGCGCCTGCTCGTCCTCTTGAGTCGCTGTGGGCTCTTCGTTGAGGCTCTGCTCCTGGAGCTGAGCCTCTTCTTGATAAATCTGTTCATTTTCTTCCATAGCATTTATTGTTTTTGGTGGTTAAGAATTACGGTACAAAATTACCCCCGGCTGAGGGCCGAAGGTATGTCATTTTCACCAAAAGACAAAAGATTCAAGGTTATCGACAATTTTGGTCAGTTATCAACAGGGGAGGTGGTTTTTGGGCGTTAGTTTTTGGTATTTGGGGGAAAAGATGTTACTTTGCACTGTGCAAAATTATAATTGCTTATGGGTAAAATAATTGCAATCGCCAATCAGAAGGGCGGAGTAGGAAAAACCACCACCACAATCAATCTGGGAGCGTCGCTGGCGTCGGCCGGCCAAAAGGTGCTTATCATCGACGCCGACCCGCAGGCCAACGCCACTTCGGGCTACGGTATCGACCCCAAGTCGATGACCTCGTCGATCTACGAGTGCTTGGTGGACAACTACCCGCTGCAGGGCTCGCAAGTGAAGACGTGTGTGGAAGGCCTCGACCTAATCGGCTCCCGCATCGACCTCGCTGGCGCCGAGCTTGAGCTGATCAACAAATCCGATCGTGAGCGCGTGCTTCAGCACCTGCTGGAGCCTATCGCTCCACAATACGACTATATCCTTATCGACTGCTCCCCGTCGCTGGGCCTGATCACGGTGAACGCGCTTACGGCCGCGCAGTCGGTAATCATCCCGGTGCAGGCCGAGTATTTCGCTCTGGAGGGCATCTCGAAGTTGTTGAACACGATACGCATCATCAAGTCGCGCCTCAACCCCCATCTCGAGATTGAGGGCTTCCTGTTGACAATGTACGACGCGCGCCTGCGACTTGCCAACCAGATCTACGAGGAGCTGAAGGGGCATTTCGGGCAGATGGTGTTTGACACCGTCATCCCGCGCAATATCCGCTTAAGCGAGGCACCAAGCCATGGCTTGCCAGCGCTGCTCTACGATCCCGAGAGCCGCGGAGCGACCTCCCACGTGATGCTGGCCAAAGAAATCATCTCCAAGAATTCCAAGAACAAGTAATATGGCATTGAAACGCAACGCATTAGGGCGAGGCCTTGACTCGCTAATACCAATGGACGACGTGCCCGCGGCTGGCACGTCGGCTATCAACACCGTGCCACTGAGCCAAATCTCGCCGAACCCCGACCAACCGCGCCAGACGTTCGCCCAGGAGGCTCTTGACGACCTTACGCGCTCGATCACCACCTACGGCGTGCTCCAGCCCATCTCGCTGCGGCAAGTGGGCCCGTCAAGCTATCAGATAATCGCTGGCGAGCGCCGCTACCGTGCCGCGTTGGCCGCTGGGCTCCATGAGATCCCCGCCTATATACGCGACGCCAATGAGCAGGAGCTCACCGAGATGGCGCTGATCGAGAACATCCAGCGTGAGGATCTCAACCCAATCGAGATTGCCTTGACCTACAACAAGCTCATTGCCCAGTATCACTTGACTCAGGAACAGTTGTCGGAGCGCATAGGCAAAAGCCGCGCTGTGATCGCCAACGCGTTGCGCATGCTACGCCTGCACGCCGATGTGCAATTGGCGCTGAGCGAGAGGCGATTGACCGAGGGTCACGCCCGCGCGATCCTAAGGCTCGACGACCATCAGATGCAAAATAAATTGTTCCACCGTATCTTGGCTGAGGATTTGAGCGTTCGTCGGGCCGAGGAGCTCGCCAAGGAGATGCTCGAGGGGGTAGAGATATCGCCCAAGAAGCCCACGCTCAAGCGCGAGAAAAACCGCCTTTTCGACGAATTGAAGCAGAACTTGTCGGCCCGTTTCTCGGCACCCGTGCAATTGCATTGCGACGCCAACGGCAAAGGCCGCATCACCTTCTCCTTCCGCGACCAGGAGCAACTTACCCGCCTTATCGCCCTCTTCGACAAAATCCCCCAAGAATAGTTTAAAGTTTAAAGTTTAAAGTTTAAAGTTTAAAGTTAATACCTTGCTGGATGAAGACATTCAGCAAGGTATTATACTTAATCACTAATCACTATCACTTAATACTTATTCGTAGGCGCCGATAGCGCCGGCGCGGGGGTTGCCATAGCGGTCGTAGGCGGCCGCGGGAAGGGTGAGCGAAGCGTCGGCAGCATTGCGAGCCGGCGAATCCTCCTTCAACCGATAATCGAAGTAATAATCCTCGCGAACGGTATAATATAGCGGGTCGGTGTCCCACAGGCAGTTGATGAAATTGTTGTCATCGCTACCCGCCGACTTCAACACGCAGCGTCGCATCAGCACGTTCGACCCTTCCAGGTCGCCGTGCGATAGGTCGGTACCGTTGCCGTAGACGATCGTGTTGTCGATATTGGCCTTGAGGTAGGGCAGGCCTGAGGCGTCGTCGTCCTCGCTTGTCACGTGGGCAAGCTGAAGCGAAGGTCCGCCAAGTGCCGTAAAGAGGTAATAATTGGCTATCGTGCAGTGATTTAAAGTCAACTCTCCGCCACGCGCGTACATCACGCCCAGCGACGCGTCGGAAAATTCGCAACCGATCGCAGTGACGCCCGTGTGGGCCGCCTGAAACACGTACGAACCCGAGTTGTGCAGCTGGCAATTAAGCATGTAGAGCTCCGGCGCCTCCATCGATCCGCCCAGCGAATCGGCCACCACGCCGTAGCTGGTGTTGCGTATCGACGTGTGGCTCAGCTTATTGCCTTTAGATGACGGCGTGAAGAACAATCCCTCCCACTGCGACGCGAGCAGCTCGAACGGGATAGTAGTCACGACATTGCCCAGACGGTCGCCCACCATCTCCACCGGCTGTTCGGCCGTGCCGTTCACCTCCAGGGTGCCGCGCACGATGAATTCAGCCTTGTCGTGGAAATACAGCGTAACCCCGGGATCCACAATCAGTTTGACTCCCTCCTCGACCACGATCGAATCCCACACCTGGTAGGGATACTCGGCGGTCATGCGCGAATCCTTGGTGATGACCAACGAGCGTATCGGCTCCACGTCAAAACCGTCGGCGTGCAATACCACCGACCGGGTCACGCCCTGGGTAGTGAAATCCAGATGATCTTCAACGGCTTGCAGGCCTGGGGTGCCGTTAACGGGTGCCGTTGCCTCCACAAAGACGTAGATTGAATCGTTGGGGCGGATCTCAACGTTGGAGAACGTGCGTCCCGACTGGCCGTCGACGTTTAGACGAAACACTCCCGAGGCGTCGTTTCTCAGGGCTATCGTATTGATATTGATGATTTTGTCGTGACGGTTGTACACCACGAAACGGTGAGTGGGGGTACCCTGGCCGGTGAAGACGCTGCCTAGTTGGAGCGTGTCGACCGAGAACGTGGGCTGGTCGGCCGACGAGGTTGACACGCCGTCCTCGATACACGACGCGGCGCAGATGGGTAGCAGGGCAAGTATAATGATTCTTATAAAATTCTTCATAACAATCATATAACGCAATCCCCCGCCGTTTATTGCCTTCTCATTTGTCTTGAATGGTCAATGCAATCTGGGCAAGAATCGGCCCATATTTTGCTCGGGAAATAAGGTGGGCATACATGGCGTCCTGGCCTTCTCCTACGATGATGCGTTGGTTAAGATAAGCATCCAACCCATGGGATGAGGTATATCGTTCAAACATACGGCTGAATAGGTTGCTCCGGAAATGTTGAGGTGAAATTTCTTGATGATGACGCTTTACATCATTGACGCTATCGCAATAGAAACATAGCACGGCAAGATCATTATCTCGTAAAAAGGCAGCTAAAGTTTCTGAAATTTTCGATAAGAGGGTGTATTCGATATATTCCGAGCCAGTCTCCCTCATAAGAGTGACATCATAAAACTCTAATGACAAAGCGGTGGGATCGGATGTGAAGGATGATAACACTGTTTCGTGGTAACGAGAAAGGGCGACTCGTAATTGGTCGCCCTTATCGTTTTTTATAATGAACGAAATTTCCATTATACCTTAATCTCGAAAGTACATGTGTCCTTGGCAGCCAATTTCTTTTGCTGCTCATGCTTGCGTTTTTCCCAATTCTTAAAGAATTGAACTGCTTCAGCACTGGGGTGAGAGATAATAATATCTTGCGTCATAATCGGATGATATTCTTAGCTTTGCAAAGTTAAATATAAAACAAGAAAATATCAAGCTCGAGTAGCCAAAAAGAGACGATTTAACCATTTTTAATAGTGGAATGAGGAGCCTCCCAGGAATTCCCGCAGCAGCGACGTGGGGGGGATCATCTTGTC
This sequence comes from Bacteroidales bacterium, assembly GCA_021205635.1. Lineage (GTDB taxonomy): Bacteria > Bacteroidota > Bacteroidia > Bacteroidales > Muribaculaceae > JAJPXC01. The sequence continues at coordinate 9,405 of JAJPXC010000028.1, read as the reverse complement.
GGGGATTTGCTGGAAATACCCTAGGAAGGTGATCAATCGCGAGGCTTCGCCATACTCGGGGATATCGCGGGGGACATGCTTGAGTATCTCCTCGCCGTACTCTTTCATCACGCCCAATTCAAACAACAGCGACGAGTTGAACGTGGCGTCGGCGTTCTCTTGATATGGGAAAATCCACCGCTCCTCGCCTCGGCGCACCGACGGCCAGCGCTTGATGGTGTCCTCGGCTGTTACTCCGCGGTACTTGTAGTCGCGGATAATGCGCCGCAGCAGACGGTTGTCGGTGGTAGGCACCCAGTTGTGGTCGTCGATCGACAGCGTGGTGAGCGCCGACACGTAGATGCGGTACTTCATGCGCTCCTCGATGTGGGAAGTAAGCTCAGGATTCAAGCCGTGGATACCCTCGATGAGGAGCACCGAGCCCTCCTCGAGCTTCACCTTCTCGCCGCGAAACTCGCGTTTTCCAAGCTCGAAGTTGTAATATGGGAGCTCTACCTCCTGGCCTTGCAGCAGCGCGTTGAGGTCGTTGTTGAATCGGTCGAGGTCGAGCGCGTACAGGCTTTCGAAGTCGTAGTCGCCGTTGGCCTCGCGGGGCGTATGCTCGCGGTCGAGGAAATAGTTGTCGAGCGAGATCATCTGGGGGCGCAACAGGTTGCACACCAGTTGCACGGCCAGACGCTTGGTTGTGGTGGTCTTGCCGGAGGATGACGGACCGGCGATCAACACGAATCGAGCGCCACCCTGGCGGTATCGGGCGGCGATTTCGTCGGCGATCGAGCCGATTTTCTTGTCGTGCATGGCCTCGGCCACGTTAATCAGCAGGTTGGCGCGTCGGTCGATCACCGCTTCGTTCAATTCACCCACGTTTTTGACGCCCACAACCTCGTTGAACAGCAGGTGCTCGGTGAACGCGTGGTACATCTTCTCCTGGGTGATCGGCTGCTGGGGCACGTCGGGATTGGTGGGGTCCTGCCCCATCAGCAGCATACCCTCCTTGTAGGGGACGAGGTCGAATACGCGCAGCAGTCCAGTCGACGGTGCCAGCACGCCGTAGTAGCTGTCGCACAGGCCGTCCAAGCGATAGTATATCGTATAGAGCTCGCGGGTCGTCTGGAGCAGTTTCACCTTGTCCTTCAGCCCTTGGCGCTCGAAGATGGGGATCACGTCCTTAGTGAGTCGCTCCTTACGCTCAAAGGGGATATCGCGCTCCACCAGGCGTAACATCTCGTCGCGCAGCGAGGCCACCACCTCGGGGGTTACCTCCTGGCCGTGGAGACACGCGTAGTAGCCGCGCGAGATCGAGTGCTCGATGCGCAGCGTGGCTTGAGGGTAGAGCGTGTTCACGGCCTTGTAGAGCATCATGCACAGCGAGCGGATGTAGGCGCGACTGCCCGAGGCCGACGTGGTGGTGAGAAACTCCACCTGCTTGGGCGCGAACACGGGATACTGCAAGTCCTCGGTCTTGTTGTTGACGCGCGCGCAGATGGGTCGGAACGGGATGTATCCTCCTAGGCGCTTGAGGATGTCGCTGAGGGTTTCGCCTCCGGTAATCGGCACATATTGCTCGATATTCTTGCAGTAGATTTTCAGTTGATTGCTCATAGTTGTAAATAGTTGAAAACGGTGTCTTACAGGGCATTAACAATGTCGTTTTGACTGCCTTAAAGAGGTGAAGCGGCGTCCTGGAAGGCAACGCCGCTTCAAAATTAATGATTTTCTCCGAAGAATTGTTCACTTTCGCCCAAAAATACCAGCATTGGAGCCGTGGGGTGGATTCATCATAAATAACCGCCGCAGGCTCAGCGAGGGGCTTGCGGCGGATTCCTTTTTAGTTAAGCTATTCGGCTAAATGCTAAACGCTTATCATTATTTTCCTTGGAAATACTTGCGGGCCGTGTCGATGTCGTCGATAAAGTCCTGCATGTCCTGCTCGTGGTCGGCTTCCTCGGCCAGGATCTTCTTGGCCAGGTCGCAGGTGACGAAGTCCTTGCCCTCGGTGAGCTCGGCAATTTCCTGATAACGGCGCATGGCGCACTCCTCGGCTGCGCGGATCACCTTGACGAAGTACTCGGAGGTGAACTCGGTGGGGGTGTCGTACACGCAGCGAGCGTGAGTCAACCAATCCTGAGGGGTCAATACGGGTACGCCCTCAAGCTCGATGATACGGTCGATTACCCAGCCGGCGTGTTTAAGTTCGGCGTCGGCATGTTTCTCAAACTCTTTTTCGATCGATTCTCTTTGGGCGCCTTTCACCATCTTGGCGGCCGTCCAGTATTGATAATATGCGAGCCACTCCTCGCTCAGGGCGGCGTTCAATTGGTCAAGGACCAAGGACACATCTATTTTGCCTTTCAACAAGGCCACACTTTCTTTTGCCATAGTAGTATATGTTTTTTAGACTATTCAGTAAATATAGAACACCGATGGAGGGAGGAAGGTTTAAACTTTCTTGGCCGCCTCGCGAAAAACGCGTATCTTTGGGGCGTGAAAGGGCTAAGGCCGCATGATTGTGTTGAATATTTTTCAATTTTACCCTTAAGAATACCAACATTAAACACAATAACCCGCATGAAACACCATTTACTGCTGGTCCTGGCGCTGGCCGGGAGTACAGTCGCCACAGCTTCCACTGTGCATGAGCTGCGCGGCGTGAAATACGATGTCGATACCGTCGCCTATTACAAGGCCGGTCCCGGCATGATGCACACGCGTCTGCGTTACCAAAGTCAGGAATCGACATCCAAGCACTTTACCGCCAACGTTTTGACCGTCGACTTGAACAATTCGCCCAACCTCGAGTTGCGCATGCACCTTGGTTGCGACTCGGTGCACACCTCGGAAAAGATGACCTCGGTGGCCAAGCGTCACCAGGACGACACCAACCAATACGTGGCCTGGATCAACGGCGACTTCTTCATCACCTGGGCCTCCACCCCGCTGATGCTCGGTTACCCCAACATGACCGCTTGCCACCAAGGGCAAATGGCCATCTCTGACAACGTCGACCACGACAACCATATCGACGCCTGGATCATGGACTGGAATCGCGGCATGTGGTGTGACCAAACCGTCCTTAACAACACCGCCACGCTCCCATCGGGCGACGTGCTGTCGCTCTACGGCGTGAACTTCGCCCGCCGCGACGACTCCCGCTTGGACGCCCAGGACGATTCCTCCGACTTCGTCCTTTTCAACCAATATCGCGGCCATTATACCCACTCGGCTGCCGGCTGGACCGAGGTTGCCCTGGAATTGGCCGACGGCGCTGAGTGGAAAATTAACTCGCCTGTCACTCTCAAGGTCGTTTCCGCCCCCTCGACAGGTGGCAACATGGCAATCGCTGAGGGAGGCGCTGTGCTGGCAGCCGGTCCGTCGGTTGGTTCTTCAGTTGCTGGCTTGCAACCCGGCGACGTGGTAACCGTCAATATTGGCTTGACCCTCCCCACCTTCGACAATCTGGCCCCCGATGTGAAGGAGGTTGTGGGCGGAGACGTGACCTTGCTCCGCAACGGCGAAGCTGTGTTGACCGCCAACCGCTTCATCAACTCCCGCGACTCGGAGTATCCCCGCACGATGATCGGCTACGACAAGGATCGCACCATCTTCGTGATGTGTACCGTCGACGGCAAAACCGCTACAAATACGGGCGTTACCTATCCCCAAGGCGCCGAGCTGATGCGCTGTTTGGGTTGCTGGGACGCACTCGACCTCGATGGCGGCGGCTCCACCATGATGTGGCTCCAACAGGAGGGCTTCGTCAACACCCCTAGCGACGGCTCGGAGCGCGCTGTTGGCTCGGGCTTGTTCGCCGTAATCACCTCCCCGAAGGACGACGAGGTGACCGAAATCCGCTTTTACGACTCGACCAAAACCATCCCGCAGTATGGCTACTACACGCCTAAAGTGTTGGCTTACAATCAATACGGCCAGCTGATCGATATGGATTTCGACGACTACACGTTGTCGGTGCCCGCAGGGACGGTTACTGTAAGTGAAGATGGCCGCTCGATCATGGCTCCACAACCCTGCGCTTTCCCCCTCACCGCTACATATGGCGACGCCACGGCTACTATCCCTGTTTACGTGGCTCAAGCGAGCGAGATCTCACTGGGTTACAGCTCGTTGCTGATCGACAACATCCATCCCGTCACCATCCAGGCCAACGCTGTGGTTGACGGTGAGTTGATGCCCCTCGACGCCGCCGCTTTGGCCTGGAACACCACCGACGCCGCTGTTGCCACTATCGGCGCTGATGGCACGGTCAGCGGTCTTGCTGATGGCTTGACTACTATTGAGGCTACTGTGGGCGGCCAAACCGCCACCACAAGCATTACCGTCGAATGTCCCACCGGCCCTACAATGCCCATCGAATCCATCTATGAGTCAGGCGCTTGGAGCGTAAAGGGTACCTCGGCAACAGCTACTATCGACGCTGTGAGCGCCGATGGCTTGGAGATATCCCACAAGGTTACTTCAACCCGCTCCCCGACAGTCACACTTACCCCTGCCACTCCGATCCAACTGTGGAGCTGGCCCGACGCTTTGGCCCTCAATCTCACGGTTACTGGCCCTGCCGTCAACAAGATTGCCGCCACTGTTACCCCCAATGGTGCCCGCAACACCAGTGTCACCGGTAGCGATGTCACCCTCGACCAAGTTGGCGACGTAACTTTCGACTTGAGCGACTTGGCTACCTCCCCGGATATCTATCCCATTACCTTGCAGTCGATTACGCTTACATTCGGCGCAACTGGCGAGGGTACTATCAAGGTTGCGGGGCTCAACCAAGTTTACAACGGTTTCTCGGGCGTAGAATCGATTCCAGCCGTCACCCCTGGAGCCTTCGATCCCAATGTCCCCGTTGAGTACTACAACCTCCAGGGCATCCGCGTAACCTCCCCTCAATCAGGCCAATTGCTCATCCGCCGCCAAGGCCCAGCAGCCCGAGTCATCCTCTACTAAATTTCGTTATTGCACTGGCGTTAACATAAAATCTCCGCGTCCTTGATTGGGGGACGTGGAGATTTTTGTACCTTTGCACCGAATTATGCCCAATCGAACACATTGAGAAGATCGCCACTATATATAATCGCCGCAATTTTGGTTACGCTCCTGGCTCCCGCGCTCCTGTCACGGGCTGGGGATGACGTGACCGCCGAGGTGGCTTTCCCTCAAGTGGATTCCATCGGAAATCCCGGAAATCCCGATACTCTCGGAATTCCCGAAATTCTCGAAAATCTCGAGATTATCGACACCATCGACAGCGTTGCCACGAAGAAACGTCCCCTTTTGCGTAGCGATTCCACTCGCAAGTCGCTGATACGTAAGGAGAAAGTGGATCTTGATCACCAAGTGGTATTCTCATCAAAGGACTCGATGATCATGCTCGGACAAAGCCACGCCTACATGTACGGTACGGGCAAAATCGTCTACGGCGACATGACACTCGATGCCGACAACATTGACCTCGACCTCAAGACCTCCACCGTTTACGCCGTGGGCACCACCGACACCGCAGGCGAAGTGCAAGGCTCCCCGGTATTCGTCGAAAGCGGCACCTCTTACGAGACCGAGACCATGCGCTACAACTTCAAAAGCAAGCGCGGCTACATCACCGACGTCGTCACCCAACAGGGTGAGGGATACCTCACGGGCGGCCAAACCAAAAAGATGGAGAACGACGACTACTACATCCAGAACGGACGTTACACCACCTGCGACAAGCACGACTGCCCCCACTTCTACCTGCAGTTGACAAAAGCCAAGGTGCGTCCCGGCGAGAACATCGTCACCGGGCCGGCCTACATGGTGTTGGCGGGTTTGCCGCTGCCCCTGGCTATCCCCTTCGGCTATTTCCCGTTCAGCGACAAATACTCCTCGGGTATCATCTTCCCCACCTTCGGCGACGACTATCAGCGAGGATTCTATCTGAGCGACGGCGGTTACTACTTCGCCATCAACGACAATATCGACCTCGCGCTCACAGGCGAGATCTACACCAAAGGCTCTTGGGGCCTGGCCGCACAGTCGACCTACGCCAAGCGCTACAAGTACAACGGTAACTTCCAGATCAACTACCTCAAGTCGATCTACGGCGACAAGGGCCTACCCGACTACTCCAAGCAGACCAACTTCCAGATCCTGTGGACCCATTCCCAGGACTCCAAGGCCAACCCCAACATGTCGCTCTCGGCGTCGGTCAATTTCACCACCTCCGGTTACACCCGCAACGACATAAGCTCCTACTACTCATCGGCCTTCACCGAGAACACCAAGAGCTCGTCGGTGAACATGACTTACCGATTCCCCAATAGCAAGTGGTCGCTGTCGACAACGCTCAACATCACCCAGCGCACCCAGGACTCGACGCTGAACGTTTCGTTCCCCAACGTCACCGTCACCATGTCGCAGACGGCCCCGTTCAAGCGCAAAAAGGCCGTCGGCGCCGAGAAATGGTATGAGAAAATCAAATTGAGCTACTCAGGCCAGTTGCAAAACTCGTTGACGGCACAGCAGGACGTGTTCTTCAAGAAAAGCCTAATCAAGGATTGGCGCAATGGTATGAAGCATTCCATCCCCATCTCTGCCACGTTCAACATCTTCTCCTACCTGAACGTCACCCCCTCGGTCACCGTTACCGACCGTATGTACACCACCAAGGTGAAGCGCCAGTGGGATCCCAACGCGGCGGCTGAGGTGTGCGACACCTCCTACTCGTTCTACAACGTTTGGGACTTCTCAGGCTCCGTGTCCTTGGACACCAAGATCTACGGCTTCTTCAAGCCGCTGCCATTCCTGGGCGACAAAGTGAAGATGATTCGCCACGTGTTTACCCCTACCATCTCATTCTCTGGCGCTCCCGACTTCTCATCGTCGTTCTTCGGCTACTACGGCCGATACAACTACGTGGACACCGAGGGGAAAACCCAGCAAAAGATCTACTCGATGTTCCCCAACTCGCTCTACGGCGTGCCTGGGCAGGGCAAAACGGGTATGGTGTCGGTTTCGCTGGCCAATAACGTGGAGATGAAGGTTAAAAGCGACGCCGACTCAACCGGCGAGAAGAAAATCTCCCTGATCGAGAATTTCACCGTGTCGCAAAGCTACAACTTCGCCGCCGACTCCCTGCGGTGGAGCAACATCAACACCTCGCTGCTGCTGCGATTGGTGAAGAACTTCAACTTGAACCTATCGGCCGTGTGGGATGTCTATACCTACGGTCTCACACCTTCCGGCTCTCCCGTGCGTATTAACAAAACGCGCCTACAGGCCGGAAAAGGTCTGGCCAAACTCTCCAGCACTGGCACCTCGTTCTCCTACACCTTCAGCAACTCCACCTTTAAAAAGGGCGGCTCCAGCTCCAACAACTCCAACAAGGGCAATTCCAACAAGGGCAACTCAGCCAACGATGACGACGAACCAGGCAGCCGCGGCGGGCCGGGAGGCAAAGACTCCAGTGACGACGATATCCAGCTCGATGGCGACGGCTACATGCCCTGGAGCGTGCCGTGGAACCTTTCTGTCAACTACTCGGTCAACTACTCCTACGGCTCGTTCAACTACGACAAAATGGAGTACAACGGCAAGTGGACCCAAAACCTCAGTTTCTCGGGCAATATTCGCCCCACGAAAAACTGGAATTTCGGTTTCTCGGCGTCCTACAACTTCGATACCCACAAGATTGCCTACATGAACTGCAACATCACCCGCGACATGCACTGCTGGTCGATGCGCGCATCGTTCGTGCCCGTGGGTCCCTACAAGAGCTACAACTTCCACATTTCCGTCAACTCGTCGCTGCTGTCCGACCTCAAGTACGACAAGCGGTCGTCATATTCCAACGGTGTAACATGGTACTAACCCCCGAACAACGACGACGTTACGCCCGCCAAAATCAGGTCTCTGAGTTTGGTCCAAAGGGACAAGTAAAGTTGCTGAAGAGCAGCGCTTTGGTCGTGGGTTGCGGCGCGCTTGGCTCGCTTGTGGCTGTCCAATTGGCCGCCGCGGGCGTGGGCCGTATCGGAATCGCCGATTACGACACCGTAGATATCTCCAACCTCCAGCGACAATTGTTTTTCACCGAGGCCGATTGCGGTAAGCGAAAATCCTCCCTTATTCTCAAGGCCATTGAGGAGCGCAACCATGAGACGATGGTCGAGGAGCATCAATTGCTGGTCACCGAGAAGGTGGCGCGCCGCATCTTCCCCTCCTACGACGTGGTGATCGACGGTAGCGACAACCCAGCTACCAAGGCGATGACCTCCAGCGTGTGCGACGAGTTGGGCATCCCCTGCGTCATCGGAGGCGTCGAAGCCCTCTCCGGCATGATCCTCACCCAGTTAGGGGAGCCGGCCTTGGACGGCCATTCGCTGGGGGAGCCGGCCTTGGACGGCCACAACGCCACCTGGGCCTCCCTATTTCCCGCTGACGACACCTCCCAATCCTTCTCCCCCTGCTCCTTCACGGGCGTCCTTGGTCCGGTCCCAGGCGTCATCGCTTCGCTTCAATCCCTCGAGGCCATAAAAATCCTCGCGGGTATCGGCGAGCCGCTCGCCTCACGCCTGCTTATCTTCGATGGCCTTTCCAGCACCTTCCGCGAAGTGCAGCTCTAATCGAATATTTCCCTCGCTAACGACACCGTGCGCAACGACGACAACTGCACTCCGTGCAGCGTATAGTAGCGCAAAATCCCGTCTAAGATGTCATTTCGTTCCCTTCGCGACAAGCTGAACAGTCGCGACGTGCGATAATTCATCCGGGCGAGTCGAGCCGCGAATGTCGTCTCGGTGGGTGATAACGTGTTGGGTGTCCCCCAGGCAACCCGTCCCTCTTCAAGGGAGAACGTCGCCCCGGGCGCCACTTCAGTAAAATCAGGCTCGATACCCACGAAACGCGTCAACCCTACCAAAAACGCCAAGTGGAAATTGGCCAACGCTATTCCTCGCTCCTGGGCCGCCTCCAGAGCCATAGCCGAATATCTCGCGAAGTCGTAGAGCAACGGGTCGTGCTGCTCGTCGCGCGTGGCAGCCGCAAGCACCTCCGCCATCAGTTGGGCCATAATGATCTTTACTGGATGCTGTGAGAGAGAGGGCAGGGGAATCACCGCCTGCGCTCCCCGCATGGTGTGCAGCGCCCGGTTGGGCCGTATGTCGCCCTCTAGTTCTATTACATTCATCGGCGTCAGCACCGCTCGACGGCGCCTGGAACCCGCCGTCGCCCCCATCGACACCAGAAACGACAACGGCCCCCGCTGCCTTGTCAACAACGTCACCACCCACCGCGCGTCGCTATGCCGCACGGCCCTCAGCACCACCGCGTCCAAATGCTCATCCATCTCTCTTCAGTTAGACAATTTGGTTTAAGAGACAAAATTGTGCATAATTTGGTTGTAATGGCCTGAGTTTA
>JAJPXC010000003.1 GCA_021205635.1 Bacteroidales bacterium | reverse complement strand
AACTTTAAACTTTAAACTTTAAACTTTCAACTTTAAACTTTCAACTTTAAACTTTAAACTTTAAACTTTAAACATTCAACTTCTATGAAAAATTTCAATGTAAAAAACCTCTCTGGCATGATTGACCAGATGATCCAGTGGGTGAAAAGCGACAACGGCGTAGTAACCCTTCTCGTGGCAATCGCCACTGTGGCCCTTTGGCTCGCCCTCGGAGGCGACGGTGACATGATCTACGCTTCGGCCGCCGTGGTGGCCGGCACCGCGGGTGGCACCCACGTCACCGACGGCCCCCTCACCACCTCGGTCGCCGAGGAGGTCGCCCCGGGCCTCTTGCGCAGCGAGATCGACAACCGCATCACCAAGATCCGTCCCATGGCCACCCCCGTCGACCAGATTACACGCTGCTCCGGAAGCCGCGCCGCTGGCTCAATGACTGTCCAATACTACTCGGTGGACACCAAGGAGACCGAAACCGAGCTTGCCAAGGCTACCGAGGGTAGCTCCGACAACTCCCCCCTGACGCTCACCGTGGCCAAGGAGAACATGTTTGAGGCCTCCGAGACGATCCTCGTGCCCTCAATTACCGCCTCCAACGGCCAGCCCCTGGTGCTCTACGTGGTGTCGCGCACCCAGCCCAAGACGGTCAACGTGATCTCCGTAAACAACCTCGACACCTCGAGCGTAGCCGTCGTACCCGCAATGGCCAAGGGAACCAAACTCATCCGCATGGGCCGCGCCGCCGGCGAACTTGACGTGCAGACTACCTCCTTCGAGGCCGTCCCCACCAAGGCCGACAACTACTGCCAAATCTTCAAGGCCCAGATCGAGCAATCGACGCTCATGAAACTGGCAAACAAGGAGGTGGGCTGGACATTCAGCGACCAAGAGGAGGTTGCAATCTACGACATGCGTCTGGGCATGGAGAAGAACTTCCTGTTCGGCACCAAGGCCAAGGTCAACGACCCCACAAAAGGCGAGGTTTACCTCACCGGAGGTATCTGGAACCAAGCCGGCCGCGACCACGAGTTGCCTTTCGAGATGAAAGAGGACGACCTTGTGTCGATGTGCTACAAGGCTTTCACCAAGAACAATGGCTCGACCCGCAAGATCCTGCTCGCCGGCTCCAAACTGGTGGAGAAAATCAATCAAATGAATTTCTCTCGACTGGTGAACGCTCAGGAGCGCGTGACCAAATGGGGTATCGACTTCAACGAGATCGTGAGCAAATTCGGTTCGCTCTACGTGTTGCCTTGCGAGACCTTCGACCAATGCGGACACGAGTGCCACGGCCTGATCCTCGACCCCGAGTATGTGACCAAATACTGCCACATCCCGTTCCAAACCGAGAAACTCGACCTGCGCACCTCGGGCCAGCGCAACACCGACGCGATCGTCATCACCGAGGCCTCTTGCATGGTGCTCCGCTACCCTGAGACCCACGTGCGCGTGAAGTGGCGCACCGAGGCCGAGGAGGCGGCTCTGAAAGCCGCCGAGGAGGAGCAATAACCTAGATCTTGCCCTCTTAACCCTGGGCGAAGGCCGCCCAAGGCCGCCCCCTGGGCATCCACCGACCCTATTGGCTCCAATGATTGAGGGCCGTCCCCAGCTGGGGGCGGCCCTCTCTATTGCGTATTTAAGTAACTATGGGGTCTCGCTCAGTGCACAATGCACTATGCATTGTGCATTGCGTTAGCGGTAGTCGGCGAAACGCTTCTGCAGGCGCTGGCGGGCGAAGAAGATGCGGCTCTTGACGGTGCCAAGGGGCAGATTCATCTTCTCGGCTATCTCGTTGTACTTGTAGCCGGCGACGTGCATCGAGAATGGAACGCGGTACTCGTCGGGAAACTCGCTGATGTACTGGGTGATCTCCTTGGCTCCGAACGAGCCTTCGGGAGTCTCCAAGCCTGAATCCTGGGAAAGGTTCAGGTGGTAGAGGTTTTCGGTGGAATCAACCACGGTGGCGGCGCGGGCTACGCGACGGTAATTGTTGATGAAGATGTTGCGCATGATCGTGAACACCCAGCCTTTGAAGTTGGTGTTGTCGATGTACTTCTCTTCGTTGTCGAGAGCCTTGAGGGTAGTGTCCTGAAGGAGGTCGTAAGCGTCGTCACGGTTGGCGGTAAGCATATAAGCGAAGTTGAGCATGTTGCCTTGCAGCTTCATGAGATTGTTTTGGAATTTCGTCGAGCCCATAGTTGTGAATTTTTTAGATGAATAGAATTTAGTAATATAGTGCGATAGGGTAAATAGTCTTTTTCCGTTTCACGTCTCAAATATACAAATAATTTTTCTGTGCAAATAATTTTGAAAGATTTTTTTGTTAAAAATTTTATGGATTGGGGATTTTATGGTGCAGTTCATTGATTAGCAATTTGTTATATTTTAGAAATTTTTGTTACATCATTGTTACAAAAGTGGAATTTTAGGAGACAACGCTGATTTTTGGGGGAATTTAAGAGGTTTTTTCGCTTTATCGTATTAACGCTTTATCGGCGCATGGGGGAGCGCTTCGTCATCACGCAATAACGTAATAACGCTATTACGAAAGCGCAAAAGGAGGGCAGTCCCAAGGGGCAATAATGGGAAGATTTCTACGTTTTAGGGATATGAATGTCAAAGTGTTAACTCGACTGGGGCTGCTTCCCCGGATTATCATAGCAATCGCGCTGGGTATCGGCGCGGGGATGGTCGCACCGGATTGGTTGGCGGCGTTGTGCGCCACGTTCAACGGTATTTTTGGCCAATTCCTAGGATTCCTTATCCCGCTGATTATCATTGGCTTTGTCACGCCGGCAATTGGCGATATCGGAAAGGGGGCCGGCAAGATGTTGCTGACCACCGTCGCATTGGCCTATTCAGCCACATTCCTCGCGGGCGCGATTTCCTATTTCACAGGCGCCGCGATTTTCCCAGATATCATCTCCCCCGAGGGCGCGCTCGCCACGGCGTCTGAGGCCGCGACAAGCGTAAGGCCGTGGTTCACGGTGGATATACCTCCGCTGATGGGGGTGATGACGGCCTTGGTGCTGTCGTTTACGGTAGGCATCGGCATCGCCTACACGCAGGCCGGGGCTCTCGGCAAAGCGGCCCGACAATTTCGCGACATCGTCGACTTGACCATCCGCGGGGTGATTATCCCCCTGCTCCCGGTGTACATTTTCGGTATCTTCCTGGCGATGACCATGGAGGGGCAGGTGGCGGCGATTCTCCAGACGTTTGTGAAGGTGATCGCGGTGATTTTTGTGCTTCACATCGGCATCTTGTTGCTTCAATACAGCATCGCCGGCGCGGCCGCCAAGCGCAATCCGTTGAAAATGCTGCGCACGATGTTGCCGGCGTATATGACCGCGCTGGGCACGCAAAGCTCGGCGGCGACCATACCGGTGACGTTGAAGCAGACGATCAAGACGGGCGTCAACGAAAGCGTGGCGGGGTTTGTGATTCCGCTGTGCGCCACAATCCACATGAGCGGCTCGGCGCTGAAAATCGTGGCGTGCGCGCTAGCGTTGATGATTTATCAAGGCGTCCCCTACGACGCGGGGATGTTCCTCCAATTGGCCGCGATGCTGGGTATAGCGATTGTGGCCGCTCCCGGGATCCCCGGCGGCGCGATTATGGCCTCATTGGGCATTTTGTCGTCGATCCTGGGCTTTTCCGAGGAGATGAACGCGTTGATGATCGCGCTCTATATCGCCATGGACAATTTCGGCACGGCCTGCAATGTCACCGGCGATTGCGCCTTGGCCACCCTCGTTGATCGCCTCTCCCTTAAAGATTTAATGATTTAACCCCTTAAAGATTTAATGATTTAAAGATTTAAAGGATTAAGGAGGAAAGGATTAAAGCTGGCGCTGTCCCCTAGCCCTCGATGAAGAGGTAGTCGCTGTGGATCATGGGCTTGAGGCCCGTGCGGCCGATGGATTTGGCCGCTGTGATGGAGGAGTAGCCAGCTCGGCCAAGGGCGATCTGGCGCCCGTCAGGGTCGATTACCTTAACGACGTCGTCCTTTTCCCAATCACCCTCAATTTTTGTCACGCCTACGGCCAAAAGGCTGGCTCCAGTACCCGAGAGCAACGCGTCGGCGGCGCCCCGGTTGACGTGAACCTCCCCCTTGGCGAAGCCCTCGCTATGGGCTATCCATTTCTTTACGCTCGACGGCTCTACCGCCGCGGCGTGGAAGACTGTGCAGGGAGTGTCGTCACGGGTTATCAGGTCGACAAGAATATTGGGGCGCTTGCCGTTGGCGATAATCACGTCAAGACCTTCCGAGGCCACCTTGCGGGCAATGCGCATCTTTGTGCCCATGCCCCCGCGGCCCAGGGACGATTTAGCCGCTTGCACGTAGCGCGTGGGATCGTCAACCGGGGCCACGTCGGTGATAAGATGCGACGCCGGGTCGGCAGGATCCCCGTCGTATACGCCGTCGATGTTGCTGAGTATCACCAGGGCGTCCATCCCCATCATGGTGGCGATAAGGCCCGAGAGCTCGTCGTTGTCGGTGAACATCAGCTCGGTGAGCGACACGGTGTCGTTCTCGTTGACAACCGGGATCACGCCGGCGGCGAGCATCACTTCCATGCAATGCTTTTGATTGAGGTAATGGCGGCGCGTGGAGAAGTTTTCCTTAGTGGTGAGCACCTGGCCGCAGGAGAGGCCGTGGTCACGGAATAGCTCGTAGTAGCGGTTGATTAGCTTGGCTTGCCCTACGGCCGAGAAAAGCTGGCGCTGGGAGACGGAATCGAGGGATTTTTGCGACGACCCCACCTCCTGCCTAAGCTCGGAGCGGCCAGCGGCTACCGCTCCCGATGAGATCATCACGATGTCGATGCCGCGACGGCGCAAGTCGGACACCTGGTCGACCAGCGCGCTCATGCGGGTGATGTCGAGGGTGCCGTCCGCGCGGGAGAGGACGTTGGAACCGATCTTGACTGCTAATCTACTGTATTTCATTTTTTGTCGCGGATTTCCACGCGGCGGATTTTGCCGCTGATGGTTTTGGGGAGCTCTTTGACGAATTCGATGATTCGGGGATATTTGTAGGGAGCGGTGACACGCTTCACGTGATTCTGAATCTCCTTGATGAGCTTTTCGCCCTCGGTTTTGGCGCGCTCCACGTAGTCCTTGGCCAGAACGATGGTGGCTTTAACGACCTGGCCGCGGATGTCGTCGGGCACGCCGGTAATCGCGCACTCCACGACGGCGGGATGGGTCATTAGGGCCGACTCCACCTCGAACGGGCCGATACGGTAGCCCGACGACTTGATGACGTCGTCGGTGCGGCCCACGAACCAATAGTAGCCGTCCTCATCCCTCCACGCCACGTCGCCCGTGTGGTAGACGCCGTTGTTGATGGCCTCGGCGGTGAGCTGCGGGTCGCGCAGGTATTCCTTGAACAGGCCCAGAGGCTTGCGACCCTCCTTGGGCAGCTTCACTACGATTTCGCCCTGCTCGCCGTCCTCGGCCCAACGGCCGTCGGGGGTGAGGAGGTCGATGTCGTATTCGGGGCCTTTCTTGCCCATCGAGCCTGGCTTTGGCTCAAGCCAGGGATAGGTGGCGATGGTAAGGGTGGTCTCGGTCTGGCCGAAGCCCTCCATAAGCTTGATTCCCGTCAATTTGAGCCACTGCTCATAGACTGAGGGATTAAGGGCTTCGCCCGCGATGGTGCAATATTTCAGGGAAGAAATATCGTATTTCGTCAAATCCTCACGGATGAGGAAGCGGAATACGGTGGGAGGAGCGCAGAAGGAGGTGATTTTGTACTTGTGGATCATCTCGAGCACGTCCACCGGCTCGAATTTCTCGAAGTCGTAGACGAACACCTCAGCGCCGGCCATCCATTGGCCATAGAGCTTGCCCCACACGGCCTTGCCCCAACCGGTGTCGGCGAGGGTGAGGTGCAGCGAGCCGGGGTGAAGGTTGTGCCAATAGGAAGCGGTGATGATGTGCCCCAGGGGGTAGGTGAAATCGTGGGCAACCATCTTTGGCTCACCGGTAGTGCCGGAGGTGAAGTAGAGCAGGGAAATGTCGTCGTTGGTGTTGGGATGCTCGGGGCGCTTGAACTCGGGGGCCAATTCCACGCCGGTGTTGAAATCAAGCCAGCCCTCGGGCACTAGCGGACCGGTGGATATGCGGTATTTCACCGTGGGACACTGGGGCAATGCCTTGTCGATATGGCCCGTGACGATGGGGTCGCCCGAGGCCACAATGGCCTTGATATCGGCTCGCTCGCAGCGGTAGATGATATCCTTTTCGGTCAACAGGTGAGTGGCAGGAATCACGACCGCGCCCAGCTTGTGCAGGGCGGTTATTGCCCACCAGAATTGGTAGTGACGCTTGAGGATGAGCATCACGCGGTCGCCGCGGCCTATGCCAAGCTCCTGGAAGAAGGAGGCGGTGGCATCGGAATCGCGCTTGAGGTCGGCGAAGGTGAATCGGCGCTCCTCGCCGGCCTCGTTGGTCCACAGGAGGGCTGGGCGGTCGGGTTCTTCAGCGGCCCACGCGTCGACCACATCGTAGCCGAAGTTGAAGTTCTCGGGGACACGCACATGGAAGTGCTCCATGAAGTCGTCGTAGGAGGAGAATTGGGTTCTATCGAGGAATCTTTCGAGCATTATCTTTAACTTTTTATTATCGCTTTATCGACGGGGAATCGTGATAACGTAATAACGTTATAACGAAACGCAAGAGGGAAAAATAGCTTATCGTTGCTGAGGCCGTCCCGCCGGGACGGCGCGACTTCTTTTCTAGCTAATTGGTTATGATCGCGAGAAATTTCACGGGGGAGTCGCCCAGGGTGAGCATTCCGTGGGGGCGCGAGGCGTCAAACATAATTGAATCGCCGGGGCTTAGCTTGATTTTCTTGGAGCCGATTGTGATCTCCATCTCCCCCTCAAGGACGTAGTTGAACTCATGTCCCTGGTGGGTGTTCAAGTGGACGTCCCCCTGGCCTTTCTTGGGCTCGACGGTGACGATGAACGGGGCGAGCTTGCGGTGGGCGAAACCAGCGGCAATGTCCTGGTAGGAGTAAGCCTTGGTGCGCTCGGCCTTGACGCCCTTTCCGGCGCGGGTGACGAAATAAGAGGCCATTTTCGGCTCCTCGCCGAAGAGCAACGCCGTCAACTCCACGCCATAGGCCGCGGCCAGACGGTGGAGGAAGCTCACGGGGATGTCGCGGGAGCCGCTTTCGTATTCCTCGACAGTTGAAGGCTCGACATTGGCGGCGCGCGCCACGTCGTCGATAGAAAGTTCCAAAGCGTCGCGCAGGCCACGCAGGCGCGATGCTACCTGCTGCAAATGATCATCCATAATATGATTGGTTTTTATAACGCGAAGATACGGTTTTTATGCCAAAAATTTCACCGCGAGAGAAAAAATCAGTAAATTTGCGCTCGGAAATAGCAATTTCAGAAATTCACCAATAAATAAGTTTCAAATGGTAAGCTACAAAGACTTAGGTTTGGTCAACACCCGCGAGATGTTCGCCAAAGCCATCAAGGGAGGTTATGCCATCCCCGCCTTCAACTTCAACAACATGGAGCAGCTTCAGGCTATCATCAAGGCATCCGCCGAGGAGAAGTCGCCTGTTATCCTCCAGGTATCGAAGGGCGCACGCAACTATGCCAACGCCACCCTTCTGCGCTACATGGCTCAGGGCGCTGTCGCCTACGCCAAGGAGCTCGGCTGGGAGCATCCCCAAATTGTGCTTCACTTGGACCACGGCGATTCCTTCGAGCTGTGCAAATCCTGCATCGACAACGGTTTCTCGTCGGTGATGATCGACGGTAGCCACCTCCCCTACGAGGAGAACGTGGCATTGACCAAGAAAGTGGTTGACTACGCCCACCAGTTTGACGTAACCGTTGAGGGTGAGCTCGGCGTGCTCGCCGGCGTGGAGGACGAGGTTTCGGCCGACCACCACACCTACACCGATCCCGAGGAGGTAATCGACTTCGCTACCCGCACCGGCTGCGACTCCCTGGCCATCTCCATCGGCACCAGCCACGGCGCCTACAAGTTCACCCCCGAGCAGTGCACCCGCAACGCCGAGGGCAAGCTCGTTCCCCCGCCTTTGGCATTCGACGTGCTCGACGCCGTTATGGAGAAGCTCCCCGGTTTCCCCATCGTGCTCCACGGCTCCAGCTCCGTTCCCCAGGAGTATGTCGACATGATCAACGAGCATGGTGGCAAGCTCCCCGACGCCATCGGTATCCCCGAGGAGGAGCTCCGCAAGGCCGCCAAGAGCGCCGTTTGCAAGATCAACATCGATAGCGACTCACGTCTGGCCATGACCGCCGCCGTGCGCAAGGTGTTCGACGAGAAGCCCGGTGAGTTTGACCCCCGCAAGTACCTCGGCCCGGCTCGCGACGAGATGGAGAAACTCTACAAGCACAAAATCGAGAACGTGCTTGGCTCGGCTGGAAAGGCTGAGTAACACTCCACGTTACAACCCATTTTCGAGAGGAATCTTCCCACCGGGAGATTCCTCTCGCTATTTAGAGAAAATGTTGTAACTTCGCGGGAAAATTATCACGTTATGAATATTCTACTGCTTGGCTCGGGTGGCCGCGAATCGGCCCTCGCTTGGAAAATCGCCCAATCACCCATCACCGACAATCTCTATATCGCCCCAGGCAACGGTGGCACCGGTCAATACGGCACCAACCTGGCCGTGTCGCCCCTCGATTTCGAGGCCGTGGCCAAGGTGGTCGACGACAAAAAGATCGACATGGTGGTCGTGGGCAACGAGGACCCGCTCGTGGCCGGAATCTGGGACTGGATGCGCGAGAATCGCCCCAAGGTGCTCGTCGTTGGTCCCTCTAAGGCCGGCGCCCAACTCGAAGGCTCCAAGGATTTCGCCAAGCGGTTCATGGAGTGCCACGGCATCCCCACGGCTCGCTACCGCTCGTTCACAGCCGAAACGATCCAGGACGGCTACCGATTCCTCGAGTCGCTCCAAGCGCCCTACGTGCTTAAGGCCGACGGACTGGCCGCAGGCAAGGGCGTACTGATCATCAACGACTTGGATGAAGCCAAGAAGTCGCTCCGCGAAATGCTCGACGGCATGTTCGGCAAGTCGTCGGCAACGGTGGTGATCGAGGAATTCCTCAGCGGCATCGAGTGCTCAGTGTTCGTGCTCACCGACGGCAACGGTGGCTACCGCGTGCTGCCCGTGGCCAAGGATTACAAGCGCGTGGGCGAGGGTGACACCGGCCCCAACACCGGCGGTATGGGCGCCGTAAGCCCCGTGCCGTTCGCCGACGCGGAGTTTATGGCCAAGGTCGACGAGCGCATCATCCGCCCCACCGTAAAGGGCCTGATAGACGAGGGAATTACCTACCGCGGCTTCATCTTCTTGGGGCTGATCAACGTCCAGGGCGAGCCGATGGTAATCGAATACAACGTGCGCATGGGCGACCCCGAAACCGAGGTGGTGATGCTTCGCGTGGCCTCCGACCTCGTGCAGCTGATGCGTGCCGCCGCCGAGGGCGACCTTGGCGAACTGAAACTCGAGGAGAACCCCGCCACAGCCGTTACCGTGATCATGACCTCCAAGGGCTACCCCGGCTCGTATCCCAAGGGATTGGAAATCACTGGCTTGGAGACGGTTGAGCATTCCACAGTGTTCCACGCCGGCACCAAGCGCGACGGCGATCGCCTGTTGACCTCGGGCGGCCGCGTGCTGGCCGTTTCCTCCCTCGGCGACGACATCCCCTCGGCCCTTCGCAAGAGCTACGACTCGATCTCCCGTATCGCCTTCGACGGCGCCTACTTCCGCCGCGACATCGGCCAAGATTTAATGAAATAAGAACTTTTTGGTATCCAAAATGGTTTCCAGTTTGGATACCAAAAATATTTTCATTATCTTTACGCCAAAAATAGGAAAGTCATGATTATCATCAGTACGCGCGAATTTCGCGCCAACCAAGGCAAATATTTAAGAATGGTGAAAGAGGGCCAAGACGTTGTGCTCAAAACGCGCTCTGAGGGCTCCTTCAAAATCACCCCGGTCTCCGAGGACGACTCGTTGATGACCGAGGAGCAATTCTACGCCATGGTGAATTCAGCCATTGAAGAAGCCAACCGTGGCGAAGTATATGAAATGAGAGAGGACGAATCTCCTGAGGATTTCTTTAATCGAGTTGCTGAGGATGAGTTATAAAATCATACTCTCAAAACAGGCAATACAAGGCCAAAGAGTCTTACAGAGGAGTGAACCAGCAGCTGCCAAGAAACTTAATGAGCTGTTGTTGGAACTGAGGGAACACCCTTATACCGGGACTGGACAAATCGAGCAATTACGCAACTTTCCGGAACCTACCTGGTCACGTCGTATCTCGAGAAAACACCGATTGGTGTATCGTATTTATGACGAAAATGTACAAGTTCTAGTTATTACTGTTTATGGTCATTACGGTGACAAATGAAGGGAGCGCTGACGAGGTTTTTTCACGATAGGGCTGGGGCGGCCGTGCTGATGCTGGTGGCCCTGGCGGCCGTGTGGTTTGCCGCGGAGAATTATCCCGCGCAGGCCGTACACGTCAATCGTGGCCTCGGACTCATGTCGCCCAACCAATGGCTCCCGGCCGGATGGATCTCCCTAGGGGTGAATTTCGCCGTCAACGTGGCCATTGCGCTGCTTATGGTGTACCTCAACCGCGCCTACAACCTGTTGCGCGGCATGTCGATGCTCGGGCCCGGCATGTTCCTGATCCTCCAAGCCGCCACGCCCGACCTTATGGAGGGCTTCTACGGAGGCACGCTGCTGGCCTTTTTGGCCATTGTAGTGGCTGCCATACTATTCGATGCCTACGGACAGCCCGGACAGTCGAGAAGCGTTTTCCTGGCATTTTTCCTGATCGCACTGACGGCGATGACGCAATACGCGGCGATCGGACTCATACCCCTGGCCCTAATCGGCTGCGCGCAGATGAGAGTGCTGTCGTGCCGCACGTTTGTGGCCGCTCTGCTGGGAATAATAACCCCGGCCTGGATACTCCTAGGTTTCGGCCTAATTGACTACCACAATTTCATCCTCCCCACGTTCACCAATTTCTTCAGCCAATTGAACACAGGTGAAATCGTGCCACTCGTGGCCACAATCGGCGTCACTATCTTGCTGGGCATCACTTGCTTGATGGGCAATTTCATCCGATTCCTTTCATATAATTCCCGCACGCGTGCCTGCAACGGATTCATGACCGTGCTCATGATCGGCGCGGCATTGCTCGCCGTTTTTGACTTCTACCAAGCCTATGTATACGTGCCCTTGCTCAACTGTGCCGTGGCCTACCAAATGGGACACCTGTTCGCCACCCATCGCACAAGAGCCTCAGCTATACCTATACTCACGATAATCATCGTTTACTCAGCACTTTACCTATGGAATCTCACGGCCTAAACATTGTGGTCGAGGCCAACATCCCGTTCATCCAGGGGATGCTTGAGGACCTTGGCCATGTGAGCTATCTCCCCGCCGACGAAATCACCCCCGAGGCGATGCGCGACGTGGACGCGCTCGTCACCCGCACACGCACCAAATGCAACCCCGCGCTTCTGGAACTTTCTCGCTGCCAACTGATTGCTACCGCCACCATCGGCACCGACCATATCGACCTCCCTTATTGCGCCTCCCGCAGGATAGAAGTGAGGAACGCTCCCGGATGCAACGCGCCGGGCGTGGCGCAGTGGGTACTGACGTCGCTGATGGCGATGCGACCACTTGAAGGAACGGTACTGGGAATCGTGGGCGTGGGACACGTGGGCAAGATCGTGCAACGGTGGGCCAAAGGGCTGGGCGTCAAGGTGCTGCTCTGCGACCCTCCCAGAGCACGCGAGGAGGGTCCTTCAGGCTTTGTATCCCTCGATGAGATTGCCCGCGAGGCCAACGTGGTCACTTTTCACACGCCGCTCACCCGCGAGGGCGACGACCGCACGTTCCACATGGCGGATGCCACATTTTTCGCCAAATGTGAGCAAAAGCCCCTGATTTTCAATGCCGCCCGTGGTGCCATAGTGGATACTCCCGCATTAATCTCGGCCCTGGAATCGGGACAAGTCGCTGGAGCCGCCATCGATTGTTGGGAGGGCGAACCCACTATCAATCAGCGACTTTTGGAGTTGGCCGAGATCGCCACCCCCCACATCGCCGGCTACTCACTCGAGGGCAAGCAGCGCGCCACCCTGATGGCGGTCGCCGCCGTCCGCGGCCATTTCCACGCGTCAGCCCATCCTGGGAAGGTCGCTGCCCTCAGCGGCCACCTTACGTCGACCCAGGATCCCATCCACTCCCTTCCTCCTGTCGCCGATACCGTCACCGTCGACGCCCTCCTCGCTAGCTACGACCCCCGAAAGGATACGGCCGAGCTAAAAGCCCGGCCGCAAACCTTCGAATCACTACGCAACCAATATCATTATAGAATGGAACCTATTCCATCGACTGGTACCAATCGCTATCCGAGATAGTATCCTCGGCCAACTCGGTGGTCGCCTCGGCACCATACTCCTCGTCGTGCTGGCTCTTGTCCAAGCCAATCATCTCGCTGCGACGCGACACGCGCATCGGTATCATCTTGTTGGTGAGCCAATACAGTCCGTAGCTTACGCCGAATGTGTACACAAACACGATCAACAGCACCAGAATGTGCGCCCAGAAAAACTCGGTGCGGGAAATCATCTCGGGATCCTCACGAGCGAAGAAATCGTAGGCGAAAATACCTGTCAAAACAGTGCCGAGAATACCACCCAAGCCGTGGGTAGGGAACACGTCCAACGCATCGTCAAACGTGTGGCGCGCGTTCTTCCAAGTCACCGCCAAGTTGCAGCAGATGGTGATCACAAACGCGATAAACACGCTCTGGCCCACTGTTACCCAGCCGGCGCAGGGGGTGATGGCAACCAAGCCCACAACCGCGCCGATAGCAGCACCCATAGCCGAGGGTTTATGGCCGCGCAGGGCGTCGAACACTACCCACGTTACCATTGCCGTGGCGGCCGCGGTGTTGGTGTTCAAAAACGCCGAGATAGCGATGCCGTCGGCCGCAAGAGAGCTACCGCCGTTGAAACCGAACCATCCCAACCATAGCAAAGCAGCGCCCAAGAGGACGAACGGCACGTTCGCCGGCTTGGAGTCGCTGACGTCGGCGCGGCGCCCCAGGAATATGGCGCCAGCCAAAGCCGCGATACCCGAGGCCGCATGCACCACAATGCCTCCAGCGAAGTCATGAACATGCATCTTGGCGAACAACCCTTCAGGATGCCACGTGCAGTGGGCCAAGGGGCAGTAAACTATAATCACCCACAATATCATGAACACCAAATAGCCCGAAAAACGCACGCGCTCGGCGAACGAGCCCGTGATCAAGCTAGGCGTAATAATGGCGAATTTCATTTGGAACAACGCGAACAAGGCCAAGGGGATGGTGGTCGTCGCCATATCGATCTGGCTCAACGTAGCCACTCGCTCGCTCTCAGCCGCCGTCACATTCGCCACACCCACTTTCTCAAACATGAAGAAATCGCATGGATTGCCGATGACGTGCCAAATATCATCGCCAAACGACAGTCCAAAACCAAAAACAATCCATATCACGCTTACCACACCCATCACGATAAAACTCTGCAACATGGTGGAAATCACGTTCTTGGCCCTCACCATGCCGCCGTAGAAGAACGACAGGCCAGGGGTCATCATCAGCACGAAAATCGTGGCGGTGATCATCCAGGCGATGTTGGCGTACAGATTATCGTTGGCCATGTCCCATTTTCCCTCGTCGGGACTCACGCACAAACCTAACACGCTGATACCCAGCGCCGCCAGAAACAGTATTATCCAGCGCTTTTTGAATCTTTTACCTGCTATTGTAACCATAGGGCTATAATTTAATTAAGTACTACAAGTGTATTATTTCATTGAAACACGCCGCAAAGGTAGCACTTTGCTTTAAATTACCAAAGTTATTTTACATTTTTCTCGCAAAAAACTTGTTTTCGTGACATTTTGACTAGCAAAGCTGTCGCAGGGGGGAAGCGCGATTTTGCTGGAGATTCAAGAACGAAGTGCAAAATCCGTCGTTCTGAATAGCCCCCTATTTT
>JAJPXC010000158.1 GCA_021205635.1 Bacteroidales bacterium | reverse complement strand
GACACCATCATGAGCCAGCCTATGCCGTTGGTCTTGACCGACCAGCGGGAGGTCTGCTCCCAACCGCCCGTGGGGTCGAAAGCCTCCTTGGCGGGAGTGTCGTAGGTGGATTGGGCCTTTGATGAGAAACTAATTATCAATATAAGGGAAAGTGCAATCACTCTCAAAACACATGCTGATGAAGTCACAATCAGCCTTTTAGGGTGACGGTCGTCCAAGGCCGGCCTCCCTAGGCTGATGCATACGTCATCGGAGCCACGGCTCTCGGTGAGGTGGCTTGCTGAGTGATTAATGAGGCATCGTGGTTGCACTGGTTGTTTTAATTGGTTGTTGTTCAAGGTAGTGTGTGTTGCTACCGTGTCTTCCCGGTTTATGGTGGGTTATTACACCGCAAAATTACTATAATTAACGGAATCCGCAAGAGTTGCCGCCGCAATTTTGCACAATTTTCACCATTCTCCGCATTTTTTAATTAAAGATCGGTGATGACGATGGAGGTGTAGGTGGTGTCACCCGCGAGGACGAGGCTCCACCAACGCCCTTGGGTGGTGACGGCCTCCAAGGCGCAGGTATCCAACGCCATCGCCACTCCATTGACCTCCAAAGATGCGTCCATGCGTGGGCCGAGGGCATCTTGAGTGGGTGCGCCGTCGTTGAAGGTTGCCCATTGTCCGGTCACGATCGACCGTAGGGTAACGGTGCCGTCTACTGTTGTTGACGCCATAATTCCGGGCTCGCCGTAAATCAGCTGAATCCGCGGGCCTTGCACGCGGGTGGTAGCGTCAAGCAGCTCGGCGGTGAAATCGTAGCCCGTGGCGATGGAATCGGTGGCCTCGGAATTCCCGGGAATCTCAGGGTTTTCTGTATTGCCGGGATTATTGCCTCGGTTGCTCTCGGGGTCGTCCTTTGAGCAAGCAGGAAGTGCCAGCAAGATTAACGCTAAGGGGATGAATCTCAACGGCTTCATGGCTATTCTGTGATGAGGATTGTGATTTTGCCCCGGGTGCTGTCGGGCGCTTTCCAGCGTAGCTCGTGCTTGCCTACGCCTAGCGTTGCGGTTGACACCCATTCCTGGTTAACAGCCATGCCGTCCACGGTCCACGAGGCTCCGTCGGGGACGTATGGCGATTGTAGCCAAATGCGCTCATCTTCTAGCGTGTAAGTGGCTTGCAATGGGGTAGGGGTGACATCGGGGTTGTCGGGAGAGTCGGGTTCCTCTCCCTCGAATGGCTGCCCCTGCAAGGTTCCCCATAAATATTCGGCCAGCTCGGGCATTGTGACGAATGGGTTGACGTTACCTTGAATCTCGGCAACAGCTTGAGCGCGAGCCAATTCGTCAGCGTCAACGGGGTCAGCGCGGTGCCAGGCGAGAAGTTGGGCTCTGGCCCAAGGTTGCAGGCCGGGGTAAACGCCGTCACACATGAAGTTGAACGCCAGCCCGGGCCAGAGCTCGCTGGGGTAGATGGTGGCCATGTACATGAAGGCTCGGGCCACGTCGCCCTCGTAGCCGCGTGGCGGTTGCCACAGGTTGATTTCGACGCCGTCGATGGTGCCAGTGCCCACGCTCCACCAGGCGTTGCTCCACGTGGCGTGGTCGACTGTCCCCGGGGGATAGTTGGATTTAAGCGAGGCCACGTCGGTGGGGCCGACCATCATGTTGTGGAGGTCGTGAGCCGCGGGGCTGGAGCTGTTGGTGTTTAGTTCCCACCAAGCAAGTGGGGCGAGATGCACGGCAGTGAGCCGGGGTTCTCCCTCCAGTGGTGGAGCCAAAGAGGAATGGCCGAACGGGTCAAGGAGCGTTCCGTTGTCCGTTATATATAATGTTGACAGGGCCTCCAGGATGCCACCTGGGCCCGTATAAAAATTCAAGGTGGAAGATGGCGCGTAGGTTGAGGCGACTGCCTCTTTAAGCGCCGCGGAAGAGAGCCCCAAAAGCGGGTGGGCGACCCCGGAGAGTGGCACAGAAATGAAAAGGACGGCCGCCCATGCCCACTTTGGGCCAGAGCGTCTAAGACGCTGAATACATTCTCTAGCGGCGGGCGGCTTTCGAGGCCCCTCCGAGTCGCATTGTGTACACATCGAAGAAGTTGTGCGACAGAGCATTGGAGATTCTCAGCAACAACTCGCAGTCGATGCTGGGGCGGTTGAAGATCTTGTAGACGTTGGAGCGGTTGCACTCAAGCTGCTGAGCCAGCCAAGCCGCCGATTTGCATTGGCGGCGTAACTCTTTCTCAATCAGTTGGCCGATGACGATTGAATTGGTCGTTTCCATAATAGTAAATTGTACATTTGTCACATCTCGTCCCTGCGTGGTGTAGCTCTGTAGGATACACTTTTACCGTGGGGGCTGGAGGTTGGTTAGTTGTTTATGCCGGGCGGTATGGGCCTCGGCGGTTAGTTAGTTAAGGATTTTAAGTTAATACTTTTGTTATTTTCACTCTTGCGGGTGGGATAATTGTGAGTAGATTCACATCCACAATTATACATTCGCAAAGATATGCAAAAATTCAATTATTAGAAAATTTTGCGACAAAAAATTTTATTTTTAACCTAATTTGTCAATTCTTCTGCCTCTTACATATTTTGTTGTGCCATGTCGAATGAGTAACTTCGCGGTTGTAAAAGATATTTATGACTACACATAATTTAAAATGCTGGGTTGAGGCGATGAGGCTGCGCACGCTGCCGGTGTCGGTCTCGGGCGTGCTGATGGCGGTGGCCCTGACGCAGATGGCGGGTATGACCAAGTGGCTGCCGGCCGGGCTGTGCCTCGTGTTCGCTGTTTTGGCCCAGATCGCGTCCAACTTTGCCAACGAGTATTTCGACTTTAAGGCCGGATTGGACCGCCCGGGCCGTGAAGGGCCCCGACGCGGCGTCACCGAGGGCGATATTACCCCGCGGGCGATGCTGTGGGCCACCATTATTACGCTCGCAATCGCCTGTGGTATTGGTCTTTGGCTTATTCATTGGGGTAACTGGTGGCTGATTTTAGCCGGCGTGGTTATCGCATTGGGCGTATTGGCCTACTCCACAGGCCCATATCCGTTGTCGCATCACGGCTTGGGTGAGGTGGCCGTCGTGTTCTTTTTCGGCATAATCCCTGTAACGTTAACGTTTTACGTCATAACGGGCTCAAGCGACGCGATGGTGTTCTTTACCTCCTTGGCTGTGGGATTGATGGGCGCTAATGTATTGGTGGTCAATAATTACCGAGACTTGGCCGACGACGCGGCCGTGGGCAAGCGCACGATCGCCGTCATCATGGGCCCGCAGGCGATGACCAACATGTACCTGTTCAACGGCTACATGGCCGTGGCACTGATGGTGCCGATGTGGATGCTTTGGCCGGTGTGGGCGTGGTCGATCCCGGTTGTCTATCTGGCCATCCACACTGGCTTGTGGTGGCAAATCTGCTCCCGCATGGGTGCCGCGCTCAACCCCATGTTGGGAATGACCTCACTTGCCATGTTGTTTTACTGCGGGGCTACTCTCGCGCTTTCTTTTATATTATGACACCGCTTATCACGCTTTCCTCACCTAAGCTTTATTACCAAGGCGTTGAACTCGACAACCCTCAAGAAACCCTTATCCCTGAGGGAATTACGGCTATAATTGGGCCAAACGCCTCGGGTAAATCCTCTCTTGCCAACATCCTCGCGCGAGGATGGAATTTCCGCACCAACAAAATCACCTCGCCACGTGGCAAACTTAACGTCAAGGTCCTGCAATTCAGCGATATACACTCATTATCTGGGTTCAAAACGGCCTACTATCAACAGCGTTATGAGTCGGGAATGAACGACGAGGTGCCTACCGTGGGTGAAATCATTGACGCTGAGTCGATTGCATCCATACGTTGGAAAGAGTTGTGCAAAGCCCTTGGAATCATGGGGGTTGAAAAGAAGAAAATCAACCACCTGTCCTCGGGAGAGCTACGAAAATTGTTACTTGTAAATGCCTTAACTCATCCAGTCGACCTGCTTATACTCGATAATCCCTATATCGGTCTTGACGCTCCCTCACGCGACATTCTCAACGACGCGCTAGCCCAACTTGCCCAACGGGGCGAGAACGTTGCTCTATGCCTGTGCAACCCGAGTGACATCCCGGCCTCAGTGGACATGGTAATCCCGATGAAGGACATGAAAATCCTTCCCATGAAACGCAATACAGGGAATGTCAAGGAATTGCGAGATTCTGTAGCTTGGATGATGGACTTTGCGGTCGATACGTCGATGATCCCCGAGGCGCCACCGCGAGGCTACGAGGCATCGCAAGTGCCATTGGAGATGCGATCGATCGACATCTCGTTGGGTGACAGGATGTTAGTCAAGGGATTGTCGTGGAAGGTCAATAAAGGCGAATGCTGGTCGCTGTCGGGGCCTAACGGTTCGGGCAAAACCACCCTGCTGAGCCTTGTCCACGCCGACAATCCCAAGGGCTACGCGCTGCCCATCTCCCTTTTCGACCGCGAGCGCGGCTCGGGCGAAACCATTTGGGATATCAAGCGCCGAATCGGCTACATCTCGCCCGAGATGCACCTCTATTTCAACGGTGGTGGCGATGTCGTAACCATTGTAGCCCAAGGGCTTAACGACACTGTGGGGCTGTTCACCAAGGTTTTGCCCTGGCAACGGGCGCAAGCCGAGCGGTGGCTGCAAGTATTGCACATCGACCATCTAGCCGACCGACGTTTCAACACGTTGTCCACTGGCGAACAGCGCATGGTGCTGTTGGCTCGAGCCATTATCAAACAGCCTGAGTTGCTGATTCTCGACGAACCTTTGCACGGACTCGACTCGGCTCGCAAGCGCGCCGTCCGCGCCGTAATCAATGCGTTGGCGTTGCGTCCCGACACGGCCCTGATCTACGTCACCCACTACCGCGAGGAGATCCCCGAATCGGTCACCCGCCACAAAACCCTCGGTTAAGGACGTAGATTAATCGACTGAATGTAAGTGGTTTGTGGAACGCAGGCCGGGAAGAGGATAGAGTCGAGATATTCCTCCAGAACTCGTTGTGCCACAGCTTGTTTTGGTCGGGCCTCGAGGATTTGCTGGTAGTTGCCGCGGGGAGCCTCGGCGAACGCTACGATCGTGTCCCAGTCGCCAGGGCGATTTACGGCCACCATGCATGAGCCGTCGAGCTTCTTGTACGGCCAGAAAGTATAACCGATATTATTGTCAATCAGCACCTTGCAAAACGCTTGCTGCCACTCGTCGGTGTTGTGGCCGATCTCGCCCATGTACATCGGTAGACCCGTTTTGGCCTTGAAATCCAGGATGCCACGGATGGCGTCAGCGGTCGGGTCGGAGCCGTAGCGGTGGCATGTGTACATGATTTTGTCGTCGAACGTCCAGTCGGTGAACGGCTCGAAATTGCCGTTCCACTGCGCGCCCCCTAGCAGAATGATGTGATCCGGGTCGACCTCGCGGATGGCTGCCGTGGCTCGCTTGTACAGCGGCTCGAGCAGCGCGTTGAGCGAATCCATATTCTCGAAATACGGCGCTATCGGCTCATTGCACAGCTCGTAGCCAAGAATCACAGGCTCAGCCTTGTAGCGCTCGGCGATCTCGCGCCAGATGTCGCAGAACTGTTGCTGGCACTCCTCGCTTTCCAACAACCATGGATAGCCGTAGGAATCGTCGATGTTGTCGCCCGTTTGTCCGCCCGGGGCGTCGTGCATGTCGAGGATGAGGTAGAGGTCGTTGTCGCGACACCATGTCACCACGCTGTCCACGCGGCGGAAGCCCTCCTTGGGCGAATTAAGCCCCATGTAATCCTCGGAGGTGAACATGCGGTAGTTGAACGGCAAGCGGATGGTGTTGGCACCCGTGCGCGCGATATATTCAATGTCGGCGCGGGTGATGTAGCGGTCTTTGAACTCGGCCCAAAATTCGCGAGCCTTGACCGGACCAACCAACTGCCTAAGCATCAAGTCGATAAGATGTGGGGAATTAGTGTTTTTGAAACCGAACATATATCCCTCGGGGTTGAGCCAGTTGCCAAGGTTGGTGCCCTTGATCAGCAAGGTGTCGCCAGCGGGGGTGATGAGGTTGTCGCCCGAAATGGTAACTAATTTAACGTCAGCGGTTTCAGGGGCAGCTTCCGTACGTTGGCAAGCGCTGATTACGCCAACGAGAGCGGCAAGCAAAAGGAGTGATTTCTTTATCATGGCTGATTACTTGAATAATTGGTTTCAGGTCACAAAATTACATAAAAAATCTTTCATGCCGATTGCGAGGTCGTGGAAATTTGTAAATTTGCCACGTGAACCAGTCAAGCCAATCAAAGATTTACGTCGCCATCGACCTCAAGTCGTTCTACGCCTCGGTGGAGTGTGTCGAGCGAGGCCTGGACCCGCTCACCACCAACTTGGTGGTGGCCGACCCGACACGCACCGACAAAACCATCTGTTTGGCCGTCTCGCCCGCGTTGAAGACCTTTGGCACAGGTGGACGTCCACGGCTCTTTGAGGTGGTTCAGCGAGTGCGCGAGGTCAACAACGAGCGGGGACGTATCACTCGACTTACTGGCAAATCCACCAATATCAACGAGTTGCGCGACCACCCCGAGCTGGCTGTCGACTATCTGGTGGCTCCTCCCCGCATGGCCCACTATATCAAATATAGCTCGCTGATCTACTCCATATATCTGAAATATGTGGCCGCCGAGGACGTTCATGTCTACTCGATCGACGAGGTGTTCATCGACGTCACCCCCTACCTCGCCACCTACCGCATGACGGCCCATGAGTTGGCCATGACGATGATACGCGACGTGCTCGAGCAAACTGGCGTCACCGCCACCGCGGGCATCGGCACCAACATGTATCTTGCCAAGGTGGCCATGGACATCGTCGCCAAAAAAATGGCACCCGATGCCGACGGCGTGCGCATCGCCGAATTGGACGAGATGAGCTATCGACGGCAATTATGGGACCACACCCCGTTGACCGACTTCTGGCGCGTAGGCCCCGGTATTCAGCGTCGTTTGGCCCGCATTGGCCTATACACCATGGGCGACGTGGCCCGTGCCTCATTGACCCACGAACAGCTTCTGTTTCAGCAATTTGGCGTGAATGCTGAATTGCTAATCGACCACGCATGGGGCTGGGAGCCCTGCACCATCGCCCAGGTGAAAGCCTATCGACCCGAGACGCGCTCTATCAGCAGTGGACAGGTGTTGCAGGAGGCCTACTCGGTAGTCAATGCCCGAGTTGTGGCTCTTGAGATGGCCGAAAGCGTGGCCCTGGAGCTATTGGACAAGCATTTGGTGACCAGTCAGATAGTGCTCACCGTAGGCTATGATGTGGAAAGCCTCACTCGGCCCGGTATCAACTACACGGGCGAGGTGCATATCGACCGTTACGGCCGGCGCGTGCCCAAGCACGCCCAAGGGACCACCCATCTGGCCCCTCCTACCTTCTCGGCCCGTGCTATTATGGATGCTGTTGCTCAAATATTTGACAATCAGGTGAATCCAACGCTGCTCGTGCGCCGACTCACCATCGCCGCATGCAATCTCGTCTACGAAGATGAGGTAAAGGACGCCGACGAGGGCATGCAACTCGACCTGTTCACCGACTACGACCAATGGCAGAGCGAGCGCCAAGCCCAACGCGTTGCCGCCGACAAGGAGCGCCGCCTGATGACAGCCACTCTTGAGCTAAAACGCCGATTCGGTAAAAACTCAATCCTCAAGGGCCTCAACTTCCACGAAGGTTCAACGGCCCGCGAGCGCAACCGCCAAATCGGAGGCCACAGCGAATAGCCTCCGAAATTAATGGTTAATGGTTAATGGTTAATGGTTAATGGTTAATGATTAATGGTTAATGGTTAATGGTTAATGGTTAATGGTTAATGGTTAATGGTTTAGAGCCTTAAGAATCAATGGAGAAATACGATGATATAATAGATCGCGAGCACTGGGAGCCGGTCAACCACCGCCGCATGCCCATGGAGGCACGCGCCGCGCAATTCGCCCCCTTCGCCGCCCTCAGCGGCCACGAGGAGGCCATCGAAGCCACCCGGCCCCAAAACCTCGACGACCTCGCCTAACCCCCGCCAACCGCCCATAAGCGTCCGCGGCAGCCTGGGCGGGCCGACGTTCGGCGGCCCTCCGCAAAAAGAGTAATTTTTAAAGGAGGAAAGGAGTAAAGGCTCACCCAGCCAAAAATTTACGGTGGGAGATGCATCCCCGAGGGGGGCATCTCCCACCGCGCAATTAGCATAGGGAATTAGCGGAAATCAGCGGGTGAGGCCAATCGGAAGAAACCTTCAGCCTTGGCCTCCATCATGAGGTTGAACTTCTCGATGCGACCACCCTTGAGGTTGGAACTCGAGCCAATCTCACCGCCCATGAAGCAGATGTCGGACGACTGGCTACCATCTTCGAACAGTCCGCGACCAGCGGCCAGGTAACCTTGACTGGTTGCTGTTGGGCTATACGAACAGGAGAAGGTGTGGTCGTTGGGATAATTGATGTCGATGCTCATCCCGAGGCCCTTGGCCAACCAGTTTTGGGTGCCGTTGTTGCGATAATATTGCATCTCAAAAGCCATGAGCATCATGCGATTAGAAGAAGTGGCGTAAGCGCTAAGGATGTTGGCCCCATAAATGAGGTCATATTTGGCGCAACGACCCTGCTTGGTGAAAGTGAAATTCATCTTGGTGCTGGAGTAAGTACCTGTAACCGTGAGCCATGCGTCGGCATCACCGTCCACATAAGCGGGTTTGGTCACCTTGGTCACTTGCACCTCACCACGGTTGCCATCAGCGTCATAGGCCAGTGAGGCGATGTAGAAATCGTATGCCTCGTCCCAATATGCAATGTTGAACCAGGTGCTATAGATTGTCTCATCATCGATCGTGGATTTGTCACGAGTCTGCAACTCTTCAAGCAACTCCTTGGATGTTAAACGATTGTAATCAGAGGAGGCGAGGATTGCCACTTGATAGTTGCGCACGTTGCTGGTGGCCGAGAAATTGCATGCCATGCCGAAATAGAGGGTGGTGATGTTGGTGGGTGTGACCGTGCAATTCTCCAGGCCGGCCTCTTGGGAAACGCTAACAGATACCGAGGTGGTGGCGTTGGAGATTACCAAAGTGCATTCGCGCTCCTCGGCGGTTTCGTTGGCGCTCTTGGTGGTAACGGTGACTGTGCCGCTTCCAGAGCCCGCAGTGGGGGAAACTGTGAGCCAAGTGGGCGCACCGCTTACGGTCCATTGACCGGTGGTGGCAACGTTGAACGATTGTGAAGCGCCGGAGGTGGCGGGGAGGGTGAGCGAGCTCACATTGGTTGTAAGAGTCACTGTTGGTTCGTCGTCATCGTCGCCTCCGCAGGAGACGAAAGTGACGACCAATGCGGGCACAAGAATGGCTGCCATGAGCCAAAACTTTAAGGTTTTCATAATGTAAAAAATGAATTAATTGGGAATATTAAGGTTATTGTTCACTATCGCGTGTAAGGCTGTGTAAACTGTTTTCCCATAAGGTAAAAGGATTGGGTTACGCCCGGATAATCCCCTGGCTCCGGGACAAAAAATAAAAGGTGCAGGGATCGTATTCTCGTTTTATCCTGCATTAAGGCCTTGGCGTGCCCACTCAACGGATAAAACGACAGCCCTACACCATAGCGCATATAGGTATGGCCTGTCGACAGGCGTGACTATAAGCTACGGGTAGGTGCTATCGCACATTTCCTTCGTTGAGTTGATTATTTTAAACCGCCAAGTTTAAATGCAGAAGAAAGATGTGAATAACACCTTATTAACAATGTTAGATAGGGCTGACGCAACTCTATGCCGCCGTCTATCCAAAGGCAAAGGTAGTAACTTTTTTTGAAATCGTCAAAAAAATCCAAAAAATCGTAATAAAATTTGTCCACGCCGTCCACAAACAAGGAGCATGGGCGCCCTCACCCACACCAACCTGGGAGGGCGAGAACGTATGCGGAGCCTATGTGGCGAGAACAGATGCGGAGCCTGGGAGGGCCGACGTTCGGCGGCCCATAAAAGCACGCAGATTGAAAGGATTGGAACAACTTTTTCTTCCCAATTTTTTCAATCTGCGTGACTATCTATGGCGAGGGCCGTCCAAGAGCCGGCCCGCCAAGGCTGGCGCAGACGTTCCACGCGGGCCTGGCGAAGCCTGGCCGGGAAAGTAGCCCCCACCGCAGCGCTGGCAGAGCCTGCGCAAGGTGGGGGTAAAGGGATGGAAGGTAGTGAATAACGTATTTGAGCAAATGCGAGCATCGCGAGGGAGCCGAAGGCCATTTGCGAATGACAACGTCAACATTTGCGTGTTCATTTGCGGTTAAAACCTTCTGATTTGTGGTTGAGATTCACGATTGGCCTTCGGCTCCCTCGCTGTGCTCGCAATCGTTCAAATACATCAAATTGACCCCTTATATGCGCAACCCCCACCGCGGCGCAGGCTCCGCCAGCGCCGCGGTGGGGGCTACTTTCCCGGCCAGGCTCCGCCAGGCCCGATGGGACACCCCTGATGCGGCCTTCCAAGATCTGGCCCGACCAGGCTGCCGCGCACGATGATGAGCGTTTCTGGGGGCGCGGCGCGGAATATCTGAAATCTTTTGCTTACCTTTGCAAGTTGAAACCAATCACTCACCACTCACCACTCAATGGCACCTAAACCCAAATCCATCTTCCTCCGCGGAGCCGAAAGCGGCGCCTTCATGGGGCTGTTCTTGGCCGTGATGTTCATCCTGATGGCATTGTCGCTCGATATGCCGTTGCTTGGACCTGTTTCCACGGTGATGATGATTGCGGTGCCGTTCTTGGCTTATATGTTCCTGCGTCGCAGTTACGTTAAGGACTTGGGTCTCACCAAGTTTACCGAGCTGTGGATGGAAGGTATCGTGATCTTCGCGTGCGCCTCGCTGATCATGGCCGTGGCTATGCTCGTGTGGATGCGCTACATCGATCCGATGTTCCTCAACCGATGCTTGGACAAGGCCATTCAGGTGTGGGACCAAACTGGTAATCAGGATCTTGTGAAGATGATGGAATTGGTGAAGGAGAACAACGCCCTGCGCGACTCCGACGTGGCGATGGAAACTATCTGGGGTGGCATTTTCACCGGGTCGATTCTCTCGATGCTGGTGGCACTGCTCGTCCAGGCACGCAAGGTGAAACAAAACGACCGGATATAACTCTCTTGTAATCATGGATATATCAGTTGTAATTCCGCTATATAACGAAGCCGAGTCGCTCCCCGAGCTCGAGGCATGGATACGCCGCGTGATGGATCAAAACGGCTTCAGCTACGAAATACTGTTCATCGACGACGGCTCGACCGACGACTCCTGGGAAGTGATCGAGCGCCTGAAAAAGGACAACCAGGCGATCCGCGGCGTGAGCTTCCGCCGCAACTACGGCAAGAGTCCGGCCTTGAACACCGGCTTCGCCCGCGCCCAGGGCGACGTGGTCATCACCATGGACGCCGACCTCCAGGACTCCCCCGACGAGATCCCCGAGCTTTACCGCATGATCAAGGAGGACGGCTACGACCTCGTATCGGGCTGGAAACAAAAGCGTTACGACCCGCTGTCGAAAACCCTGCCCACCAAGCTTTTCAACGCTACCGCGCGCCGCGTGAGTGGAATTCACAACCTCCACGACTTCAACTGCGGCCTCAAAGCTTACCGCGGCAAGGTGGTGAAGCGCATCGAGGTGTACGGCGACATGCACCGCTACATTCCCTACTTGGCCAAATTGGCCGGCTTTAATCGCATTGGCGAGAAAGTGGTCCACCATCAGGCCCGCAAATACGGCAAAACCAAATTTGGCCTCGACCGATTCGTCAACGGCTATCTGGATTTGGCAACACTCTGGTTTACAGGCAAATTCGGCGGCAAACCGATGCACTTCTTCGGCCTGCTTGGTTCGCTCATGTTCTTCCTCGGCTTGGTGGCCGTGATCCTAGTGGGCGCGATCAAGTTGTGGAACCTCCACCACGGCAACCCCTACACCTTGGTTACCTCCTCGCCCTACTTCTATATCGCATTGGTAACCATGATTTTAGGCACGCAGTTGTTCCTCACTGGATTCCTTGGCGAACTGGTTGTGCGCAACTCCACGCGCCGCAACGAATACGAAATCGAAACTGAGATTAAATGAGGCGTATCCTTGGCATAGTCGCGGGCTTTGTCGCTCTGATGATCATCGGCGCGGGATGTAACACCTCGGGCTGCTTGGACAACCAAAGCTCAATCCCCTTGGCCGGCTTCTACAACTCGGCCACGGGCGCCGCGATATCCATCGACTCGGTCAACATCGGCGGTGTCGACGCCCCCAACGACTCCCTGCTGCTCGCCATGGGCACCAGCGCGTCGCAGGTCTATCTGCCGCTGCGTTTCTCCAAGGACGTCACCTCGTTCTACATCCAATACGACACCCTCGGGCTCTGGGCCGACACTATTACGATGGCCTACACCGCGTTGCCCTACTTCGCCTCCGAAGAGTGCGGCGCAATGTATCGTTACACCATCAATCGCTTGACCTACACCACGTTGTTGATCGATTCCGTCACCTTGGTCGACTCTCTGATCACCAACGCCGACATCGAGCGTATAAAGATATATTTCCGGGTTGAGGAGGCCGACGAAGAGGAAGAATGAGAAAGTTGTTCTTGGCCATAGCTGTGATCGCGGTGGTGCTCTCATTGAGCGGCCAGCGCCGCATCACCCCCGTCACTCCCGCTCCCGCGGCGGGCGAGTGGCAGCCGGCCAAACGCGACACCACCCCCAGCGCCATCCCCGACACCGCCCACATGGCCCACTATCACGACGAGCAAGGACGCGTCGTGTGGGTCGACACCGTCACCGGTCGCGAGTGGATGGACACCACCCTGCTTCCCACCGCCCCAAAGATGGAGTATCCGCTCCTCTCGGGCATCACCGTGGGTGTCGACCTTTGGGATCCCCTGATGCGCTGCTTCGGCCAAAAATACGGCCTCATCGGCTTCTCGGCCGGCGTAAACTTCCACAACCGCTACCGTCCTATCGTCGAAATAGGCCTAGGCGAGGCCAACTATACCCCCGACGACGGCAACTTCACCTACAAGGGGAAGATGGCACCGTTCTTCAAGATAGGTATGGATTACAACTTTATCTACAACAACAACGCCGCCTACGAGGCCTACGCCGGCCTGCGCTACGGCCTGTCGCCGATGAGGTATGAGATCACCAACGTCACCATGGATTCGCCCTACTGGCGCGAGGAGACAGGCTTCAATATCCCCTCGCAGAGCATCAACGCCCAGTGGGTGGAGGTGTTGTTCGGCATCAAGGTGAAGATTGTCGACGGTTTCTACCTGGGCTGGACAATCAAGTACCACGGCACCACCTCCCTTGGCAAGCCCCGCTACGGCGAGCCCTGGTACATTCCCGGCTACGGCACCAAGCAGAGCCACTGGGCAGGCGCGTTCAACCTCTTCTACACCCTGCCCCTGAACAAGAAAAAGCTGCCCGACGTTATAACTGATGAGGCTGGAGGCAGCCGTCTCGACCGTGACCGGCGTCCCCCTCGCGAGCCCAATGACAGCATAGGTGGCTCTACGACGGTGACAACCGACAGCCTTTCAACTGATTAAAAAGAACAGACATTATAGATAAGGATTAATTTTAGGATTTGCGTTATGACTATTTTGAAACCAGGAAAAAAGATTGCAATGTGCTCCGACCACGCAGGTTTCGAGCTCAAGTCTATCATTGAGGGGTATCTCACCGCTCAAGGATTACCATACGACGACTTCGGCACATTCTCGGCCCAAAGCTGCGACTACCCCGACTTCGCCCATCCCGCCGCAGCCGCCATCGAGGCCGGCCGCGACTACCCCGGCATCGCCATCTGCGGCTCGGGCAACGGCATCGCCATGACCCTCAACAAGCACCAGGGCATCCGCGCCGCCATCTGCTGGACGGCCGAACTCGCCTCGCTGGCCCGCCGCCACAACGACGCCAACGTGCTCGTGCTCCCCGCCCGCTTCATCGAGCCGGCCGTCGCCTGCAACATCGTCGACACCTTCCTCAACACCCCCTTCGAGGGAGGTCGCCACGCCGCACGCGTCGCCAAGATCCCCTGCAAATAACCCCAAGGGCAACTTCGTGATATTTCACGCCGATTGAAAAGATTGCAAAGATAATTTTTTCAATTCTTCCAATCTGCGTGCTAATTCACGGCTCTTTCATTTAAATCAAAATTCAGCGTATAGTTCCCTTACCCGACTCT
>JAJPXC010000035.1 GCA_021205635.1 Bacteroidales bacterium | reverse complement strand
CGATTACAGCCTGGCGGCAGCCCTGCCCCAGACACACTGACTGAAACACTACCCTCAAACCATCCTTGATCCATGCCGCAAACGGGGCACTTCTTGGGAGCGGTCTTGCCGGCGAATACCCAGCCACACTTGCGGCACTGCCACTCGATGGTCTCGTCGGAGGTGAACTCGGTGCCCGTCTGCAGACGCTCGAGTAGCTTCAAGTAGCGTTTCTCGTGCTCTACCTCTACCGAGGCGATGTTCTTGAACAGGGTAGCGATCTCGGGGAAACCCTCCTCCTTGGCCGTTACGGCGAAGTTGGAGTACAGGTCGCTCCACTCCTCATGCTCGCCAGCCGCGGCCTCGGCAAGGTTGGTCATCGTGTCGGCTACCACGCCGGCCGGATAAGCGGCCTTGATCTCGACCATGCCACCCTCCAAGCGGGCAAAGAACTGCTTGGCGTGGGCCAATTCCTGTTCGGCGGTGAGCAAGAAAATGGCGGCTATCTGCTGGTAGCCTTCTTCGATGGCCTTCTGGGCGAAGAGTGTATAGCGGCTTCGGGCCTGGCTTTCGCCGGCGAATGAAGCAAGGAGGTTGTGTTCGGTTTGGGTTCCTTTAATGCTTTTCTTTTCCATGATACGTTTGTGAATTTAGTGTTTCTATTATTGTGTAACAAACGCCACAGGAAAAGGTTCAACCCAATCTCGAAAAATACACCAGGATGTCGTCCCAGCTCTTGAAGTCGTCCTTGCCAAATTCCAAGCAGGTAGCCAGCGCGTCCTCCTCGGGATGTCGCGTGATCAGATAGTCGGCATACAGCATTGCGGGCTGGTTGGAGAAAATCACGCGGTCGTACGCCGCCACGCTCAACTCCTCGGTGAGCCATCGGCT
The DNA here is from genome assembly GCA_021205635.1 of Bacteroidales bacterium. Lineage (GTDB taxonomy): Bacteria > Bacteroidota > Bacteroidia > Bacteroidales > Muribaculaceae > JAJPXC01. Next base: position 13,447 of record JAJPXC010000035.1, on the reverse strand, counting down.
CCAGTCGACCATCGACTGCGGGTCGTTGGTTGGAGCGGGACACAAGAATCTCACATTGTAAGTCTCGGCAAGCGTTTCCACCGCCCTCAAAAGCGAAGAATAGGCGTTGCCGTATTGGTCGCGCATCGTGGAGTGGTCGATGACGATAGTTTGCCGCTCAATGCCACGCTGGCGGTCGTCAATCCACCGTATCACTTGCGACAGATAATGTGTCACAACCGTGTCTACAAGCCTATGACCCCCATGGAAGGTGATTGCCCGCGGGTAGTGCTCGAGGAAAAGGTCACGCGTGTCGACGGTGTCGTCCTTGTCGCCGAACATTCCCCACACGTGCTCCCGATCCTCGTCGTCCAACCCTTGGAAACACTGCTGCGTCAACGCCTCATACTCCTTGGCCAAGGCCTTGGTCACCACGGTTTCCGTCTCGCCATCCTCACGCGGATTCGACCACACAAGCTTGCCGATCATCCCGTGCTCATGCATGGTCTTGCCCATCTCAAAGGCGGGGTTGACCAATATGCGGTCCACGCCACGCAGCATCTCCCCCAACATACCACCCATCGAGGTGGCGATAATCAGGTCGGGACGCTCTTCGGCGACCATCTTGCGCAGCATAGCAATCGCATCGTCGGGCTTGAGGGGAACGTCCCGGGCGATTACACGGGCATTGGGCATGAGTTGGCGCAACAACTTCACCGTGCCGCTTTGCGCCGACGAACCAAAACCGTGAATATACATCACGGTCTTGTCACGCATCAGCTCTGGAAATTCCTTAAAATATTGACTCATAATCGTTTGATAAATTACTGAGCGGGAGCACCTTGGGGCATCGACCCCGAAGGAGCACCTCCCATGCCGCCTCCAGCGTTGCCTCCAGTTGTACCTCCAGCGGCACCTCCAGTCGAGCCGCCCATCGAAGCGCCACCGCCCATAGAGGAAGCCGACGACGTAAGGTTGAGCCACTCCGAAAGGCGCTGCGACTCGGCTGCCGTTACTCCCGTCACGAAAGGATCGGTAAACGTCTCTATCCAACTGTCGCCTTTGTAGGCCTTGACGATACTCTCCCAGGCGCCTTGGAAGAAGTTTTGACCCTTGCGCGCGGCCTTCATCTCGTGCCACTCGGTTTGCCATTTCGATTTGTCCCAACGGGTTTTGCCGGGCAGCGCGGACTGGGCTTGGGTTTTGGCGTTGCCTAATTCCTTGACGGTGTAGTAACTGTCGTTGATAGCGCAGGAGGCCACAAGGTTCATCTCCACACGGTACTGCCCCGTTCCCCATGTGGGCGATGGGTTCTTGGCGTCGAGCGTGCCAGTATATGATCGGGGCACCATGAAGCAATCGCCCGTGAGCGTTACCCATTGCTGATGCTTGGGATTGGTAGGGTCGTAAGTGAAAGTGGAGTCGGCCGGGTTGAGCATATCCTTTTCGATTTTGGTAGTGACTGTGAATTGCCCAAGCAACTGGTCGTCGGTGTACGTTGCAACCTCGTTAAACCACGAGGAATAGATTTTCGCCGTGATAGTGAAAGTCAAGTCCTTACGTTTATCGAAGTCAAAAACTTTTAGGGCCCGTGAGCAAGAGTCGTAAGGCAATCCGCAATACTTGGGGGTAAAACTCAACTCCTCCAATTCCACCAAGAATTTCCCGTGGTCGACAATGCTGCGGATGCCCTCCTCGTCGGTTTTCACCCGGCAGAACATCTTGAAAATCGGTTGGCCGTGCTCGGGATTCCCCTTCTCCTCCAGGTAGTAACGCAATCCGAAGCCCTTGAACTTCATATCCTGGGGATCCATCGGGCCGTTCTGCGAAGGCAAAGCGTAGAAGTCGTCGGTTTTTGTTTCCGATTTCAGGTTACGCTCGAAGCGGCACTGTTGCAGAGCAGCTTGGTACCACTCGTTTTGCTTGCTTTTCGTGGCGTTGATCAGGGCTGACACGGCGTAACTCAAGAGGTTGGACGTGGAATTGACCGTGGATGTGAGCAAAGCCGAGCCATAGGCGGTTTGTAGCGACGAGCCGAGCAGTCCTGCACGGTCTTTGGCCTGCAAAGCCCGGTTGCTCTCCTCCAAATTTTTGATACGTCGGTTGTTCTCTACGATTGAGTCAACGTTGGTCTCATTTTGGAGCAAAATGTCGAATTTGCGCTCATACGACACCGGTTGTTGCCCGTCTTTGCCCCCCATCGCCCCGGCGGGTTGGCCTGAGGGACCTTGTGCCATTGTGGGCACGGTAGCGATGGCTAGACCAAGAATTGTGGTAAGTAGCTTGTTCATAACGTATTATGATTTATGATTATTCAATTGCGTCGATAAGAATGAATGCGTGGGTATATTGTGGCTCGTCAAAGGGATGAATGATATTGTCACCGCGCAGGCGATCGGTCCCGTAGCTTTTTCGCCTTATCGTCTTGGTGATTTTTGGTATCTCCTTACGGGCGGCGACGAAAGCGTCATGGGTCGTCATCCCCGAGGCTAGATTCTTGTGAAATTCGCTCATCAACCGGGCCGTAGCCTCATCGTCAACGTTCCACAGGCTCAGCACCATAGCCCCTACTCCAGCGTTTTTCAGCCCACGTTGCATTCCGTATACTCCATCGGCGGTGACGTGACCCAAACCGGTCTGACAAGCTGAAAGGATCGCCAAATCCACCCCCGACATGTCGATCTCCGACAACTCCTTGGCCGATAAAAGCCCATCGGGATTAACAGCCTCGAATGTGTTGTCATTCAAGCTTTTATTCACTCCCGCAAGAGCGATTACGCTTTGCGAGAGGCTTTCGTCACTGTAGCAGGGCTTGATATCGGTGCCCATAGGCGCAGTTGGTGCCGCGAAATAGCCATGTGTGGAGATAGCCACCAACGGATATTGTCCACATAGCGAGCGGAACGCCTCCTCAGTTACATCACTTCCATTCAAAACTATGTCCTGAGCGCAGTGACGAGCCACAACCACCGAGTCACATTCTTGCTGTGTGCCAGGAAGATAAGTGAATTTGGCGTTAAGTTTATGCAAATAGTCGTAGGCCTGCGCGTCGTTGATGGACGATGAGGTTTCTTCCGCGGATTGGTCGTAATTTACCCCTCCAGCTAGGAGGGCGGCTCCACGGGGAGTGGATGCGGGTTGGAGCAAGCGGCGGGTAGAGGTGAGTCGGTAAAGTTCCTTTTCCGCAATCGCCTCGGGAGTGAAGTATTCGATAGCTAGCTGGTGGAGCATGCCGTCGGGAGCAAAATACACCCGCTTTGCGTCACCTATCGCCTTGACCATCTGTGCATTCCATATTGTGGATGCCAGCAGTGAATCAGCGTAAATCGGGGTATGATAGACGCCCGAGGTGGATTGCAACCGCTTGGCCAGTGGCTGCCCCTCCACCTTGCGATTTGACAACGAATCGGCCGCACTGATATAAACCCACTTAGGCGCACCGGTTTTACCCAAAACTAGCGCTCCCAAATGCTGGCTACCATCGGCCATTGCATACTGTACAAATTCAATTGCGCAAGCATCCTTGCGCAGGCGTTGCTGCACCTGCCGCCATGAATATTTCAGCGTGTTAACAGCTTGTTGCTGTGACATTTGCGAAAGCTGAAGCAGCAAGCCCTTGGCAAACATGGTCACGTCGTACAAGAACCCCGGATCGACCTCCTCCAATAGGTAGCAATCAGCGACAAACGGCCGCACTCTCATCCAGTAATCCTCGCGCTCAACCCGGGTCATGCCCGCAAGCCCGTCAATTGCGTCTTTCTGCTTGAAATTCAGGTACTCACGATAAAGTGGCAACGCTTGCACCTTGCAATCACCCGCCCCTGACAGCATCACGATTTTGGCTTTTTTGCGTAACGTTTCCAAGTAACGTTCCGATCCCTTGGGAAATGCGTCAATGAGTGCGTTTATCTCTTCTAACGCCTTTTCCACCAATCCCGTACGAGCGTGACACATAGCCAATTGGGCTTGCAAGTCGAGATAGGTCGTGTACAGGTCCACGTTATAGGTGTCGTCAAATTCTTGTAGCTCATAGGCTTGTTGGTAAGCATTCAGTGCCAACTCGGTGTGCTCCAATGCTTTGGAATATTCACCCAGACGGTAATAAAGTTGAGCCAACTCCCGGTGAATCACTGGCGAAGCCGTCAGAGACCCTTGTAAAAACGAAGCCCCATCAAAGAGACCGAGCGATGCCATGAAATACCGCTCTGAAACGGGGAACGACTCCACCTCGAAATTCCCGTTCTCATAATACCAATCCCCCACCAATTTATTCCAATGGCCCCAAAATTCTACAGAATCATTTCCGCATATTTCATTAGCCACCAAGAGATTACGCAGAGAATCAGCATAGAGGGTAATTCCTCGGCGATTGCTGCGGTCGTATTCTGCATTCCCCTTCGACACCAGGCGTTGCATCTCCGCGCGCAAGTTGGCCGAATCAGCTAAAGCCTTGGGAGCCAGCAACGATATAAGCAATATGACCGCCAACCGTATCATTTGTTGCGCGTATTGTGGTTGAGGATTACAAACGACTGATTATCCGGGGATTGGCTTGTGACAGTAAAGGATATCGACTGATCCCTCCTCAAATCCTTGGACCCTGCCGGAAACGTTATTACCCCATTTTCAGGCTTATAGCTTTTCCCGTCCACAGTCACCGAAATAGCCGCCTTAGGATTATAGGCCACAATGACGAAAGCTTGCTTCCCCTCTCGCCCTTTCAGCGTATAAGTCACTGATTTACCAGCTTTTATCGAGCGCTCAAAGAGGGAATAATCGAAACGCTGGTCCTCTCCGTTGAGCATGTCGCCATGCGATGTGACATGCACGCGATCGGTCTCTATCCTGGCAAGCATGCGATTTAACTTGAAGCCCGGCACCTTGTCGCTCGGAAGACATTCGGTGGCTTGCACGCGCCCTGTCTCGTTCATTGGCGTCCAGAAAGTGTAGGTCGACAGCTTGGATTGGGCTCGGTTATATGCGCCTTGGTCGCTAGCCCGAAGGGACACGACAATATCCACAAGCGCCTTTAGGTTGGAATCCATCGCGGGCTGTTGTGCCATCACAGGCAGGCCACACAGCGCAAGGCCAATTAGGAGAAGTCTAAAATTCATCGTTCCAAAAGTCGAGTTGGGTGGTTAGCACATTGGAGCAAAGCGTTTTACAAGGTCGTTGTGGCTTGTATGCGTCAAGACGTTGGAGATTCTCCTGGGCTACCTTTGTCACATGCTCCATTGTGGGTCGCGCCTGTGGACAAAACGACAACATTTGGCACACTAGCGTGCTCAACTCAGGCATCGATTGCCGCATATACGGCACGGGCGTCTTGCCCCTCTGCACGGCCCCTCCACGCCCATTAAACACGTAGCAACCCATGAACAGGTAGAATACCGTAGCCCCGAGCATCCACACCCGATTGGCCTCGTCCAACTGGCCGTAATCGTTATTCTCCGGCGGCAAGAAAGCCACAATCTTGTTCACCGATTGCCCCTCCAAGAGTCCAAACCGTGAGCCGTCCCATTGGATTGCCTCGGGAGTGATCATGCTACGGGATTGGATTGCCGCGATGTCGCGCAACAGCTGCCACAAGTGGCGCTCGCGCATATAGCCGGCCAAGGCGTTGACGGTCATTGCTCACCTCCTTTCTTTAATGCGGGTAACTCGGAAACAGGCACTGAATACATGCGGTTGCCCCCCGTGTTGTCGGTCACCGAGATCACGCCTACGGCCTTCACTTCGTCGCCATCGACCACCAGCGTAGGCCCTCCCGAGTAACCGTGATACAGGCCACCGTCATGGGCGATTACGTCCCCCTCGTTGTAAGGCAACCTTACTCTCCCCTCCTTGATTTCAAAGCCGGTGATGTTGTAGTCGGGGTAACCCATGAAATAGATTTCCGCTCCTATGGGGAGTAGTCGCGGTAATTCCTCGGGTAAGGCCAATGCGATAGTCCCCGCCTCCCCTACACGACAGCACGCGATGTCGTCGAGCATCATGTCGGTGCGCGCGTTATGGCGAGTGATTGAGCGCCAGTAGCGATCCTCAGTGAATGTGCCCAGATCCACGATATCGTCACGCGATGAATCGTAGCACATCTGCCACGACCCGATCTTTGGCCCCCATGGCTCAGTACCCTTCTCTCCACGGAACAGTTCGCATAATGCAAACACGCGATACGTGGTGTCGCACTCATGCGTTTGGTTGTAAGTCTCGGCTTGGATGGCCCATATCACCGGTAACGACTCAATACTGTCGACGCTTCCCCCAACTGCCTCGGCAGTGTTGAGCCACGGCTCGACGCAGTGACGGGCCGTTACCAGCAGGCTGTCGGTTGTGAGAAACGCTGTGCCGCTGATAGCGCGCTTCTCGCTCACGATATAGGAATAGGCATCGAGCACGGTGGTGTCGTTACCCACGATACAGCAATAGTAGACCGAATCCACGCTGATTTGCACCACCGATTTGGAAGCCTCGTCAAGCAATCGCGTCCTCTCCTCATCGGCCGATGAGTTGCGATAGAATATCCAACCCAGCACCCCAAACAAGATGATGGGCAACAACACCAGCGCGGCTATCACTCTCATCGACATCGACGCCGGAATCCTCACATTGCCCTTCGACGGGTCATAGCGGTGGTCATGGTGGACGTTGAACACAAGCTCCTGGCGCCCCTCGCTGAACGAGATGCGATCACCGTTGCTCAGCCCCTGCGCCAGCTCCACCTTCGTGCCGTTCACCCGGGTATCCACAAAGTCGCTCATGGGGATCAACACCCAGCCTTCACCGTCACGCGCGATCACGGCAAACGTCTCGTCCGCCAGGTCAGTTGGGTTGTCCAGGCGCGCGTCGCAATCCTCTTGTTGGCCAATGCGGAACGTATCGGCCGAGGTGGCCACCCGCTCGCCGGCGCGGTGACGACGGTCGGCCTCCTGATAGCGCAGGGTGTAGTATGCAATCGAGTTACTTTCCACGGTTGAGATCATTAAACGCCTGTACCATAAGAGGTATACAGGTAGTGAGGTCGTAATCGTAAACTTGGGAATTCTTGCCTGTCTCATCGGGGCGTAACTCCTCGAATGCGCAGAGGTCGAAATGCACGTCGCGGTTTTTCTTATACCACCGCTTGCGGGTGATATCGGCAAGTATCTCCTCGCGCTCGCTGTCGGTGCATGGACGTGAGCCCGAGATAAGTCGCTCCACGCTCCAGCGGTTGTGTTCCACTCGCGCAAGCGTGGAAATCTCCTCCTTGGTGAGGGCGTAGAAGGTGTCAGGACTCGTGGTGTCATGACCTATTGCCTGCAACTTGGAGGCTATGGTCATCACATTGTACACGCACGAGAATCGGTTTTTGAAGGACCGCTCGCGTTGCCAAGCCTCCTCCACTTGTTTCTGCGGCAACGATGTGGGTATTCCCTTGTCCGAGAAACTGCACTGGTAGAAGTAGTTGAGCATCTTGGCTAGCTGTATCAGCGATTTCCACACATCCAATTTCGTGTCCTCCATGCCGAATGGCCGCACGTTCATGTACTTTGCGCTACGGCTTAGTGGCTCAGCCACTTGGCTATAGCTAAGGCGAGGCAACACAGGGATTTGACGTGTATACACCTCAGCAGGGAGGGATGTGGCCTCGGCAAGATTCCGCTCGTCGTCGCCATGGGAGATATAGACGGTCAATTGGCGATTAGGATCCGTCGCCCAACGCTCCAACCGCTCCATTACCAAGGGATTATGAGTATTAGCCGTGACAAATTCCCATTCGACGTCCACAAAATCAAGTCTGCGGCCCTCATATTGGGGACGATGCACCTCCTCTTTACCCTTCTCAACGTCAATTATGCGGTATAAGGAGTTGTCAAACAGTGGTTTATATCGAGCAATGAAGCTGTCCCGACGGTCGCTCAGGTCACGGTCAATGATAGTGATACGAGAGCGTATCGGGCGCTCGTCGGTGCTGCGATAGTTGGGGTAATGCGCTATCAGGGCGGCATGCAGGGCGAGCGCCTCGGCTTGCTGGTCAAATCCGCATATCAACACGTGCACCTTATCGTGCGAGTCGGCCGGGATAGGACGCCGAGCCAGCGGAGGATAGGCCTGAGAGTGGATTCCCGGAAACGACACCATCAACGTCTTAGCCCACAGATCGGCGCGGGTATACGGGTAAAGCTGTGCCTTGTCGTTTACAGCCGCGGGCAGGTCAAACGACTGTAACATCCACAGCGACAACGGGCTACGCAACTCCAAGGCCTGGATCTCGTCCTCGGCGCCATGGGTCGACTCTAGCAATTGGCGCAACGCAATGGCGTCGGCGTGTAATTTATCCTGTGATGTCATAGCTCAGAACGGGGAAATGCGTCAATGTAACTACCTGGAGTAACGTTGATTACCTCGCTTCCAATCGCCTTGGCGAATCGGGCGATTTGATGGTAGGCTCGGAAGGCCACGTAAAAGGAGTGGACGATCTCATGCAACCGATATCCGCGATACTCCGAATCGACTCGTTTCTGCTCACCCTCCGGCTCCTTGTAGAAATGAGGCTGAACCGAAACCACCTCGTTGCGCTCGTTCACCCATATCGACTGCATCCACGAGTGGTCGGCGCCAGCCACCAGCACCTTCTTGTATCCAAGCCATAAGGCGATCATGATCGACGGTATCAACACGTTGCGGGGTCGTGGCATCGCCAACCGTCGTCCCATCAGAGCCTTCTCCAACCACGGCCACGCATCCACTCCCACGGCGTTGAAGCGCTCAACCTTCACCCTGGTTCCACTGAAATCGGGCACATGTTTCGACGTGGCCGGCACGAACAACGTCATCTTCCAATCCACATTTTTTAACCTGTCAATCAATTGCTTAACTCGCTCGTTGGAGGAAAAGAAATGTGGATCGGCCAACACATAGTAGCGCGGCTTGATGTCAATGAAATCCTCGGCCAAAGCCGCAAAATTGACCGCAAGGCAAGGGGTTGACTTCAGCTTATCCAAATGGTTGTCAATCGTTTGCCGCAACGAGGGCCCATTTCCCAACACTATAATCGTGTCGCCCTTAGCCTCTGCCTTTACTCGGGCTCGGTGGCGGGATTGCAACAGTGTTTTGCCAATGGTTTTTATGGAGGAGATAAACATATGTTGTTCAATGCTTTTGGTAGTTGTAAAAGTAGCGTCGCAACAGCGTCCACGGCCACACGCGATAACCGTTGGAGCGAAGGGCTCGCAGTTTCTCCAAGTTGTTGGTGATCAAGCGGGCTTTCAGCGTGGCGGAGAGTCCGCCAGTGGCCATATCCACCATATCCACCGGCAGATACTGCCCTTTCAACCCCAGGCGCCCCGCCATGCGCACGAAATAGTCGAAGTCGCCCGCGATAATGTAATTTTCGTTGTACAGCCCCACCTTCCCTACCGTTTCTCGGGTTAGGTACAGCGACGGATGAGGAGGACAGAACCCGATTTGAAGCAAATCGGGAGTAAAGCGATCTGAGCGATAAAGGCGCGTCACGCGTCCCGTCTGACGGTTGGTGAAATGGATATCACCGTAGACGAAAGGCGCCCCAGTCGACTCAAATGCTTGTTGCACCTGGCTTAGGATGTCCTCGCTGGAATAGAGATCACCCGCATGCAGGATCCCTATCACGTCACCCGTGGCTAGCGTCAAGCCCCGATTAAGAGCCTGATACACACCATTGTCGGGCGCCGATATCCACTTTACCCGCGAGGGATTGGCCTCAGCGATGGTACGGACGACCTCCAGGGGATTGTCCGAGGAGTTGCCGTCCACGATTACAAGTTCTATGTCCACGTCGCGCTGGGCGAGTACACTGTCCAAGGTGGCCTGTAGGAGCGAGGCTCGGTTGCGGGTTGCTGTGATGATCGAGAAGCGCATTACATTAAGATATTGGAGTGTTGGATATGATAAGCCGCCGCAAGAGCCACAGCAACCAGCGCCACATAGGCTATCGCCCAGCGGCGCAAGGCCGTGTAATAACGTCGATGTGACAGCACATAGAGAGCGGCTGGAATCACCAGGCATAGCAACGGCACAGTGTAGCGAGCTTGTGTGCCCCCGGTGAAGAACGCCAGCCCAACGTATACCAAGATAGCCCACAACAGCAACCTGTTCACGGTCTTGGGACCTTGCCTTACGGCCCTGAACAGATAAAAGATCACAACACCACCTGTGAGATACCACATATAGCTAAGTTTCATCAGCGGCATCGTCACCGCCATGTCGGCTACATAGCTGAAATTGTAGGGGAACGGCGACAGATATTGCACCCCCAAGGTCAACGGGAGGAACAACATCCTATAAAATATCGGCTCGCTGAAGTAGCCCAGCGTGATTAAGAATTGCTCGTATTTCTCCCTACCCAGGGTATTGAAAGCAAATGCCGTTTCGTTATGGATGAACGGATTGGCCATTACATAGAACCACGACTTTTCCCTTACCGTCAGGTCGAACGCCACGGCCACCACCACCAACGCCAACAGCACCGGTAGCAATTTTTTGAACACACCCCAGGGGATCATGCATACAGCCCCCAAAACAAGCACCAATATCCAACCGGGACGCACAACCGAAAGAATAGCCACTGCGCCCACTATTCCCCATAGCGGTAAACGCTTGTTCTCCCCTTGACGCAAAGCCAGAAACGCCCACACGGCCATCGCCATTCCCAAGAATATCCAACTTTCCTTCAGAAGCACAGTGCCATTGACCGAGTAATAGGCTGTCAGCGAAATGATTGCCATAGCCCATGTGTGCACCTTGGCACGCGTCCACGGTGTAAACTGGTCGAGTGCCACTACCGACACCTTGGCCGCCACTATGATTGACAGCACCGACACAAGCGTATTAAGCACCATTGTCGGCACCACCGACACTCCGCCTGTCAGGCACCATAACATCCAGATGATACCCCCATAGCCCGTTTGCGCGTACACAACCTCTTGCCCCGAGCCGTTCCACCATTGCGCCTCCTCCCAATAACGCAGCATGTCCCAATTAGTGAACAGAGGATCGGCGGTCGTTCGGCCAACTGCCGTAGTCCACCCCCAAATGTTAATAATCGTCCCCACAGCCGTTAAAGTGGTGACAATCAACAATGTCCACCATCCACCAGCATTATTGCATGGCAACAACCGATAGGCAAGTGCCACCAATCCCCACGCTCCGCAGAAGGCCAAGGCCGTGCTCCACCACTGCGCCCCAGGAAACACAAAAAGCGCGGCCACCACAATCGCGAGGGCCAACACTTGCGCTATCCAGAATATTCTCTTGCTTGGAAACATTTCGGCTGGGCACGGAAACAATACGGCAAAGTTACAACAATTTACCCAAACCTAGCCGCCTATCCCGCGAAAATCATTAACTTCGCGCTAAATTTATGAGCTACTCAAGCACATCCCAAGCAACGGCCTCCCTCGGCCAATCATCCCAGGCAATCCCCGCTAAAGGGATCACCCACCAGCCTATGCCCATGCGTATCGACGTGGAAAAGGTGATCGAGGAGCGCGTGCCCCGAAAATATCGTCGCTGGATTCCAAAGTGGCTCATCCGATGGCTTGAGCGAACAATTTGCCAGGACCAGCTCAACGAGATGCTCCGTGTGAACGCCGGCAAGGAAGGCTCGGAATTCTGCCGTGGCGTCCTTGATCACCTCGGAATTAACCTCGAAATCCGTGGACAACTCCCCGACCGTGCCGACAAGCAGGTGATGATCGTATCCAATCACCCCCTGGGTGGACTAGACGGAATGGCCCTGATAATGGCCGTCGCCGATCATTACGGTGTGGAACCTCTCTTTGTGGTCAACGACCTGTTAATGGCCGTTGAGCCGTTGCGCCCTGTGTTCGTCCCCGTCAACAAGCATGGCCGACAGAGCCGACAAGCTGTCGAGGCTATGGTGCAAGCCCTCAAAAGCGACCGTCCAGTGCTGTATTTCCCCTCAGGCCTTGTGTCCCGACGAAGCCCGGACGGTGGTATCGCCGACCTCAAATGGCAAAAAACATTCGTTAATAAATGCAAAGAAACAGGCCGAACCGTCGTCCCTTGTTTTTTTGATGGGGAAAATACGCCATTTTTTTATAATTTTGCACGGCGCAGAGAGCGACTAGGCTTAAAGTTCAACATAGAGATGATTTATCTCCCACGGGAGGTGTTCCGTTGCAAGCAAAGCAGCTTCTCTATCACTTTTGGCAAAGCCATCCCTGCCCACGACCTTTTAGGAGGCGCAAAAGCACAAGACACGGCCGACAACCTCCGTGCCCTCGTCTATAGCCTACGCCCATAACCCAAAAGTTGACAACCAAAGTGCAAGAGATAATCCCTGCGGTCGACCTCGACCTGATCAAAAGCGAACTCACGCCCGAGCGGCTGTTGCGTCCCACCAACAAGGCGGGAAACCTTATCTATGTAGTTGACGCCCACTGCGCCCCCAATACCATGCGCGAGATTGGACGCCTCCGCGAAATCGCTTTCCGCGCTTCCGGCGGTGGTACCGGCAAGGACTGCGATATTGATCAGTTCGACACTATGAACCCTCCTTGCAAGCAACTGCTCGTATGGGACCCCGACGCCGAGCTTATCCTCGGAGGCTACCGTTTCATCCCCGGTGGCGACATCAAGATTGAGAACGGAATTCCCCGCATCGCCACATCCCACATGTTTCAGTTCTCCGACGAGTTCCTGAAGGATTACCTACCTTATACTATCGAGCTGGGACGCTCATTCGTGAGAGTCGAATACCAATCCACCCGCGCCGGTGTCAAAGCAATTTACGCCCTCGACAACCTCTGGGACGGCCTGGGCGCTTTGACCGTCGTCTACCCCGAAATCAAGTACCTCTTCGGCAAGATGACCATGTACCCGAGCTACCATCGCGAGTGCCGCGACATGCTGCTGGCTTTCCTCAACAAGCACTTCCCCGACCCTGACCATCTTGTGCGTCCTATCCATCCCTTGGAAGGTGTCAACTGGCAACGATACAAGGACGTATTCAACGGCGAAACATTCAAGGACGACTACCGCATCCTCAACCAGACCATCCGCTCCTACGGCTACAACATTCCCCCGCTGGTCAACGCCTACATGAGCCTCTCGCCCACAATGCGACTGTTCGGCACCGCCATCAACGACGAGTTTGGCGACGTCGAGGAGACCGGCATCTTCTACGTAATCGATGAAATTTTCGACGAAAAGAAGGACCGCCACATCTCCACCTACCACGCATAGCTTTTACCTTTACCCTTCTCCCTTAATCCTTTGCGTAAGCCTCCCCTCTTTCCTCCTTTAATCCTTTCCTCCCTTAATAGCCCTCTTTACCCCTTTTCCCCTCCCCATGAAAATCCTCCACACCAGCGACTGGCACCTTGGCCAGAACTTTTACAACTACGACCGAGACCTGGAGCATCGATATTTCTGGCTTAAGAGACAAAATTGTGCATGAAATGGGGGTCAGAACCCATTAAGCGCC
>JAJPXC010000145.1 GCA_021205635.1 Bacteroidales bacterium | reverse complement strand
TAAAATACGCAGTGATCCTTGTCCAAGCAAAAGATTTTAAATGAAAGAGCCGTGCTGAGACGATAATTAATTTTAGGGATTTAATTAAGGTATGGGGGAAATTTTGTAAATTCGCGGTCAAGTTTTACAATTTACGCAACTTACAGAATCATTTATCATAAAAGATTGTTTATGGCGCAACCCAAAAAGATTAAGACAGCACTCGTCTCGGTGTTCCACAAGGACGCTGGCCTCGACGAAATCATCCGCACGCTCGCTGCCGACGGCGTGAAATTCCTCTCCACTGGTGGCACACAAGCTTTTATCGAATCGTTGGGCATCCCCTGCGAGGCAGTTGAGGATCTTACGGGTTACCCCTCAATCCTGGGAGGTCGCGTCAAGACATTGCACCCCAAAGTGTTTGGCGGCATCCTCAATCGTCGCGACAACGACGGCGACCGTGAGCAAATCGCCCAATACGAAATCCCCGAGATCGACCTCGTGATCGTCGACCTCTACCCCTTCGAGGCAACAGTCGCCTCCGGCGCATCCCACGCCGACATCATTGAGAAAATCGACATTGGCGGTATCTCGCTTATCCGCGCGGCCGCCAAGAACTACGCCGACGTGGCCATCGTGGCCTCCAAGGCCCAATATCTTCCCTTCCTCGAGATGATCAAGGTGCAAGGCGCCGCCACCACCGAGGAACAACGCCGCTGGCTGGCCAAGGAAGCCTTCAAGGTATCCTCGGGTTACGACAGCCACATTTTCAACTACTTTGACTCCCTCGAGGACGAGGCTGTCCCCTCGGCCCTACGCTTGGCAATCGACGGCTCCAAGCCCATGCGTTACGGCGAGAACCCCCATCAGAAGGGCGTGTTCGCCGGCGACTTGAACGCTATGTTCGACCAGCTCCACGGCAAGGAAATCTCCTACAACAACTTGCTGGACATCGACGCCGCCGTGTCGCTGATTGGCGAGTTTGAGGAGCCTACGTTCGCTATCCTCAAGCACAACAACGCTTGTGGCCTGGCTTCCCGCCCCACAATGGTTGAGGCTTGGAAGGACGCCTTGGCTGGCGATCCTGTATCGGCGTTTGGTGGCGTGTTGATCGCCAACCGCGAGATCGACGCCCCGGCAGCCGAGGAGATCAACAAGATCTTCTTCGAGGTGATTATCGCTCCCTCCTACACCCCGGAGACCCTCGAAATCCTGAAACAGAAAAAGAACCGCATAATCCTCGTGCAGAAGCAGCCCAACACCTCCAAGAAACAGGTGCGCACCGTGCTTAACGGCGCCCTGATCCAGGACCGCGACTTGCGCGTGGAGACACCCGCCGACCTCACCCCCATGACCAAGGCCGTGCCCACCGAGCAGCAGGTTGCCGACCTGCTGTTCGCCAACAAGATCGTGAAGCAATCCAAGAGCAACGCCATCGTGCTCGCTCGCGGCGGCCAGCTGATTGCCTCGGGCGTTGGCCAGACCTCCCGCGTCGATGCTCTTAAGCACGCTATCGAAAAGGCCCACTCATTCGGCTTCGACCTCAAGGGCGCCGTTATGGCCTCCGACGCTTTCTTCCCCTTCGGCGACTGCGTGGAGATTGCCCACAAGGAGGGCGTGACCGCTGTAATACAACCCGGCGGCTCGGTGCGCGACCAAGAATCCATCGACTATTGCGACGCCAACGGCGTGGCAATGGTAAAAACCGGCATCCGCCACTTCAAGCACTAATTTCCATTAACGGCTTCGACTCCCCTCGATTCCCCTCGATATCAGTCGATACCCTTCGATTCCCTTCGATTTTACTCGATTTCAGTCGATCCCAAAAACTGAAAACCAAAAACCAAAAACCAAATAATGCGTCTATTCTCATTAACAAAAGAAATAGCCATCGACCTTGGCACCGCCAACACGATCATCATCCACAACGGCAAGATCGTGATTGACGAGCCCTCGATCGTGGCCCTCGACCGCCGCACCGACAAGCTCATCGCCGTGGGCAAGGAGGCCCACTTGATGCAGGGCAAGGAAAATCCCAACGTCTACACCGTTCGCCCACTGCGCAAGGGTGTGATTGCCGACTTCAACGCCGCCGAGCTCATGATTCGCGGTTTCGTCAAGAAAGCATCCACCAAGAGCTGGTTCTCACCGTCGCTGCGTATGGTGGTAGGTATCCCCTCAGGCTCTACCGAGGTGGAGATACGCGCCGTGCGCGACTCCTCGGAGCACGCCGGTGGCCGTGACGTGTATATGATCTACGAGCCTATGGCGGCCGCCCTGGGTATCGGCCTCGACGTTGAGGCTGCCGAAGGCAACATGATCGTCGATATCGGCGGTGGTACCTCCGAGATCGCCGTGATCTCGCTGGGTGGTATCGTAACCCAGAAATCGATCGCCGTGGCCGGTGACGACCTCACCGACGACATCCAGAGCCATATGCGCCGCGCTCACAACGTGAAGGTAGGCGAGCGCACCGCCGAGCAGATCAAGTTCCACGTTGGCGCCGCCTTGACCGAGCTTGATAATCCCCCGGAGGACTTCATCGTGCATGGCCCCAACCAGATGACAGCGCTGCCCATGGAGGTGCCCGTATCCTATCAGGAGATCGCCCACTGCATCGAGAAATCGATCTCCAAGATCGAGGCTGCCGTGCTGTCGGCCTTGGAGGACACCCCGCCGGAGCTTTACGCCGACATCGTGCGCAACGGCATCTGGCTGGCCGGTGGTGGTGCCCTGATTCGCGGCCTTGACAAGCGCCTGACCGACAAGATCGGCGTGCAGTTCCACGTGGCCGAGGATCCTCTGCTGGCTGTAGCAAAGGGTACAGGCGTGGCTCTGAAGAACATTCAGAACTTCTCCTTCCTGATCCGATAAAGCTCCTTAAAGATTTGAGGATAAAGATTTAAATTATTAAACCATTAAATCGTTAAATCCGTATAAATCGTTAAAGGATTGTAACAGCCGATGCGTAGTCTGCTCAACTTCTTAATGCGCTTTAGCTCGGTGATAGTGTTCGCGTTCTACGTGATACTGTCACTGGTGCTGCTTTTCGACCGCAATCCCTACCACCATCATGTCTACATGACCTCGGCGGGGGCTGTGGCATCGGCAGTTTATAAGCAGACCAACGCCGTCACCTCCTACTTCCACCTGCACGACATCAACGAGGACTTGCAACGCCGCAACGCCTCGCTCGAGGCCGAGGTGATAGCCTTGCGCCACCAGCTGCGCCAATATGAGGAGGTGATTTACGCCGATTCGATGACTGTGCCTGAGGCTTTACATCCCTATTCGTTCATCATCGCCCACGTGATCAACAACTCCATCTCCAAGCCCTACAACTACATCACCATAGAGAAGGGGGCGCAGGACGGGGTGAAGCCCGAAATGGGCGTGGTCGACCAGAACGGCGTGGTGGGTGTGGTCAACGTCACCGGCCCTCACAGCTCGCGTATTATCTCGCTGTTGAACCCCAACTTCCGCCTGTCGTGCCGCGTCAAGGGTGGCGACTCGTTCGGCTCGCTCGTGTGGGATGGTCGCACCTACGAGGAGGCTATCCTCGAGGAGTTGCCCAAGCACACGAAGTTCCTCCCTGGCGACACTATCGTCACCTCGGGCTTCTCGGCAGTGTTCCCCGAGGGAATCCCCGTGGGCACCGTCATCGGCCGCAGCCGCGAGGGCAACGACAACTTCTTCACCCTGCGCGTCAAGCTGTTGACCGACTTCTCCCAGCTGTCAACCGTGCGTATCATCGCCAACGCCCAGCTCGACGAGATTATCCAGGTGGAAAACGAGAACCTGCCCAAAGAAGAATCGGAAGTCAACTAGGCTCCTAACCTAATAAGAAGTAAGATGGCAAAAACCGCACTCAACCTCGCGATCCTGTTTGTGCTCCTGGCGCTGGCTCAGGTGGTGGTGTTCAACCACCTGTTCCTCTTCGGGGTCGCCCTGCCGTTGGTGTTCATCTACTTCATAATCCGCCTGCCGGTCACCCTTGGCGCCAACTGGTCGATGACCCTGGCGTTCCTGATGGGCTTGACTATCGACATCTTCTCCGACACCCAAGGCATGAACGCCCTGGCTTGCACAATCTTCTGCACCCTGCGCAAACCCGTGTTGAGGCTCTATTTCCCGCGCGAGGAGGATTTGACCAATCCCGAGCCGTCGATACGCTCCCTGGGAATGGGTATCTTCATGAAGTACCTCATCACAATGGTAGTGATCTACTGCGCCTTGTACTTCCTGATCGAGCAGATGTCGATGCTCAACCCCCTGAGGTGGCTGATTCGCGTCGCCGCCTCGTCGGCCCTCACCTTCGTGTTAATCCTCGGTATTGACTGCCTAACTCTCGGACGCTCACCCCGATAAATGCGAAAAGACTATCGACTGGAAAAACGTAAATATGTGATCGCGGGATTCCTTCTCGTGGTCGCTTTCATATTTGCCGTGCGCCTTTACGAGTTGCAGCTGGGCGACTCCCGCTACAAGGAGTTTGCCGACATCAACGCCTTCCTCAAAAAGACGCAGTACCCCTCCCGAGGGCTTATTTACGACCGCAACGACGAGCTGATCGTGTTCAACCAGCCTGCCTACGACGTGATGATGATCCCCCGCGACGTCAAGGACCTCGACACGCTGGAATTTTGTCAAACCCTGGGCTTGACCAAGGAGCAGCTGCTCAAGCGCTTCGACGACATGAAGGACAAGCGCCTCAACCCCGGCTACTCCACCTACACTCCCCAGAAACTGATCTCCCACCTTTCGGCACAGGAGTACGGGCGCCTGCAAGAGAAGCTATACCGTTTCCCTGGCTTCTTTATCCAGCAGCGCATCCTTCGCCAATACAACCATACGTCGGCTGGCAACATCCTGGGCAACATCGGCGAGGTGGGTCCTCGCGACATCGAGCGCGACCCCTATTACCAACGAGGCGACTACAAAGGCGACCAAGGCATCGAGAAGAGTTACGAGGAATACCTGCGAGGTGTAAAGGGCGTGGAAATCCTCATACGCGACGCTCATGGACGAATTAAGGGACGCTACAACGACGGGGCCAACGATGTGGCCCCAATCTCGGGTCGCAACCTCAAGCTGAGCATCGACATCAACCTCCAGCAGTATGCCGAAAGCCTGATGGTTAACAAGATAGGAGCTGTTGTAGCCATCGAGCCTCAAACGGGAGAAATTCTCGCCATGGTGTCCTCACCCACCTACGACCCCAACCTGCTCGTGGGTCGCCAGCGAGGCAAGAACTACGCCATGCTGCAGGCCGACCCCGAGAAACCACTCTTTGACCGCGCGCTGATGGGAGCCTATCCTCCTGGCTCAACCTTCAAGCCCAGCCAAGGCCTCATCCTGCTCCAAGAGGGGATTATCACCCTTACCACCCAATACCCTTGCTACCGCGGCTACATCAACGGCGGCTTGCGCGTGGGTTGCCACGGCCACGGCTCGCCATTGGCGTTGAAACCAGCCTTGCAGACCTCGTGCAACGCCTTCTTCTGCTGGGGACTGAAGAATATGCTCGACACCAAACGAGCGAAGTACGGTTCGGCCGCCAACGCCTTTGAAGTGTGGAAAAACCACCTCGTGTCGCTCGGTTACGGATACAAGTTAGGCGTCGACCTTCCCAGCGAGGGACGCGGCTTTATCCCCAATGCCAAATTTTACAACAAAATATACGGCGAGAATCATTGGAGTGCCAACACTATCATCTCTATCGCCATCGGCCAGGGCGAGATCTTGGCCACGCCGTTACAGATCGCCAACCTGTGCGCAACGATCGCCAACCGCGGCTGGTTCATCACCCCCCACGTGGTGAAGGAGATTGAGGACACCGTTATGCCCCCCGACTTGCTGAAGAAGCGTATCCCCACTATCGACCACCAGCACTTCGTCGACGTGGCCGAAGGCATGCGCATGGCCGTCACCGGTGGCACCTGCCGCTTGGCCAATCTGCCCGACATCGAGGTGTGCGGCAAAACCGGCACAGCCCAGAATCCCCACGGCAAGGACCACTCGGCGTTCATAGGCTTCGCCCCCTACCAGGACCCGAAAATAGCAGTGTGCGTCTATGTGGAGAACGCCGGATTCGGTGCCACGTTCGGCGTGCCCATCGGCTCGCTCGTGATGGAGAAATACCTCAAAGGCGAGATCTCCCCGTCGCGCAAATATATAGAGGAACGAATGTTGAATTCCAACACCAAGATCTACAGTGGAGTTAAGAAACACTAAGCAGCAATCCCCGTGGCGGTCGGTCGACTGGATCACCATCGCTCTTTACCTGGTGCTCGTGTTGATGGGTGCCTTGAGCATCTATGCCGCAAGCTACGAGTTTGACGGCACCTCGTTCTGGGATTTCCAAGGTTTCTCTGGCAAGCAGATCCACTGGATTGGCGTGGCCCTGGTGGTAGCCTTGGTGGTGATGCTGATCGACGCCCGCATGTACGACACCTACGCCTACCCGATATACGTGGCTATGATCGGCTTGCTGATTGTGACGATATTCATAGCCCCCGATGTCAAGGGCTCCCGATCGTGGATTGTGCTTGGGTCGTTCTCTATCCAGCCCGCCGAGTTTGCCAAATTCGCCACGTCGTTGGCCTTGGCCAAGCTGTTCAGCGGTTACGGCTTCTCGCTCAACGCCAAGTCGTCCAACTATGCCCGCGCCTTGGGCATCATTTTTCTCCCCGTAGTGCTGATTTTGGCTCAGAAGGAGACAGGTTCGGCCCTGGCCTACATGGCCCTGTTCTTCGTCCTTTACCGCGAGGGAATGAGCGGATTGACGCTGCTGGCGGCTCTGTTCGCGGTGGTGATATTCGTCGTGTCGGTGAAATACTCTGAGGGGATCACCATGGGCATCCCCACGGGAGAGTTTGCCGTGTTTATCATCATCATGGTGATCATGCTGGGGATGTTGCTGATCTATTGCAAGAACTTGGAGGTGACGCGCAACGTGCTGATATGGTTTGTGGGTACGGCCGTGATAGCCTGCATCGTCGAGCTGTTCGGCGTGGAGGTTCCCGGCACATGGTTCTTCTTGGGCGTGATTGGAGTGGCTTCGGTATACTGTTTGGTGGAATTCCTGCGAGCGCCGATGCAGAAACTGATGATCACCATTGCCACCGTGGTGCTGTCGATCACATTCCTGTTCTCGGTCAACTATGTGTTCAACAATGTGCTTGAGCCCCACCAGCAGATGCGTATCAAGGTGACACTCGGCCTCGAGCAGGACCTGCGCGGCGCCGGCTACAACGTCAACCAATCGAAAATCGCCATCGGCTCAGGCGGATTCTTCGGCAAAGGCTTCCTCAAAGGCACGCAGACCAAGCTCTCTTACGTGCCCGAGCAGCACACCGACTTCATCTTCTGCACCATCGGCGAGGAGGAAGGCTTCTGGGGCACGATGACTGTCATGGCCCTGTTCGTGATCCTCATCTTGCGAGTGATTTGGCTCTCGGAAAGGCAACCCACCACCTTCTCCCGCGTCTACGGCTACTGCTTGGCGAGCATCTTGCTGTTCCACTTCTGCATCAACATCGGCATGGTGATAGGAATATGCCCGGTGATTGGCATTCCCCTGCCGTTCTTCTCCTACGGTGGCTCCTCGCTGCTGGGCTTCACCCTTCTGCTCTTCGTCTTCCTGCGCCTCGACGCCGCCCGCCGCGACTCCCTCGCCTACTAACCCGTACAGTTTAGGCTGTCGGAAATGCAAAAAGGCGCAGCCTCGGGGAGGAGGTTGCGCCTTGTGTGAGGACGGGGTTAGAACAGCGGGGTGGGGTAGAGGCCCGAGGCGTGAAGCTCGGCGAATTTCTCTACCACGCCGGGGCGGTCGGCCGCGTAGGTGACGCCAAACCAGCGGGAATCGGTGTCGAGCACCTTCACGGTGGCCTCGCCTGAGTTGATCAGCGTGTCGATGCACAGGGGGATGAAGAACTCGGCCTTGGGGGTGTTCAGGTCCTTGTCCAAGAATTTGACGAACTCGCGCTCCGAGAAGTCGAAGTAGTCGGGGGTAAAGCCCCACAGGTTCATCGATACCGGGGTCATGGGGTCCAAAACTTGCTCCTGGCCGTTCTCGTCGGTAAAGACGATGCGGTGCTCGGGGTCGTAGGAGATGGCGGTGCGCTCAACCACTTTGGTCAACTGGCCGTCCTTGGTCTCGCACACGCCGCGAGCCACTGAGCCGTTCTCGGTCATGGTGTTGCCCACGCGGAAGCCCACCATGCAGTAGTCGCCCTTGCGGTCGTGAGGACGCTTGAGCTCCTCGGCGATCACCCGGAACGCGTCGCGGCCGTAGAAGTCGTCGGCGTTGATCACCGCGAACGGCTCCTTGATGGCGTCTTTGCCCATCAAAACGGCATGGTTGGTACCCCAGGGTTTTGTACGGTCAGCGGGGCAGGTGTAGCCATCAGGGAGCGCGTCGGTGGATTGGAACACGACCTCCACGGGCACGTGTCCCTCATATTTTTTCAATACTTTGTCGCGGAAATCCTGCTCAAAGTCGTGGCGGATCACAAAAACGATTTTGCCGAATCCGGCCTGAATGGCGTCGTAGATGGAGTAGTCCATGATGGTTTCGCCGTTGGGACCGAGTGGATCGAGCTGCTTGAGGCCGCCGTAGCGGGATCCCATGCCGGCAGCAAGAACAAATAAGGTAGGTTGCATATTGAGTTTCTAGTTTCTAGTTTTTAGTTTCTAGTTTTCAGTTTTCAGTGATTTAAAGCATTAAATCATTAAATCTTTAAAGGAGGAAAGAATTAAAGGAATAAAGAGGCCATTCTAAAGCCCTCGCAGGGGGGAGGAATGGGGGCCTCCTATTCGGCCGAGAGCCTAAAGATGATGTCGTGGGAGTAGGTGTCGCCGGGGTTGAGGCGCTGCGAGGGGAATTGTGGCTGGTTGGGAGCGTCGGGCACGCCCTGGCACTCGATGGCCACGCCTTCATAGTCGTGGTAGGAGCGTCCGCAGTGGCCTTTGGGACATCCCTCGAGCCAGTTGCCCGAGTAAACTTGCACGGCGGGCTGGGTGGACAAAACCTCCAGCTTGCGCCCTGATTTGGCTCCCCATAGCTCAGCGTGGAGACGCAGCTTGCCGTCAGCGGCCCAATCGTCGATCAGCCAGCAGTTGTCGTAACCCTTGCCGTACTTCAAGGCGGGGAAATCCTCGTTGATGTCACGTCCCACCTCCTTGGCCACAGTGAAGTCCATCGGTGTGCCGTGCACGTCATCGGCTGGTCCGAGGGGAATCAACGTGGGGTTGGTGGGGAGGTAGCGGGAAGCGTTGAGGTGAAGCTTGTGATGGAGCGCGGTGCCTGAGCCTTCGCCATCGAGGTTCCAGTAGGCGTGGTTGGTAAGGTTGACAACGGTAGCCGTGTCGGTGGTGGCGGTAAGGTGTAGCGACAGGTCGTGGCCGTCCCATGTGTAGGTGGCCTCGGCATGCAGGTTGCCCGGGTAGCCCTCCTCGCCGTCAGCCGAGTCGTAGGCGAAGGTTACCGAATGGTCGTCGAGATGCTTAACCCTCCACATGCGATTCTGAAAGCCCGTGGGGCCTCCATGTAGGTGGTTGGGGCCGTTGTTGGTTGCCAAGGTGTACTCGTGGCCGTCGATTGTGAAATGCCCAAGGGCGATACGGTTGGCGTAGCGTCCCGGCACCTTTCCGGCGCAAGGGCCGTCGGCGAGATAATCGTTGGGGTTGGGATAGCCCAGCAGCACTTCGTCGAGGTTGCCTTCACGATCGGGCACGCGCACGGAAACAATACCGGCTCCCAGCGACGACAGAGTCACCGAGGAGCCGTTATTAGCGTAAAGAGTTATTAAAGTAGGATTCACTGTGAGAAAGTTTCTAGTTTCTAGTTTCTAGTTTCTAGTTCATAGCCTTTCCTCTTTTCCTCCTTAAAGGATTAAAGGAATAAAGGAGGAAAGAAGCCCCCGCGAGGATGGCACCCGGATGGTAATTCCCCGCTGCGGGGGGTTGGTTATACCCGTCGTGCGCCGTCGCTGATCACCACGTCGTAGATGCGGGGCTCGTGGCCGTAGCGGTCGTTGAACTCCTTGACGGCCGTCTTGATGAAGTGGTCGTAGCGGTCGTCGGCAACCAAGTTGATGGTGCAGCCACCGAAGCCGCCGCCCATGATGCGCGAGCCGGTCACGCCCTCACGGCGGGCAAGGTCGTTGAGGAAGTCCAATTCCTCGCAGCTCACCTCGTAGTCCTTCGACAGGCCCTCGTGGGTCTCATACATTTTCTTTCCGACGGTCTCGTAGTCGCCTTTCTCAAGAGCGTCGCACACGGCCAGCACGCGGTCCTTCTCGCCGATTACGAACTTGGCGCGCAGGTAGTCCTCGGCGGTGATGTCACCCTTGATGGCGTTCAAGTCCTCCATGGTGGCGTCGCGCAGGGTCTCCATGCCCAGGCGCTTGGCCACGCGCTCGCACGATTCGCGGCGCTTGTTGTAGGGGGAGTCAACCAGCTCGTGCTTAACAACGGAATCCACGAGGACGAGCTTGTAGCCCTTGGGGTCGAAGGGGAAGTACTCATATTCCATCGAGCGGCAGTCGAGGCGCATCAGGTGATCCTTCTTGCCGAATACCGAGGCGAACTGGTCCATGATGCCGCAGTTGACGCCGCAGTAGTTGTGCTCGGTCGATTGGCCGATGCGGGCGAGCTCGAATTTGTCGATCGAGTTGTCGTTGAACAGGTCGTTCAAGGCGAAAGCGAAGCAGGACTCGAGAGCTGCCGATGAGCTAAGGCCAGCGCCCAGTGGAACGTTGCCGGCGAAGACAGCGTCGAAACCCTCGACCTTGCCGCCGCGCTTGATCGTTTCGCGGCACACGCCGAAGATGTAGCGTGCCCACATCTCCTTGGGAGCGTCGGCTTCGTTAAGGCCAAATTCCACCTCCTGGTTCTGATCGATGGAAACGACGTGACACTTGTCGGTGCCGTTGGGCTTGATTTCGGCCATGATCACCTTGTCGATGGCTCCGGGGAACACGAAACCGCCGTTGTAGTCGGTGTGCTCGCCTATGAGGTTGATACGTCCAGCCGATGCGTAGAGGGTGCCATCGGTTCCGAATACTTCTTTAAAACGCTTTGTGATGGTTTCTTGGAGATTCATAAGATTTAAGTTATTTCTAATCCGTTTTAGTGATGAATTTTCAACCGCAAAGGTAATAAATTCCTTTGGATTATTCAACATTTATTGTGACGGAAGCCGATTTTAGGCCCGGAGCCGAGGCGGTGAACACCAGTTCGCCAGAATGGTCGCTTGCTTGGGCGATGGCTGTGGCGGCACCGCTGAAGAGGTCCATTTTGGGCTCTTGGAAGGAGCGCAGCGAGCAGGGGTCGCCATTGGCGGTGGCCAAGAAATGACCCTCTCCCTTGACGTTGAATTTCACCTCGCGGCTCTCGGTGGGGCATAGGTTGCCGTCCTTGTCGGCCACTTGCACGGTGAAGTACACTAGCTCGTCGCCATCGGCGTGGATGCTCTTGGCCGAGGGGGTCACAACCAGGTGGTGAGCCTTTCCAGCTGTGTGAATCACCTGCTCGTCGGCCTTATTGCCCTGAGCGTCGTAGGCAACCACTTTGAGTTCGCCCGGCTCATACACAACGTCGTTCCAGCGCAAGCGGTAGCGGTCAAATCGAGATGATGAATCCTTGACGCGACGGCCTTGGCTCTTGCCGTTGACAAAGAGCTCGGCCTCGAGATACGATGTGTACACATGCACAGGTGTTACCTCCCCCTCGCGGCCTTTCCAGTTCCAGTGAGGCAGGATATGCAGGGTAGGCTGCTCGGTGTTCCATTTGGAGCGATACAGATAGAAGCGGTCCTTGGGGATGGACGCCAAGTCGATGATTCCGTACATCGACGAGTGGTTGGGCCAAGCGTCGGTGTCGTAGGGGCCAGGCTCGCCCAGATAATCGAAACCGGTCCACACGAATTGGCCGATTACAAATTCCTTGTCGTCGTCGGCAGCGAAATCGTCATCGGGCACGTTGCTCCACGACTGGTTCTCGCAGTCGTAGGACGAGGATTGGTGATCCTCATGGTAGACGTTCTCCTGGCCGCGGAAAACCACGGGGAAGTGGTAAACGCCACGTGAAGAAACGGTAGAGGCCGTCTCGGAGCCAAGCACAAGCTTTTGGGGAAGCTCGCGGTAGGCGCGGTCGTAATATGTGGGCTTGTAGTTGAAGCCAGGGATGTCGAGAGCGGCCGCGAAACCGTTGTCGAGCACAGCGCCTTTGGCCACTTGGTCCATGCCGCAGGTGACGGGGCGGGTGGGATCGAGCTGGTGCACGAGATCCTGAAGCATCGACAGCTCAGCTACGCCGTCGGGACTCCATTGCGAAGGCACCTCGTTGCCGATCGACCACATAACCACCGACGGGGAGTTGCGGTAGTGCTCCACCATATTGGTGATGTCGCGTGCGGCCCACTCGTTGAAGATGCGGCCGTAACCGTTGGGCGATTTGGGCCATGCGCTCCAGTCGTCAAACGGCTCGATCATCAGCATCACGCCCATTTCGTCGCACAGCTCAACCAATTCGGGTGCGGGCATGTTGTGGGACGTGCGGATAGCGTCGCAGCCCATGTCCTTGAGCAACTCCAGCTGGTGGCGCAGGGCGGAGCGGTTGACGGCAGCGCCGAGGGGGCCAAGGTCGTGGTGGTTGCACACACCTTTGAATTTGCGCTTCTGGCCGTTGAGGAAGAAGCCCTTGTGGGGGATGTATTCAAGATTACGGATGCCGAAACGGGTAGTGTAGCTATCCACCTCCTTGCCGTCGACCGAAAGAGTGGTAACGGCCGAGTAGAGGGTAGGGGATTCTGGAGACCACAACGAGGGGTACTCGACGAGGAAATTCTGGGTGAGCGGTTGGCCATGGGCCACAAGTTGGGTTTCGCCACGGGTCACCTCGTTGCCCTCGGCGTCGAGGATGCGGGTTACCACGTCGATGTGCTCTCCCTTGGTGGTGCCGGCAACCTTGGTGATCAATTTCACGCAAGCCTGCTCGGGAGTGACATCGGGGGTGGTGATATATGTGCCCCAGACGGGAACATGCACTTTGTCGGTCTCCACCAGATGCACGTTGCGGTAGATGCCCGCGCCGGGATACCAACGTGATTGACGCACCATGTTCTCGGCACGCACCTCCACGGTGTTCTCCCCAGGCACAGCCACGCCGTCGAGGGTGACATAGAACGAGTTGTAGCCATAGGGCCAGTAGCACACTTCCTTGCCGTTGACCTTGATGCGGGCGTTGCTCATCACGCCGTCAAACACGAGAGTGATCGAGCGTCCCGTGGTGTCCTCAACGTTGAAGGTGGTCTTGTAGAAACCTTTGCCGATGAAAGGCAAGCCACCGGTGCGGCCTGTCTTTACCTCAGCCTTGGTCTCCTTGTTCTGCTCGATGGCGACTACCTGGAGATCGTTGTCGCGACTGAACGGGCCGTAAATAGCCCAATCGTGCGGCACGGTCACCGGCTGGTCAACGCGAGTGGAATCCTGGGAGAATTTCCACTGACGAAGCAGCGTTTCTTGCCGCATGGCCCCGGCCACAGGGGCCAGGGTCAGGGCAAGGAACCATAGGGTTATTGTTGTGTTGAATCGCATATACGAGTTTTCAGTTTTCAGTTTTCAGTTTTCAGTTTTTAGTTTTTAGTAGTTAGTAGAGGGTTGATGGGCCTAATTGGGGGTCCATTGAATTTTCCTCTTAAAACTTGTAACTACTATTAACTTCTATCTACTACGATTAACTTCTATCTACTACAAACTATAATTAGAGGGATTTGAAGGGGTCAAGGGCGCAGGTGGGGACGCCGTCCTCGAAGCAGCCTTTCTTGTAGCCTCCGTTGTAGCCGTTGGGTGCCTCAGGTTCCCAGTAGAAGATGCCTTGCATGATTGACGAATCGGTATTGTCGATCAAGCGCTGGATTGCGCCCTTGCAGGCCTCGCCCTCGGTGTAATCCATACCGATCTCAACTACCATCACGGGCTTGCCGTAGGTGGTGTTGGCAAGATTGATATTGGAGATGGCCGAGTCGATAGTGGTTTCCCACGACGAGGGATCGGGGTACAGAGAGATACCGATGATATCGTAGTTGGCGCCGTAGTTGCGGAGCTCGTTGCCGAAAATGCGGCTGTAGAGGTACCACTGGTCGCCCGAGTCGATGTGGACGATCACTTTGCAATCAGGGAAGATAGCCTTCACGGCGTCGTAACCGGCGTTAACCATCTTGGTGAAGTTGCCGGGGTTGTCGCTGGTAGAGCCCAGGGGCCACATCATGCCGGTACGGGTCTCGTTACCGATTTGCACCCATTCAGGCTCGATGTCCATGGCTTTCAGTCGGCCAAGCATGTCGTTGATATGCGCGGTCATTGCCACGAGCACCTCGTCGAGGGTCATGTCGGCCCATGCGGCGGGGATAGTCTGGTTGGCGGGATCGGCCCAGGTGTCAGAGAAATGGAAGTCGATCATCAGGCGCAGGCCCAGGAGGTTGGCGCGGCGAGCCTTGATGGCCACGTCGGCGGCGTTGTTCCAGCCTTCCGAGGGGTTGACCCACACACGCAGGCGGATAGCGTCGACGCCACACTCGTCACGCAGCAGTTGCATGCACTCCATCTGCTCGCCGTCGGCGTTGGCGAAGGTGTAGCCCTCGTATTCCAGCTCGGTGAGCCAGCTCACGTCGGCACCTTTGGCGAATCCTTCATGGTTGATCACAATCGGTTCCTCCTCTTGCACGGGAGGGTTGGTGATCGGGCTGTCCTCGGTGCATGCCCACATTGTGGGCAGCACCAGGGCGGCAGCTATTAATTTTAGATATTTCATAGTTTATAGTTTTCAGTTTTCAGTTTTCAGTTTTCAGCTTTCAGTAATTTAAAGCATTAAATCCTTAAATCTTTAAAGGAGGAAAGAATTAAAGGAATAAAGAGGCCATTCTAAAGCCC
>JAJPXC010000068.1:46162-56399 GCA_021205635.1 Bacteroidales bacterium | reverse complement strand
CGATTTCGCCGAATTCTTATTTACCGAAATCGCCGATGCAAAATTACCGATTACAATAGGACTAAGGTATGGCATGAATCAATGATCTCGCCGTGAGGCGCGACCCACGATTTTGGTGGAAATGTAAGTATGATATAATCTCTACACTTGGAAATTGCTATAAGACAGCTATCTTTAGAATCACAAATCATGCCTTTTGGCTTTAGTCCTTGGGCTCCTTGATGGAAAGGGGTCCGAGGAAATTTTTTATATCCCGGGTGATTTCATTCGACATCTCTCGACATCTCTCGACATCTCTCGATTTCTCTCGATTTCTCTCGCCTTCATTCGATTTCACTCCCCCCCCCCAAAAAAGGCCCAAAACAAAAAAAAGCCGCTGGAAAGCGGCCTGACTGATTGGGTGGCGGGGGCAGGACTCGAACCTGCGACCTTTGGGTTATGAGCCCAACGAGCTACCACTGCTCCACCCCGCGATGTTTTGTGAGTGCAAAGGTACTGCCTTTCCCCTCCCCCGCCAAATTTTCTCTATTAAATAACGTTAATACAAATATCAAAGAGAGGAAATGCCGTCGCGGAATCTCCTCTCCAAGATAATAAACCAATCATTATCACATTTTTTGCAATGGAAAAAGTAATTTTGCTATGTACTAATAAAACATTGCGGGCACTTAAAGGTTCACGCAATAAGGAAAAAATTTCGTAATTTTGCGGAAAATTTTTCTTTTCACCTAAAAATCAACGCGATATGCGCATAGATATAATCTCCGTTTTGCCCGAAATGCTGGAGTCGCCCCTCAACTGCTCGATTCTCAAGCGGGCCCAGGACAAGGGGTTGGCTGAAATCCACGTCCACAACCTGCGCGACTACACCACCAACAAGCACCGGAAGGTGGACGATTACCCGTTCGGGGGCGAGGCAGGCATGGTGATGCAGATCGAGCCGGTAGACCGGGCGATTTCGGCCCTCAAGGCCGAGCGCGACTATGACGAGGTGATTTTCACGTCGCCCGACGGGGAGATCCTCACGCAGCCGATGGCCAACCGCATGTCGCTGCTCGACAACATTATTATATTGTGCGGGCATTATAAGGGGGTTGACCAACGGATACGGGAGCACCTGATCACCAAGGAGATATCCATTGGCGACTATGTGCTGACGGGGGGTGAGTTGCCCGCGGTGATCATCACTGACGCTATCGTCAGGCTGATTCCGGGGGCGATCGGCGATGAGCAGAGCGCGTTGACCGATTCGTTCCAGGACAATCTGCTGGCGCCGCCGATCTACACTCGCCCGGCGGTGTACAAGGGTTGGGAGGTGCCTGAGATTTTACTCTCGGGGCATGAGGCGAAAATCGACGCGTGGAGGCATGAGCAGGCTGTGGAGCGAACAAGGAGGCTGAGGCCTGATTTGTTGAAATAGAGGGGTGGGCGAACGCTTGTGGGACCCTTGATATGGCCGTCCCCCCCTAGGCTGACGCGGACGCTTATACGGTTAGCGGAGGATCTTGGTGGTGCCGGAGGGGGTGACAACGATGTGGAGGCCGGCCGGGAGGAGGGCGAGGTCGCGGGGCTCGGGGCGTCCCATGAGGTCGTAGACGGCGATTACCTCATCGGCGGAGGCAGTCAAGGGGGTGCCGATGTTGGTGGAGGAGTTGGTCGACACCGAGGCTGTGAGCTTGAAGGGGTTGACGGTGATGGAATAGGATTCGGTGGCGGGGACGGCCCATTTGTAGTCGGTGGAGGTGCCGGTGGCGATGTGGGCGGCTGAGGTGAGGGATTCGCGGTCGGTCAAGGGATGGACGCCGTTGGGGTCGGTGCCCGAGGAGTAGTAGTCGGCGCCCATGAATTTCAATTCTGTGCCGAGGGTGGTGGCGATGGTACCCGTGTAGGAAAAATCCTGATTATCCAAGTTTTCACATGTCATCGGGGTGAAGGCCCAGCCGTTGAAGCTACCCACGACGTACATTTGCGTCCAAGGGGTGAAGTCGCGTGTCTCGACCGTGCCCGCTGAGGTGTCGATGAGCACCTGCTGGTAGGGGTTGGCGGTGGTGACGGGGAAGAATGTGGCGTCGGCAGGGGAGGTGACGTAGGTGTAGGAGCCGTTGGAGGCGACGGCGAGGTAGCGGGTTTCGGTGCCGTCGGTGGCGGTGACGGCGTATTGTCCCGCGGGTAGCACCTCGCAGCACTTGAATGACGTGGGGGAAACCTCTACGGCCTGATAGGTGATGGCGTCGGTGAGGTCGACGCTATTGGCGGCTACAGCGCCCAGGGCGGCGAGCAGGGAAAGAGTAAAGAGGGTATATCTCATGGCTAAAATTCTACTACAATCATGGTTAAATATTTAAGGGATGGGACGGTGAGGGAAACGCCGTCGTTGGTGGAGGTGAAGGCCAATTCCTGTGGAGCGCCGCCGAGGTAGTCGGGGGATGCAGTCCACACTTTCTTGGCGCCCGCACCGCAAGCAATCTGTATGGGTAGCGAGGTCATCTCGCGCGGCTCGGGACGCACGGCCTCGGTGTCGCACCATTCCACGTTGTCGGCGGTGGAGAAGTTCAACAGGTGGTAGATTTTCGTGCCCTCGGATGTGGCGCGCTCGTAGACGGTGATACCGCCCGTTTGGGGAGGCCAGTTGTTGACCTTGGTGTCGGTCTCGGAGGCGAGGGAGGTGACTGTTTCCCAAATCTCATCCTTGGTGGAGAGGGAGCCGCGCAGGAGTTGCTCGTAGGCAGTCTGGAAGTCGTAGTAGCGGATCATGGCCTCGCGTAATTCGTCGGACATCTTAAGGGGCGAAGCGGGGAAATACTCGCGAGAGAGCATGTGGTCACCCAGCTCGAGGTGGTTGCCACCGATGGCGATCATGACCGCGTCGGTGAGCAGCACGCCGGGGGTGTTCATGTAGCCGTCGCCGCGGTCGGCGCGATTGTAATTGAGGTAGGAGGCGAAGACGGTGCGCACGCCGTAGTTGCTGGCGGCGTCGTTGTTGCCGATGATGTTGCGCAGGTCGAGGAAATATTTCTCGGAGTCCCAGGTTTCGTTATAGGCGAAGTCGACCTTGCCGGTGGCCACGATCTTGTCGCCGCCGTAGGAGCTTACGGCGTTCATCACCAAGCGTTTTTGGGGATGTTTCTCCTTCATGCCGTTGATGAAGGTAACGTAATTGGTGGGGAGGTCGACCTCCTCGCCCCAGTAGTCGTAACGGGTGCCACGGTAGCCGAGCTGGTCGATCTGGTAACCGTCGAAGTCGAAATTGTAGTAAACGTCGTCGTTGCGCTTCTTCATCCACTCAATCCAGAAGTAGTTGCCGGGCTGGGTGAGGTAGATGTTGCTTTTCCACCCCGAGGGGAGGGCATGGTAATCGCGGGTGGTGTGATTTTTGTCGATATAGAGGTATTTGGTTTCCTCTACGCTCCAGTTGTCCTCGTCGTAGTCGGTTTCGGCCCCGTCGAGGGCACCGAAGGCAAGGTTGTAGAACATGGCTTTCATGCCGTGCTTGTGCTGCTCGTCAATGTATTTTTTGACGACTGAGGCGTAGACTGTGCGGTTGGCGATGTCGGTGTAGACGTCCATCGGGTTGTCGCGGGTTCCGGCGAGGGGCCAGTGATGTTTCCAGTGCCAATCCTGGAACTGCACGCCGTTGATGTGGCAGCGGTTGAGGTAGTCCATTTCGCTTTCAACAACGCCGTCGGTGAGCTTGGTGTCGTCGAAAGTGGCTATGAAGCCGTAACGGGGGTACATCGTCCAGTCGCTGGATACGTCGACGGCGATTGTGCCGAGGATCACCTCGGAGCCGTCGGCGCCGGTAGCGTACACCTCAGCGAGGTAGCCTTGAAAATCGGTCGAGGGAGGTGTCCATTGCCAGGTTTTGGAGGTGAGTTCGCCTTGCTCGACGATATCGAGGCCGTGGCGGTAGCGCACCTTGGCGCCGTAGGGGGCCTGGGAGGCGGTGAACGTGACGGCGTCGCCGGGGGCGTAGGCGCATTTGTCGGTGGAGAGGTCGATCGACATCGGCTCGAAATCGGATGCGGGGGTGGGAATGTGGACGATTCCGAAGGAGGTGGGGCTGAAGTCAGCCGCCACGGCCTTAGCCGCGGACAGGACGGCCGCGGCTAAGGCGATGAGGGTGAAGATTGGCTTCATGATATAGAACTACTAACTTATTTTTTATTTATAGTGTCGGGCCGGGGGCGGCCCGACTTCCTTCTATGCTAGAGGATAACTTTTCGGGCTTGGCCGTTGGTGTAGAGGATGTAGACCTGGCCACGGACGGGATGGGTGACGCGCTGGCCTTGAAGGTTGTAGAGGAGAGAGTCGCCTAAGGAGTCGATCGTGATGTTCTCGATGCCGGTGTAAACCGGGTTGCTGGAGGTGCCAGTGCCGGGAGTGCCGGTGACACCGATGAAACTCAGGGAAGCGTCGAGGGCGAGGGTTTGTGCCGCCGTGGCCTTGGTCAATCCTTGGCAGGCGACCGTGGGGTTATAGGCGAAGATATACACCGGGGTGAAGTAGACGGTAGGCTTGTTCACCGAGGAGGGCATGTGGCAAGCGACCCAGAGCGGGGTGTCGAAGGTGGCGTTGGTCTGCATGGTGGAAAGAGAGGGATAGACATCGTAGTTGCCGCCATCGGCGTCGGTGGTCTCGATCATATACAACTGGGGGGTCATGGGCGAGTTGCCGGAGTCGAACACATCGGTGTGGTCGCCCGTGTGGGAGAACTGGCTGTAACCGGATAGGCCCCAGATGTAGGTGTCGATTTCGCTGATGTTGGGGGTGTATTGTAGCTGGAGGGAGCCGATTTGGGGAGCCTCGCCGCGGGTAACGACATTGGGGGTAGCGGCGAGCAGGTCGCAGTAGTGGTAGGTACCCGCGAGGGTTGCCGACTCGTTGTCCTTATTGACGTAGGTGGTGGAGAGGATCTTGATGCCGGGATAGACGTCCGGGGTGTAGGAGGTGTCCACGAGGTCGTCGCCGTGGGGGTTAACGTCACTTACGGTGAAGGTGTAGCCCTTGGAGTTGACGGCATGGCCGCAGTCGAGGAAGTCGGTAGTGGACAGCAACTCGGAGGCGGTGCCTTTGCCGTCATGGAGGTCGGTGTAATTATATGCGCTTACCGAGTAGCGGATATTGTACTTGGCCAGAATCTCGGGTGCGACGTTGGGTTGCTTGAGGTTGAACTTGGCGTTGAGGTGGAGCATGGTCACGTCGTTGGCGTTGAACGACAGGGAGCGCTCCGTGGGGTCGACGTGGCCGTTAACTCCGGCGCGCACCGAAGCTACTTGTTGGCCAGCGAGGTCGTCGATGTCGCTTTGCTCGACCTCATAGGCGGTAAATTCAACGCTGTAGGGCTTGGGCATCACCACCTGGGCCTGGGTGGAGGCTGAGGAGTTGCGTGCCTGCTCATCGACAGTGTAGCTCATGGCCACGGTGAAGCTGGGCTTGACGAGTGTACCGCCACGACGGATGACGGAGCCGTAGTAACTCTTGCCGGTGGGGGTGGCAACGTCGTCGCCCTGCTGGATTACCTTGGAAAGGGTGGACGCAACTGCTTGCGACACGCTGGAATCGGTGACGGTAAGCGCGGGCACGGGGTTCTCAGCCTGTTGGATGAGACCGTTTTGGCGGTAGTTGTTCATGCGGTTGGTGAACGTGGCCTCGGTGAGGGAGCGCACGTAGTAGTCGGAGGTCCAGGTGTAAGCCTCGGGGTGGTTCTTGATGAAGTTCCAGGCCTTTTCGGTGTTGAGGGCGTGGAGCTGGATCGAGGAGTCGTCGTTGGAGAGGCTAACGATGTACATTGTGCCGTTGTCGGTGCGGTAGTTGATCGCGGCGGTGCCACGGGAGCGCAGGGTGGAGGCGTTGGTGGGAGCGAGGTAGTCGAGGGCGTCGGTATAAGTGGTGCCGTCGATGGTCACTTCCTGGTTCTTGTTGATCTCAATGAGCTGGAAGGCCAGGGGATCGGGGTCGGCCACGTTGTCGGGGTCGTAGATGGTGATGCGGTTGCTCTTGGCGCTCTTGGTCACGCCGTCGACATAAGTTACCGATACCACGTAGAGGTAGGTACCTGCGGGGGAGGTCGCCGGGGGCGTCAGCGTCGGTCACCGAGCCTTTATCGATAAAAGAGAGAAGACCGGTCTCGGGATTGAATTCCGAGATGATATTTTTGCTGTCATCGGGCACGATGTTATCCTCGGTGACACCGTTGAGCGACTCGCCCTCGGAGGTGACGCGGTAGCGGGTGATGGTGTAGGAGGCGATCTCCTTGTCGTTGAGGGTCCCAACCTCGACGTTGCTCTGGTCGATGTACCACTTGTACTCGATTGAGTGGTTGTCGCCCTCCACCTCGTAAGCGCGGATCTTGGGACCGTTGGCTTGGGAGATGAACTGTAGCACGCCGTTCTCGATTCCGTCCTCGGCGTTGTACCAGAAGATGATGCGGTCGAAGAATTTCTCCATCCAGCGGTTTTCCTCCATGGAGAAGCCGAAGTAGAAGTTGGCGCTCTCCACGTCGATATAAGTGGGGTATACTTTTACCTCAGCGTCGGAGTTGACGTCGAAGCCGCCGGTCCATTGGTTCTGGTCTTTGATTGCCGAGCCGCCGTTCTCGCGGTTCCAGCGCTGGGAAGAGCGCAGCTCGCTGCCCCAAGTATTGTCAAACTCGTAGAATACGCTGTTGCCACCCCAGCCCGACCAGATTTTATAATCGCCGGAGCACCAGATGTCCTTCACGACGAAACATTCCCACTCCTTGTCGGTCGTGCGCGACTTGATTTGGCCGGTGCTGGAGTCGTCCATGGTTTCGGGGAAGGTGTAGGTATAAGTGTCGTCGCTCCAGGTGAAGGCGCTGAGGTCGCCTATCTGGTTACCGTTGGCCGGGCGCGAGGTGTAGAAGTTTTTGAAGGGATCGTTGTCGAGGTCGTCGAGCGCTGAGGCGTTGACGAAGGTGATGTCGTCGGAGGTGTAGAGCAGGTTGTCCTTGGAGCGATAGAAGTAACTGGGGTGGGCCTTGAACCATGAGCGGGTAAGACAGTCTGGTAGAGGAGTTCACCGTTGCCGTCATGGTATACGTTGCCTTGGTCGTCGTACTGCACCCACGCGTCGTGCCAGCCGTAGCCGTTGGACGATTGGGTGTCCCACAGCGGGTGGTCGTACACGCCAGGGTTGGCCTGGCTCAGGGCGTCGAGGCGCTCATTGTGGATCTCCCCACCCACGAGGGTGAAGATGAATTCCTTGGCGTTGAATTTCGACAAGCCGCTGAAGGAGATGTCCGAGGGGTTGGCGTCGTCGTCGAGCGTCACGACGATGTTGTCACACCATAGGCCCTTGGAGTTGCGGGCGGTGTTGATGCCTTGGGCGACGTCGTTTTTGGGATCCTGATACTCGTCGGTCATATTGGCGTAGAGGATCATGGCGTTGGATGAGTTGAACTTGACGGCGCCTTCCGTGGAGGGGAACCAGGTGTTGGTGCCGTAGGTGTCGCTCAAGTCGGGGTAATCGATGTAACCGTGGACGGTGCCTTGGGAGGTAAGACCGGAAGCGGCGAGGGTAACGTTGGCCCAGGCGTTGGTGGATTTGTCCTGGATCTTCTCGCCGGGTTTGGCGAACAGCTCGTAGCGCTGGAAGGTGTAGTCGTAGTAGTTGTCGACCTTGGCGATGCCGATGTATCCGGGGTAGATGAACCGGCCGCCGGGGATTGTCCACGTGCCGTCGTTTTGGCGCTCAAGCTCCCATTCGGGTTGGAGGTGCCAGTCGCCTTGACGAGAGCCAACGAGGAAGTAGTGGGCGCGGGGCGAGCCGTCGGTGTTGACGAAATCGGCTTTGGTCAAGGGGAGATTCACCGAGTTGGCGGGGGTGAAGGTAACGGTCATTCCGTCGGTGAGGTCGACGGTGATATTGTATTTGCCGGCGTCGAGGGCCCAGTCGTGGTATCCGGCGGAGGTGCGGTTGCTCCATTTCAGGCGGGCGATGACGGTGGCCGGGGAGCCGTAGGTGACGGTTTCGTCGCTGGATGTGGAGCCGTAACGGTCGGTGTTGCTGTTACCAGCGTTGGTGGAGGCGAGCGATGAGGCGTCGATGCTGTGCAATACCAAGGAGGTGGTGGAGCAGAACGACACGAACGCGTAATCTTGATGGTTTTTGCGCACGAGCTGCACGCCCGAGGCAGTGAATGTGCCGTCGCTCTGGCGGGTCATTTCGATGGCCACGTAGTCGTCCTTGACGATGGCGCCATCTTGCGATGAGTTAAGGTCGCCAAAGAGGTATAGCTTGAAGTTGGCGTCGGCAACCAGGGGGTAAGGATCGGAGTTGTAGGTCCACTTCCCTTCGGAATTTTTTGCAGTGGCGCGGTATTTAGCGTTGGAGGCTTCGTTGAAGGGAGTGCGATCGACGGGAGTGCGATCGACGGCGATGTCGACTGTTTGCTCATCGGCGTTGTTGTTGAAAACGAGGCCGGTGGATTTGTCGTCAATATCCACTTTCCAGAGGTTGGAATTGCCCATTCGGGTCATTGCGACGCCATGGGCGGTGACGGAAGAGGGATCGTCGCTCTTGGCGTCGGTCCAACTGGAGCCGGTGTCGCCCCCCCAGAAGTGGGCGTACACCGTGGTCCAATTAGCGTCGGTATTGTCGAAATACACTGTGCCGGCCGAGGCGCCGCACGGCGACAGGGCAAGCGTGAGGATAGATAGAATTAATAGGTTTCTAAGTCTTTTCAGGTTCATAGTGTATGATGAGATTTTGTTAGTTCTTCGGTGATGAAAAATGTTCGACGCAAAGTTAATATTAGAAAAAGGGCATTGCGTCGGGATATAGGGAAAATATAGTGGCGTAGAAAAGATAAAGGGCTTAATTACAGGGATATAACTTGCGTAAGAAGGCCAAAAATGTAGCAGATAAACGGAGGGGATTGTGGCCATCGGGGCAAACCGCGGGGCACGGTGGCTCGTCGATGGGAACCTGAGGGAGGCATTAAGAGGCTGCCCGGCCTCGGGGGAGGTCGGGCAGCACCTCAAAATTGTACTACTTATTGGAACCAGAGTTTTAAGCCCAACTTTTCAAGGGAGCACAGAAGAATCTCCCGAGGGGCCTGGGCCCTTCGGGAGATTCTGGGTAAAAACTAAATTATCAATCAGGGCCCGCAAGAGGGCGGGCGGTTTGGCGGAAGAGGGGGCCATTTTGGCCCCGAATGGGGCGCAACGCAGGATTAGCGTACAAGAACCTTAGTTGCGCGGGTGTCCTGCAGGCGGATGTATAGGCCGGGTTGGAGGTCGCCGGCGTCGACGCGGATGCCATTGAGATTGTAGTACTCGGCCGGGGCGTCAGCGGCAGCGTCGGCGTTCACATCGGTCACGCCGGTGGCGCGCTCGATGGTGAACGTGCGCTCGCCGTAGTTGTCAACCGTGACGGTATAGGTGCCGGGGTTGGTGAGCACGAAGTAGCCGGCCGTGCCCTGTGCGGCGGTGATGGTGGCGTCGAGGGTGATCGTCTGGTTGGCGTTGCTCTCTGGGCGCCAAGCACCTGACCAGGCGGCATCGTCGGTGAAGGTGAAGTAGCTCGTGGAGGAGACGGTGAAGGTGTGCTGGTCGTTCACCAGGTCGGCCAAGACCCAACCGGCGCCGTTGATGTTGCCCAGGAACTGGGTCTCATACTCGGTGCCCGGGGTGGTGGTCACTACCTTGTAGGTGACGTTGATCGTGTTAATGTCGACGCGCTTGTAGGAGCCTTTGGTGACGATGCTGAAGTCGACGGAGCTTACGCCGTCGGTGTTCGTCCAGGTGTAGCTATTGGCGTCGCCGCTAGAGTTAGCCGAGATGGCCGTGAGTTGGTAGCCTGTGAATTCAACCTTGGTAATCAATGCATTGGCGTCGGCGGATTTGATAGTGAGCGTGGCGCCATTGTAGAGGCGATACTCGGTGGAGTGGCCCGACGAGGAGCAGTCCCACACGCGTGCCGTGGTAGAGCCGCCGTTGCCTGTCAATTCAATAGAGCCGCTAGTGAAGGTGACGCCATCGAGGGAGTAGGAGGCGTTGTTGTTCGAAACGTCGGGCACGGGGCTGAGGGTCGAGGGCTCGTTGAAATTGAACATAGCCTCGGATTCAGTCGTGGTTGTACTACCGGGTTGTGCCGGGGCAGCTACGCTCACCTCGCAGACGGCGCTGCAGTCGCCGCACGTGGCGGTAATCGTGGTGAAACCATCGGCAATGGCTGTCACGGTGCCGTCAACGACCGTGGCAACCGAGGGGTCGCT
>JAJPXC010000068.1:0-46062 GCA_021205635.1 Bacteroidales bacterium | reverse complement strand
TTAGCGTGGCCGTGTCGCCCTCGGTGAGGGTGAGGGAAGTTTGGTCGAGTGTGATGCCCGAAACAGGGATTACTGCCGTAACCTTGCACGAGCAGTCGGCCAAGTCGTATTGCTCGCCCATATTGTCGAAGAAATAGATGTCCTTGATCCAAATCTGTGCCGTGCCTGAGAAAGTATCCGAAGCAGTTACAGAAAATTCAAGGAAGGCTCCCGAATTGCCGGAGAAGTCTTTGGATTTTGTACTGATTGAACCTACTGCGATGACGCCGGCTTCACGTAGATTAGATACCAGCATATGACTGGAAGTGCCACGGAGCAAGGTGAAATCGTAATCTCCGTCCTCATCTTTGCCAATGTCCAAGCCATCAGGCATGTAGATATTGCATTGGAAGCCTGAGAATGTCGTGGTGTTGTCGAGCATCACTTGCACTGTCTTGGTTTCTCCGGGAGATATGGAGAAGTCCTCCATCCACAGCACGTTGTCGGCCCAAGCTCCTATCGCCGAGGATAGGAGCAGGCCTGCTGCTAAAAGCAATCGAGGTAATTTCATAATCGTTTGATTGGAAGTTTATTATAATATACTGATTTT
Organism: Bacteroidales bacterium; assembly: GCA_021205635.1. Taxonomy (GTDB): domain Bacteria; phylum Bacteroidota; class Bacteroidia; order Bacteroidales; family Muribaculaceae; genus JAJPXC01. The sequence goes on along the minus strand of JAJPXC010000068.1, from coordinate 45,473 downwards.
CGCTTGTTTAACGGGGGTCGAGACGATGTATACTCCGCAGGTGGGCACCGTAACCTGGTTGTCGCCAGCGGGGAAGTGGTAGGTTTGGTACTGGCCGTTGACGGTGGTGACAGTGACAGTCATCGGTTGCGGGAGCACCACGTGGATATTGTGGCCTTCAGCGTAGATAGTCACGTCGTCGGGGTTGACGCTCCAAATGCCGCTCTGGCCCAGGGTGTATCGGAGCACGGTGTCGCTGTCGGCAGCCTCATGCACGGTGCCATCCGGCTCAACCGCGAGTGCGCCGAAGATGCGCAGATTTTCAACGTCGTAAGCGTCGGCCTTGGGTCGGATGGGCAACGTGAATACCACGCCATCGTTGTTTGAGAACGGAGCCAGTGTCCATGAAATAATGGCGAGCGAGATACTGCCGTTGCCGCGGTCGTTGACCACAATCTGATGATCCTCACTACGGCTTGTCAAGGCAATTGCCTCGGCGTCATACTCATATCCAGCCGGGATATCCAAGTTGAGCTGCAGGGCTGTGAACTCGTCGTAACCGTTGAGGGAGATCTCCAGTTCTTGCCACTGATTAGCAGTGTCGAATGTCAACGATTTGGCCTTGAACTCGGCAAACGAGTTGCCAGTGCTCTTCATCATTGACTTGGATTGACTCGAGAACTCGGTGATTACTCCCAGCGAGTAGTTGACTACCTGAATACCGTCACCGAGGTTTACAACTCCGTTGCCATCCACATCGGCCAAATCAGCGTTGAATCCTGCGACTTCTATGCCCAGAGAATGGTTGACAATCATGATCGCATCACCCATATTCACCACGCCGTTCTCGTTAACGTCGCCCAGAAGGCCACCGCCGGTGATGGTTACCGAAGCGTTGTCGTCGCCAGCGAGGATGGTGTTCAGTGAGCCGTCGTAGAGTACAACCTCGGTTAACTTCACGAGGTCGACAGAGGTTGAGTAGCTAGCTTTGACGGTCACGTAGGCTAGGGCCTCGCCCGAGTTGCCGGAGAATGACGAGGTGCCGAAGTCGTAGATTTCTACATGTACCATCTTGGCATTAAGCTGGTTGATACCGAGCTGGAAACCCGAAGCGCGGTCGGCGAGGGTGATGGTGGGCATGCCCGTCGCGTCGGCCACGAAACTGAGCGACGAGGGAAGCTCGAGGTCAAACTCGGCGCCGCGAATCTCCGTGGCGTTGGTCAGCAATACAGGCATCTCATAGGTGTCACCCGAGGTGAGCTCCATGTCGTCGATGGCGAGGTAATCGTCGCCAAGCGAGTTGACGCGCACGGCGCAAGTTGCCGAGATACCGTTGGAGGCTGTGGCCACGATGTAGGTCTCCCCGCAGGTCACGCCCGTGAGGTTGCCCGAGGCGTCGATAATGGCGATGGCCTCGTCGAGACAGCGCCAGGAGACGCTCTTGTCGGAGGCGTTAACGGGCTGCACATCAGCGGTGATAGGCAGTGTCTGGCCAACGTGTACAGTTACCTTGCTGTCAAGTTCAAGCGCCGTGGGGTTGATGGCGATAACGGTGATGGTGCGCACCACCTCATTTGAGGCGTAATATTTGGAGTTGCCCGATTGAACGGCGGTTATCTCAACAGTGCCAAGGCCAGTGAAGTAGATTGAGCCACCACTGATATAGGCGCAATCATCCCCACCGGTTATCTTATACGATACGTCGAGGCCCGAATCGGCGTTGCCCTTAAGCTCCACGTTGTCGCCGATGTAGACGGCACCAAAGGCCTGTACCCACATCAGCTCCTGGGTGTGCTTCTTGACCGTTACGTCGCACGATGAGGTGATGGTGCCATTGGCCTCAAGCGAAGCTACGATTTGGCACGTGCCGGCGCCCACGGCGGTCACGCGGCCGTTAGCTACCACAGCGACGTTCTCGTTGGTGGAAGTCCATACCGGGGTCCACTCCGAGTCGACCGAGGCGGGAAGCACCACAGCGTTGATCGTCGCCGTGTTGTCAACCTCCATGCTTAGCGAAAGCTTGTCAAGCGAGATGCCAGTGGGCAGGATGGTTTTGCCGGTTGACTCGCCCAGGTAGAAGAAATCTTGCCATTGCTCGGCGGCTTGGTAAGCGGGCACCGTGCCCATGGGCACATACAACTCGCAGTCCCACTTGTTGATATCGGCCAAAGCCTGGTCGCCGCAAGTGGGAGGCACAGCCGCCTGGCTCCACATCTCCACCATGGCGGTGCAATCCGAGAAGGCATCTTCGCCAATCGACTCCACGTTGCCGCCGAAGTAGAAACGCTGGATCGACGAGCAACCCGAGAATGCCCAATTGCCAAAGTCGGTCACGCCGTCGCCGATCACCACATCGGTCAAGCCCGAGCATCCATAGAACATATTGTCGGGAACTGTTGTGGGATAGTCGCCCAGCTCGACCGTTTTCAGCGTGTTCACTCGGTAGAAGGGCGAGTAACCGTACTCCGACAGGATACTGTAGCTCAACGGACGGTCGACAGAGACTTTCAACAGCGGGCAATCGGCAAACATGCCCTTGTCCTTGTAGGCATTGCTAAGCTCGAGGGTCTTGGAGCCCGACTTGGCCACCACGTCCTGCAGCGCCGTGCAGCCCATGAATGTGCCGATTGCAGCTTGCACCACGGTAGGCTCGAACACGAACGAGCGCAAGCCGCTGTTGGCCAGCGAGTACTCGCGCAGGTGCGTCACCGACGTCGGCAGCGTAAGGGCCTCCAGAGCCGAGCAGCCGTCAAAGGTGTGAGCCTTAATCTCCGATATGCCGTCAGGGATGTTGACGGTACCCAGCGACGAGCACCCGGCAAAGGCATACTCGCCAATCTCGCCGATGTTGGAGCCGTGGCGCACCGAGGCCAGCTGGGTGCAGCCCTGGAACATTCCGTTGAGCACCGATGTCGGCCGGTCGCTGAAGGTAACGCCGGTCAGCGCCGTATTGCCCTTGAAGGGGGAATCGCCCGTGGTGTCGTAGTTCACCTGGCGGTTGATGCTGAGCGAGGAAATGCCAGCGCCCGAGAACGAGCTGTTGGCCAATGAGACTGCAGCCTCGGCGTCGTTGAAGGTCAGCGAGGCGATGGCCGGGATTGCGGCGAAAGCCTCGTCGCTGACGACGGTCACAGCGGCCGGGACAGTCAGCGAGTTGAGGCCGCCCTGTTTGAAGGCGCCCACGCCGATTGAGGTGAGGGTCGACGGCAGCGTGATTTCACGCAGCGAGGAGGTGTTGTAGAACGTGTTCGGCTGGATTACGGTCACTCCCTCCGGCAGGTTGACGGCTGTGAGCGAGGTGTCGCCCGAGAAGGCGCTCTCGCCGATGGTCGTGGTCTTGTCATCTAAGACTGCCGAGACAAGCGCCGTGCAGTCGCTGAAAGCTCCGGTGCCGATGCTGTTGGCGGCGATGCTGGCCGACTCCAGGGCCGTGCAGCCCATGAACGCGTAGTCGCCGACACTGTTGACGTTGCTCTCCACGTCAACCTGCTTGAGGCCGGAATTGCTGAAGGCTTTTTCGCCGATGGTCGTGGCGTTGACCGTGGCATACTGCAGGTTGGGGCTTTCGGCAAAGGCCTGCTGGCCGATGCTGCCAACGGTGGAGGCTATCGACACCGCCGGGATGCCCGACTTGTAGAAAGCGAAGTCGCCAATGCTGTTGACCGACGATGGGAATTCTATGCCGGAGAGCGACGAACAGCCGTTGAAGGCGTAGTTGGGGATGGCCGCCAGCGACGAAGGGATGTTGACCACCTGCAGCCCCGTGCAGCCCGAGAAGCAATACTGGCCCAGCTGAGTCACGTAGTTGCTCATCTCCACGGTCTTCAGGCCCGTGCAGTTCTCAAAAGGCCGGTAAGTGTCGGGAGTGTTGAAGGTGCGGCCGATGTAGGCCTGCTCGACTATCGATGTGGTGAAGTTGCACTGAATGTCAAGCACCGAATCGCCGTCGTCGAACCGAACCTCCTTCAGGCTTGTGCAGCTGTCGAAAGCCCCGGAGCCTACCGTGCTCACCGACCCCGGCAGGCGCAGCGACGCCAATCCCGAGCCCCTGAAGGCTTGCTTGCCCACAGACTCCAGCGTCGAGGGGAATGACGCTTTCGTGAGAGCCGCGCAGCCATAAAATGCGCTCTCGCCGACTGTGGTAAAGCCCGAGGGAAAATTGAAGGAGCTGAGTTTCGAGCAATTATAAAATGCTTGGTATCCGATTGACTTCAGGGCGTTGCCCAAAACAACAACCGTCTCAAGATTTTCTGAGCCGAAAAAAAGGTTGTCGTTGAGAGAAGTCACCGTCGGACCCACTTTCAGCGAGCGCAGAGTCGATATGCGTTCTAATGGCGACATATAATCATTGGCACTGCTCGGTAGGTATGAATACGTCAAGTCTCGCCCCAGATACAATTCTGCCAACTGACCAGAGCGTAGCAACCACACACTATTGATAGGCAGAGTGGTGTCACCATCCTCAAGGGTGAGCGATGAGAGAGCATAAACTCCTAAGAATGGTGTGCTACCAAACCCCGTTACGTTGCCACCTATGGTTATATGCTGCAAGTTGGTGCATCGGTAGCATGCGTCATCAGGCACTATTGAGGCATTTGTATAGCTCAGAGAAGTTATATAGGGATTGCCACGCATAAGATTGGGATTCACCTCGGTGATATTCATAACAACATTGCGGTACACCGTCGAGGCGCCTACGCTTATCGAAGTGGCATCCTCGGCATACGTGGCGTCGACAGCCGCGCACGTGCGACCCGCTACGGATATAGGCACATACACCACTCCGTCGGCCTCAAACATCGAACTCAAGCTATTATACTGGTGAATTGTGCCAAGAACAGCAATGTCTGAGTATTTAGAGTTTGAAACATAGGTATGCCTGGCGAATCCCAAAATTTTCACTTTGGGAAAAGCCTCGGCTGACCCATCGGGGACAGTGTTGGGCAAAAGGAAAACCTTCAAAAGGTTGTCGCAGCCTTCAAAGGCATTCTCCCCTAAAGACTGTACGGAAGATGGAATAACAACAGATTGTAAATTGCTGTTGTATGCTACAGCTTGAGATGCTATCTGCGTCACCCCCGAAGGAATCACCAACCGGTATGGATTTCCGACAACATGCACAAGCACGGACATGTCCTCACCATAATAGTAGTTTCCGTTTGTGTCGGTCGACAGATTTGCTGTTTCTAAAATTGTAATTTCAATTTTCTTAATCGCAGCAGTCGAATTGAAGTTGATAGTAACATCATCATCTGTGCCCCTCCATACGCAGGTGGTAGTCGAAGACCATACATCCCAATCAGTCGACCAAGATCCACTCGACGCTGATGAGTTATTTTGCGTGATCTGGCTGTTGCATGTAATTTTTAAGCCGGTCATGACATAACCTGTAGAGGCAGTAAAAGATATTGAACCGCTGCACGACAAGGTCTGGCTTTTACTGACGTAGTTGGCATTGGAAAAGTTTATGGTGATGGGGTCCAGATTTATAAATGAAACTGTCTCATTGTTAGTGTAACCAAAGGCGTATGGACTCAATGTGATAGTTTCATGACTTGGAATTGTCGATTCGCTGGATTCAGCTTGGGCTGCCAGCCCGGGAAGATGGGCGGCCATCAGGATGACAGTCATCAACAGCCAACGTGAGACTGCGGGGAGGAAGTAAGAATGTTTCATATTGTTGTATGGTTTTTATCGTTGAGAACTTGGCATCTGCCTTTCAGCCGACATCCCCCGCGGGGATGAATAACCGGGCAACTGGTCAGGCAGGCCTCACTTGGCATCATCGTTGATTTCTTCATGATGTTGGTACAGGCAGAGGAAATTTTCAATCTGGTAGACGTCGGTTATTCTGTGATGAATTTCGCTGAAGAAGGCGGTGGGGACACGCACACCTCCCTCGAGGCGGTTGGGAGAGTCCTTGGGACCCGCAGCCTGCTCTACGGCCTCCTCGCCATAGAGATGACAGGCAGTGTGGTAAGGACACGGATGGCCGTTGGATGCATGATAGAGGTAGACATAGTTGCGCGGCATCAGGTCGATACCCTTGCGGCGTGCCGGGGAGCATATTCGTTTTGGAAGGAGGCAGCATGCTATGCGCAGCGAGATGTCATAGCAGGTGAGGAAGCCCATGTAGCTCACCTTGGGGTTTTCGACCGTGACATCATACACCGCATCAAACAATTCCTCAAAAGTGACGTAAATCCCTCGCTTGGCTTTGCTCAACACGGGTTTGAGCTCTTTGGCTATCTGAACTCTTTGCTCAATCACCCTGCACTTATGGCGCCGCTGATGGCTGCCAACAAGAAGTGTGGAGGGGCATTCAAGCGAGCGCGGATAGCTGCTGACGGGATCGACCATCACGTCATAGTCCCACAGCATCGCGAAATGCGACAACGCCTGAAAGTCGACTTCTTCGCGCAGTTCTCCGGACGAAACAAGGAGAGTGGCCTTCACTCTATTATACATGTACAAATGTGCCTATAGCGTCCCTGATTCGGCATTAGATTGGTTTATAAAAAAGCGTGGGCAGCTCTTTCCTGCTTGTCCCACTGTAGAAGGCCCTGAGACTGCCTATAAGGTTGAGATAAGCAGTGACGGTCAGCCCACGTAGGATTATATGTGCCGCTAATCAGCCGGCCTCATGTCGAGGCTGTTCGGCTTGTGCGGGATATAATCTTCCCTGAGCGCCTGCCGCTGCACTATCTTCGAACCTTATCGAAAATTTCTCAGGTTTTCTACAGTCGAAGACAGCGTTGGAAAACGCTTTTGTCGATATGTCGATGCCCACCCTGATGGTACGCTGACCGTCGTGTGGGGGTACTATCGACGACCGCTCTCGGTCGACGATTGCGCAAATTTAGACAAAGTTTCTGAAAAATCCATCACATCCCTTAAAAAATTTACCATCCTCCCCAAAAATCGAGATAATTTGGGACATCTGCAAAACTGTGTGTTTCACCGATTCAGTACATGTTGGCCTCATTTCCTTACATTAGCTAAACTATCTAAGCGCGCAGCGCGCTAAGATAGCTGCGGTCGGGGACGGCCCGCGTTCCTTGTTTTGAGACTGGGCGCGTGGGAAAAATAGGCTGCCCGGCCTCGGGGGAGGTCGGGCAGCTACCTTAAAATTGTACTACTTATGGGAACCAGAGGTTGGCTAACATGCTTTAGGGATTAGGTGATGGCCGCTGAGGGCAGCTTAGAAGATGACTTTAACAACGGTGGTGCCTTGGCGGCGGATGAGGATCTGGCCGGCCGTGGGCTGGGCCACGCGGATGCCTTGCAGGTTATAGTACTCAACGGGGGCGGTGGGGTCGTTGACCTCAACGGCGGCGATGCCGCTTACCTTGGAGGCCGAAACGGTCTGGAGATAGGGGTTGACGCGGAGCTTGTAGTTGGCGTCCTCGGGAACGGCCCACTTGTTGTCGTTGCCGCCCTGACAGAAGTAGTTGGCCTCCAGCAGGTTCTCGCCGTTGAAGTAGGGATGAATTCCGTAAACGCCGTCGTTGTCGAAGTTGTTGATGGTCATGAACTTAATCTCGGTGCCCTTGGAGGTGCCGATAGCGCCGGTCCATTCGTACACGTCGGTGTCGTCGGCTGATTGGGTCATCTCAACGAACGACCATTCGGTGTCGGAACCCACGATCCACACTCCAGCGGGAGCCTCGTAGGCGTTCCACGAGAGGGTCTGGGATGCGGCGTCGATGAAGAGCTGGGCCTTGGTGATGGCCTCGGCGGTGTAGGCGGTGGCTGCGCTCTCCGAGCCTACGTAGCTGTAAGCGGTGCCGTCGCCAGCCTTGAGCCATTGGGTCTTACCATCGGCATCGGTGGCCTTAACGGTGAAAGTGCCGGCGGCGATTGCGCCCATGTACTTGAAGATCGAGGGGCCTTGCTCGGCGGGGGTGCAGGTGAGGGCTGAGCCGGAGATGGCGAAGGCGGTGGGAACGAATGCCGAGGCGTCGGCGGAGACTGTCAATGTCTTGGCGTTGAGGTCGACGGTGAGGGTGTAAGCACCGGCGTCGTTGTTGTACCACTTGTTGTCGCCAGCATCGTCACCTTTTGCGAGGTTCATGGGTGTGTCGAGGACGATACCGTAGTTGTCGTAGTCGGCGGAAACGAGGGAATCCCATGTGTCGCGGCCGATGATGAATTTCACTTGGCCGGTTTTGAGGTTGCCGGTCCAGGTGAACACGCCGTTGCCATTGGAGGTCATTTCGGGGGCGTCGGCCTGCGACCAGCCGCTGGAAACGGCTTCGCCGATAACGTAGAGGTTGGTGATGTCGCTGTACTCAAATGCTGAGGCTGCCAATGCGCTGAGGCATAGGGCTGTGGAAAGTAAAAGCTTTTTCATTGTGAATGGTATTTTGGTTTTTGGTTTTTTGGTTTCAGGGAATCGATTTCTCTCGATTTAAGTCGATTTCTCTCGATTTAAGTCGATTTAAGTCGATTTAAGTCGATTTAAGTCGAGAGAAATCGAGCTCCCATAGAGTTTAGAGGGGCTGGAGCTGGATGGCGTAGCCGCCGCCGGGGGCCGAGGTGAGGGCGAGGGTCGACTTGCTATCTACCGTTTTGGAGGTGATGGTGTAGGCCTGAGGATTGTCGCGGTAATTGGCGTCCTTGGCGTCGGCATAGATCGTGGCCTTGTACTTTTGGCCCGGGGTGAGGAAGTCGAGCTTGAGCTTGGACTGGTGACCGTTTTCGGCGCTGGTGTTTCCCACATACCACGCCTCGGAGTTCTTGTCCTTGCGAGCCACGGTGATATACTGTCCCGGCTCGGCCTCGAGGTAGCGGCTCTCGGCCCAGTCGACAGGCACATCCTTGATGAACTGGAAGGCGTCCATGAAGCGCTCGTACACCTCGGGGACGTCGGCCGCCATCTGTAGCGGCGAGTACATAGTCACGTAGAGGGCGAGCTGGCGGGCAAGTGTCGAGTTGACGTGGCCAGCGCTGTTGGGGTTGACTTTCTTCATGTCCATCTCAAAGATACCGGGGGTGTAGTCCATGGGGCCACCTTGCAGGCGGGTGAAGGGCAGGATAGTGGTGTGGTTGGCTGGATTGCCTTCGAACGCTTCATATTCGGTGCCACGGGCGCACTCGTTGCCGATCAAGTTGGGATACGTGCGGCACAAGCCCGTTGGGCGCACCGATTCGTGGGCGTTGACCATCACGTGGTGCTTGGCCGCCTCCTTGATACAATAGAGGTAGTGGTTGTTGAGCCACTGGCCATAGTGGTGCTCGCCGCGGGGGACGATGTTGCCCACGTAGCCCGATTTGATGGCGTTGTAGCCGTACTTGTCCATAAGGTTGAGAGCGGCGTGGAGATGTCGCTCATAGTTGCGCACCGAGGCAGAGGTCTCGTGGTGCATCATCAGCCGTATACCCTTGGAGTGGGCGTAGTCGTTGAGCATGTCGATGTCGAAGTCGGGATACGGGGTGACGAAGTCGAAGACGTAGTCCTTGGAGTTGCCAAACCAGTCCTCCCAGCCTATGTTCCAGCCCTCAACCAGCACTTGGTCAAAGCCGTGCTTGGCAGCGAAGTCGATGTACTTCTTGACGTTGTCGTTGTTGGCGGGATGGCGGCCGTGGGGCTTGGTGTTGGTGTAGTCGAGAGTGGCGAGCTGCACCGAGGGAAGGTCGTAGGTGTAGCTCCATTCCTTGCCGCCGCCGATCATCTCCCACCACACGCCCATGTACTTAACGGGCTTTATCCACGAGGTGTCGTCGTAGGCGCAGGGGTCGTTGAGGTTGAGGATAAGGTTGGAGGCGAGCATGTCGCGGGCGTCATCGCTCACGATGAGGGTGCGCCAGGGGCTGTGGCAGGGAGCCTGGAGATGTCCCTTGTTGCCCTGCGCGTCGGGGGTGAGCCACGACTCAAAGATCATCTTCTTGTCGTCGAGGTTGAGGTGCATGCACGAGTAGTCGACCAAAGCGGCCTCGTGGAGGTTGAGGTAGATGCCGTCGTCGGTGCGCAGCTGGATAGAGGTTTGCACGCCGGTGGGGGAGAATTGCGTCTGGGATGCGTTGGAGGAGATCGAGCCTTGCATAAGGCCGCGGATTTCGCTCAGCTTGGATTCGGTGTAGCAATACTCCTGGGTGTCGTAATCCCCGGCGATCCACCAGGCGGTATGGTCGCCGGTCATAGCGAACTGGGTTTTCTCGTCCTTGACGATGAAGTAGACGAGGTTGCGCTGCAAGGGGAACTCGTAGCGGAGGCCCATGCCGTCGTCGTAGACACGGAAGCGCACATTCATCAGTCGGTCGGTGGAGGGCTGCCGCAACTCCACCAGCAACTCGTTGTAGTGGTTGCGGATATTGGCGTTTTCGCCCCACACTGGATGCCAGGTCTCGTCGAAGGTGGAGGTGGTGGCGTTGACCAGCTCGAAACCGTCGAGAAGGTCGGTCTGGTTGGCCAGGACATAGCCCAACCGGGAGGGGTTGATCACGGCCTTGCCCTTGTAGCTCACGTTGTAGGTGGGGACACCTCCGGGGGTATCAAATTCCACCTTTACCACCCCATTGGGACTGCTCACCTGGGCCGAAAAGGCGCATAAGGGGAGCGTTGCGGCCGCAGCCGCAACGAATAGATGCTTGAATTTCATTGGATTATTCGATTACAATCATGGTCCAATAGTTGAGAGCGGGCAGAGTGAACGAGATCACGCCGTTCACCTGATTGAAGGGTAGCTCTTGGGCCACGCCGCCGTTATAGTCGGGGGAGGCTACCCACAGCTTGGAGATTGCGCGGGGCATGGTGATGGTCATGGGCAGGGAGGTGAACTCTTGGGGAGCCTCGCGGGTGCCGTCGAGGTCGCGCCACGAGAGGTTGTCGATGTTGACAAAGTTCAACAGGTTGACCACGCGCTTGCCGTCAACGTCGCGGCTGTAGGTGGTGATGTAGCCCTGGCGGGGAGGCCAAGCGCACACGCTTACGCCCGATGCCGATACCGCAGGGGAAACCTCGGAGGTGGTGGAGGTGCCGCGCAGCAGGTTCTGGTAGGCCGTCTGGAAATCGTAGTATCGGATCATGGCTTCTTTCAACTCGTCGGTCATCTGAAGGGCGGTCGAGGGGAAGTATTCGCGGCAGAGCATGTGGTCGCCCAGCTCGAGGTGGGAGCCTCCGAGGGCCATCATCACGGCGTCGGTCATCACCACGCCGGGGAGGTTCATGTAGCCGGTGGTCACGTCGGCCTTGTCGTAGTTCATATAGGCGGCGAAGACGGTGCGCAGCGTGTTGTTGGAATAGCCATCATTGTCCACGATGATGTCGCGCAGGTGGTAGAACTGGGCTTGGTCGCTCCACACTTCGTTGTAGCAGAACGATACATTGCCGGTGCCGATAATCGCGTCGGCTCCGTAGCTCGACACGGCGTTGAAAGCCAGCGTTTTGTCGGGGTGAGCGGCCTTCATGGCGTTGATGAAGGAGGCGTAGCCGCGCTTGAGGTTCAATTTGCCGCCGTAGTAGTCGTAGAGGGTGCCACGGTCGCCGAGCTGGTCGATGTGGAAGCCGTCGAAGTCGAGGTTGGCGTACACTTCGTCGTTACGCTCTGCTATGTAGGCCTGCCACTCGGGGTTGGCCGGGTCGAGGACGTAGATGGAGCTTTTCCACGACGAGGGGAGGGAGTGCTTGTCGTTGGTGGAATGTCGCTGGTCGCTGAAAGCGTACCAATCGGCCTTCACGCCATCTGATTCGGCGTCGCTCAGGGCACCGAAGCACAGGTTGTAGAACATCGACTTCATGCCGTACTGGTGCTGCACCTCGATGTACTTTTTCACCACTGACGTGTACACGTCGCGGTTGGCGATGTCCTGATAGACGTCGAGGAGGTTGTCGCGGGTGCCACCGAGGGGCCAGTGGTGCTTGTTATGCCAGTCCTGGAATTGCACGCCGTTGATGTGGCAGCGGTTCAAGTAGGCCATTTCATCCTCAATCACGCCCGAGGGGAGCTTGGAGGAGTCGAAAGTGGCCACGAAGCCGTAGCGGGGGAAATGGGTCCAGTCGCTGGAAACGTCGACGGCGATGGAGGCGAGGATCTGCTCGGTGCGGTTGTCGGCCATGGTGTACACGTCGACCATGTAGCCGGTGAAATCGGTGGTGGGGGGTTGCCAGGTCCAGGTGGAGCCTGAGACGGTGGATTCACCGATCACGTCGGCACCTTGGCGGTAGCGCACGGTGGCTCCGGCGGGGATACCGGCGCAGGTGAATTTTACGGCCTCGCCAGGGGCGTAGATGGCCTTGTCGGTGGAGATGTCAGCTAGGGAGGATGAGGTCACGGCGTGAACGGCTGAGGCGTCAACCGAGGCGTTGCCGCTGCCGGTCTCGGCTCCAGGCGTGGAGTCATTGTCGCTGTCGGAGCAACCTGAGGCCAGAAGGGCCACGCCAGCCATTATGGGATAGAGATATTTTTTCATTGCTGGTATTATTTATCGGGAATCCCGGGATTTTCGGAAATTCCGGGATTCCCGAATGGTTGAATTATTGCTTTTTGATGGTAACAGTCTGGTAAAGCTGGTTGAGGGTGATAGTGTAGTCGCCGGCTGATTCGATTACCCACTTGTAGTCGATGTTGCCCACGAGGATCTCCTTGTACTGATCCTGGCAAGAGGAGTTGGTCTTGTCGATGAACAGGGTGTACTCCTCGGTGCCGTCGGGCACCTTGCCCTCGCTGGAGGCCATGAACCACGCGCCGTTCCAGTCGCTCTGCTTGTCGGCCGAGAATTTCAGCTCGCCGGTGTTGAGGTGGCCGCTCCAGGTGAAGATGTTGGCGTCGGAGGGGTCGACTGTCATCGCGGTGGCGTTGCCAAGGTCCCAACCGTTGGGGGTGGCGTCGCCCACGAGGTACATCTCGGTGTAGGGGGTGTAGGGAGCCATGAGCATGCGCTCGGCGTCGGTGCGGATATCCACGCAAATCTTGTAAGCCTGGTTGGCCTCCGATGCGGTGAGATACCACTTGGGGTCGGGATCGAAGCCCGAGATGAACTGCATTTCGGTGTTGGTGTAAGGAGCGTTCTCCTCGGCAGCCTTGTACATATTCTCCCACGAGCCGCTGGCGGTGCCAAACTTAAACTCGCTGGCGCCGGTGAAGAACACGCCGATGCGGAACAGGAACGGATCCAAGGGGTCCTGGGTCATCTCCCAGAATGTCCAGCTCGTAACGTCGCCCACGAAGTAAAGCTCACTGTAGGCCGGGGCGATACCCTCAACCTCGGTGATCGTGATGGTCAACTCCAGGAGGTTGACGTCCACCTTATAGCAATGTGCCTCGGTGATGACGAATTTCTCGTCGGGCTGGTCGTCGCTGTCGCGGTAAACGAGGCCACCGTTGCCGTCGTTGTTGTAGGAGGGGAGGAACTGGCCAAGGGTGGTGATGAACTTGAATTCACCAGCGGTGAGGTTGCCGGTCCAGGTGAAGATACCGGTCGAGGTCTTGGACATCTCGGTGGCGTTGTCGGCGCTCCAGCCGTTGGGGGTAGCGTCGCCGATGAGGTAGAGCTTGGTGGCCACGGCCTTGTAGGGGGTGACGGTGAAGGTGACGGTAGAACTTTGGTCGGTGGCGACGCCCGATACTGTGGCGATCACGCGAGCCTCGATTTGGTAGGCCTCGTAAGGCTCGGCGCCGAGGCGATTGACCGCCAAAGCGTTGAGCTGATCGACCATGGGGGTCCAGGAGTATTCCTGAGCCTCGCCGTTGTAGATCACGACGGGTTCGGCGAAGTTGGTGCCGGCGGCTGCCAGCTCAAGGGTGTAGAGGATGCGGTTGCCGGTGCCGTAGTTGGTGCCGGTACTCCAGGAAAGCTCGATAGCGTCGGAGGCGTACTCCGATTCCTCAAGCACGATCTCGGTTGTGGAGGCTGTAAGGGTCAAGGTGTCGCTGCCCTTATCCAGCTCCATATAGTCGTTGTCGGTGCACGACGCGCAGCTCAAGCCCAAGGCAAGGAGCGCGGCCGAGGCGATATATGATAGTTTCATTGCTTTCAACGGTTTAGATGATTAATAACCAGGATTTTGCTCCATGAGGGGATTGGCGTCCATCTCGGTTTGCGGGATGGGGAAGAGCAGGCGGTTGCGGTTGACGTTGGTTTTGCCGATAGAGCGGAGGAACGTGAGGGCGTACTCGCCGTTGTTCACGCGGATGAGGTCAAACCATCGGTGCCCCTCGAATGCCAGCTCCATGCGGCGCTCGTGGATGATGGTCTCACGCAGGTCGTCCTGCGACACGGTCGACTTGATCTTGCCCAAGCCGGCGCGGTTGCGCACGATATTCAGCGGGGCTACAGCCTCCGAGGTTTGGCCAAGCTCGTTGAGGGCCTCGGCTTGCATCAGCAGCACGTCGGCGTAGCGGTAAACCACGAAGTTGGCGGGCGAGGTGTTATACTCGGGCGAAATCGACTTCGGCACCAAGAATTTACGCACGTTGTAGCCGGTATTGGACCACGAGCTCTTGTACTCCATGCCGTCGAAAGCCGGGCAGCCGTCGTAAAGCACGGTCAAGTCCTTGCGCTTGTCGCCGTCCTCGTATTGGCTCATGAACTCCTCGGTGGGGAGGTTCCAGCCGTAGGAACCGGCCACCATGTTGGAGTTGCGCGGTCCCATGAAGGTCGACAGCCAAGACGACTGCGGGGTGTTGCCCCAGAAGTCGTAATCGGTGTCGCCGGAATACTGCACCTCGAAGATCGACTCGGGGCCGTTGTTGATCTCGGCGTCGAAGTTGTCCTCGTAGGGGGTGTCGAGGTTGTAACCGAGGGCTGTAACCTGGTTGCACAGGTCAACCACTTGGGAGTAGAACGAGGGGTTGCTGGGGGCGAGGGTCAGATAGATGTCGGCCAGCTGGGTGAGAGCGGCGTCCTTGCATGCGCGGCCAAGGTCGGCCGGGCTGTATTGGCTCTTGGGAGGGAGAAGTTTGGCTGCGCGGGTGCAGTCGCTGATGATCAAGTCGTAGGTTTCCTCGAGTGTAGCGCGCTTGATAGCGGTGGAGGTGCCGGGCACGTAGGGAGAGGTGCGCAGTGGCACGCCACCGTAGAGGCGTACGAGCACGAAGTAATAGTGGGATCGGAGGAACAGGGCCTCGCCCAGACAGCGGTCGCGCACGTCCTCCGAGAGGTCGTCGTTGCCCTCGATGGCGGCGATTGCGTCGTTGCAGTGGCCGATGCCTACCCAGGGGGAGCGCCACATGTAGAGGGCCATGCCGTTGTCGGCCAGAGTAGTGAAGTTGGCGGCTTGCACGGTCTCAAGGCCGTCGGTGCCACCTCCGGCGCCCACCTCCGAGTTACCGGCCACGATGTCGAGAGTCCACAGGCGCTGGTTGTACATGTTGGACGACTGCAGGGTGACGTAGCAGCCGTTGGTCAAGGCCTCGGCCACGGCGTCGGTAACGCCCACCTCGGGGTCGACCTCGTCGTAAGGTGTTTTCTCCAAGAAATCCTCGCAGGAGGCAAGGGAGAGGGTCAAGGCTCCGGCGCACAGGATGTTATATATGGTTTTCATGATTGGAAGCGGGAATTAGAAGTTAAACGAAAGACCTAAGTTGTAGGTGCGGGAAGCGGGGAACGAGGAGTAGTCGATGCCGTTGACACCCACCTCGGGGTCGAATCCCGAGTAGCTGGTGAACGTGGCGACGTTCTCGCAGGAGAAGCACACGCGGGCGTGCTCCATTCCGATGTGGCGCAGGAGCTTGCCGGGGAGGTTGTAGGCCAGGGTGATGTTCTTGATACGCAGGTAGGAGCCGTCCTCCACCCAGCGGTCGCTCACGCGGTTGTTGCCGTTGGGGTCGCCCCACACGGCGCGGGGAATAGAGTTGGAAGTGCCCTCGCCGGTCCAGCGGTTGGCGACCTTTGCATACTGGTTGTAAGCGGCGGCCATGCCCTCCATGTCGATGCGGGTGGAGTTGAAGATCTTGTTTCCGGCCACGCCCTGGAGGTAGATCGAAAGCTCGAATCCGCGCCAGGTGAAGCGGTTGTTCAAGGAGAACAGCCAGGTGGGGTTGGGGTTACCGAGGACGGTGCGGTCCTGCTCGTTGATGACACCGTCGTTGTTGAGGTCCTTGAAGCGGATGTCGCCCACCGAGGCTCCCGACTGCACTGCGTGGGCGTCAAGCTCGGCCTGGTTCTGGAAGATACCGTCGGTGACGTAGCCGTAGAACACGTTGATCGGGTAGTCCTTGGCCAGCATGGTCACGTAGGAGTTGTTGATCTGGTTGATGTAGAACGGGGTGTCGGAGTTGAGGCTCTTGATCTTGTTCTTGTTGTAGGTTACAACAAGGTCGCTCTCCCAACCAAATTCACCTTGGAGGTTAACCGAGTGGGCCGAAAGTTCCCAGCCGAGGTTGCGCACCTTGCCGGCGTTGGAGTAGGTCGTGGAGGTGTCCTCGAAGCCCGAGGTGATGGGCACGGAGGCCTTGACGAGCATGTCGTTGGTGTTCTTGATGTAGCCGTCGAGGCTCATGGTGATGCGGGAATTGAGCAGCGACAGGTCGACGCCCAAGTTGGCTTGCTCGATCTCCTCCCAGTGGATATAGGGGTTGGCGAGGGTCTGGGCGATCAGCGCCGATTGGTTTTTGTCGTTGGTGCCGAAGGGGTAAACCATGGTGGTGTAGCTCGGCAGATAGGAGTAGTTGCCCACTGATGCCTGGCTACCGGTCTTACCGTAACCCACACGCAGCTTCAGGTCGTTGATTGCCTGATCCTGGGGGAAGAAGCTCTCCTTGGAGATACGCCAAGCGGCCGAAACCGAGGGGAATGTACCCCAGCGGTGCTTGGAGCCGAAGCGGCTGGAGCCGTCACGACGGATGGTGGCGGTCAACAGGTAGCGCTCGTCGAAGGTGTAGTTGGCGCGAGCCATGTAGGACATCAGCGACCACTCGTTCTGTGAGCCGCCGATCGAGTACATCTCCTCGCCGTTGTCCATCTGGTGGACGTTGTCGAAGATGAAGCCGTTCATCTGGGCCGACAGCCACGAGGCGTGGTTCCACTGTGCCGACGTACCGGCCATCACGTTCACGTAGTGCTTGCCGCCGAAGGTCTTGTCGAAGGTGAAGTAGTTGTCCCACAGGTAGGTAAACGTCTTGTTGTCGCTCTGGTACTCGGAGGATTCCTCCACGGGGGTGGGTTTCCAGTCGTAAGCAGGGGAGAATGAGTCGTAGAACCAGAATTTGGCGTCGTAGCCGAATGTTGAGCGGAACTGGAGCCAATCGGTGAAGATGATGTCACCGGTGATGTTGGCCAGGAAGTTGTATCCGCGAGTGCGACCCACGTAGGTCTCGTTGACGCCCACGGGGTTGCGCACTGAGCCGTACCATTCGGAGTTGCCGTCGGGGCCTGTCCAATCGCCGTTTTCGTCCTTGATGGCGAAGGTGGGGAGGGCCTTCATGGCGTCGCCCATGGAGTAGGAGCCGGAACGCTTAACGTCGGTGGAGAAAAGTAGGTTGTTGCTCAGCTTCAACCACTTGAGCACCTTGGCGTCGTTGTTGGACTGGAATGTGAAGCGCTGGTAGTTGACACCCTTAACTATACCTGATTGGTCGAGGAAACCGGCCGAGAAGTAGTAGTGGTTGTCGTCGTTGCCGCCCGAGTAGCTTACGTTGTAATTCTGCATGAAGCCATGCTGGAGGAGGGCGTCAACCCAGTCGGTGCCCTTTCCGAGGGAGGAGGGGTCGGCCCATTCAGGGTTGGTGGAGTGGCCCACGGCGGTCATCATGTCGTTGTTGAGGGAGGCGTAACCCGAGGCGTCGAGCAGGTCCATGGTCTTGGAGACGGTCTGCACGGCCCAGTTGCCCGAGAACGACAGTTTAGCCTTACCGGCCGCGCCTCGGCGAGTGGTGATCATCACCACGCCGTTAGCGCCACGGGAGCCGTAGATGGCCGTTGCCGAGGCGTCCTTGAGCACGTCCAAGCGCTCGATGTCCTGAGGGTTGAGAGAGTTGAGGCCAAGGTCGGTGGGCACACCGTCGATCACCACCAAGGGGTCGCAGTTGTTGATCGAGCCGATGCCGCGAATCTTGATGTTGACGTTGTCGCCGGGCTTAGCGGCGTCGATAATCTGCACGCCGGCCACTTTACCTTGGATAGCTTGGCCCACGCTAGCCACGGGCACGTCCTTAATGTCCTTGCTGCCAATCGAGGAAACGGCACCCGTAAGGTCGCTTTTCTTCATGGTACCGTAGCCCACGACTACCACCTCGTCGAGCAACTGGGAGTTGGCTCCCATCACCACGTCGATCTTGTTGCGCCCCTCGACGTTGATCGTCTGGGCATCGTATCCTATGTAGGAGAAACGGATTGTGCCCTGGGGATTGGCTTGAATTGTGTAATTGCCGTCGAGGTCGGTAGCCACGCCGTTACCGGTGCCGTTGGCCACGACCGACACGCCGATCAGAGGCTCACCCTCGGTATCGGTTACCGTGCCAGTGACGGAGATGAGCTGTCCCCACGCTACCGCCGGGAGCAGCCATAGCGCTACCAAGGCCATTAGCCTCATAGCGCTGTGTCGCTTGGATTGATTCATGATATTGTTCACTATATTTGTTTTTAGATTTTGGCTTTGGTATGGGGCCGGTTGACATGTTAAAATGTCTGTTGCAAAGTAAATAAATGTGGCGACCCAAAGTCAAGAGCGCAAAGTCAAAATATAGTGTTTTGTAAAATTTAAGGCTTTAATAATCACTGCAATAGTTGAATTTTGTAGAGGTATTTATATAGCCTCAGAAAGGGGGTTGTAAGGGGGAATTTTTAACGTATACGGCCAATCTTCATGAGTTCTTCTTCCAAGAGTTCGCGGTCGCCCGCGGCGCGGTTACGCACGCGCGTACGATAATTGTATATCGTTGTTACCGAGTAGCGCAAGAATTGGGCGATTTTGACGCTGTCGGTGATGCCAAGGCGTATCAGGGCGAAGATGCGCAGCTCGGTATTGAGCTTGCCGTCGTTCTTGGGCACGATACGCTCGTCGGGCTGCAGCAGGGCGTTGAAGTCGTCGACAAAAGTGGGGAACAGCTTGAGGAACGTGTCGTCGAAGCTGTCGTAGAAGGCGCGCAGCTCGTCGTCGAGTTGGGTCAACGTCTTGGTGTACTTGCGCAGGTCCTCCATGCGGCCACCGGCAACGATTTTGGCCAACGACTTGCGGTATTTGTCCATCTTCTCGATGTACACCGAGCATTGGTCCATGTAGCGGGCGATGTACTCCTCCTTGAGGTAGGAGTTTTCGGCGATCTGCTGGTTGGCCTCCTTGATCTTGTCGTTGGAGTGCTCGAGGTCGCGGTTAAGAGCCTGGAGCTCGGCGTTCATGTCGGTAACCACCTTTTTGGAGGCTCTTACCTTCTTCATTTCCCGGCACACCAAGTAGATGGCCACCAAGAGCAATGCGGCCAGTAGACACACGATGGCCAGCGACCATCGCAATCGTGTCTTTTGCTGCTCGATGGTGTCGAGGTACACCTCGTTGACCACCGGGAAGATGTCGTTGATCTCGAGCATGCGCAGGCGGGCGTTGCACTTCTGGGCGTCCTCCATGCATATCGTCAAATAGTGGTAGGCGTGCTTGACGTCGCCCTCCTTGTAGAGCATCAGGGCGAGCTTGCGCAGCGACACATATTCGCGCACTCCCGACTGCATGTCGTTGATTGCCGAGATTATGAGCTGTCGTTTCTCGTTTTCGGTGTCGCCGGTGAGGCGGTAGGACTCGGAAAGGGTGTAGGCGGCGATTGCGTGGTCGTGGTCGCCGATGTCCTTGCCGCGCAGATAATTGGTCAACTGGTTGGCGCCGCGCGCCGGTTGGCCGTGGGAGTTGAGGCGGTCGGCGTTGACTATGAAGTAGAATAGCGATTCGGTGTTTTGCAGGTGGATGATCGAGTCGCGGTAGATGTCGGTGAGCTGCAGGTATCGCTCGCGGTCCTCGTCGCGAATGGCATAGTCGGCCATGTTGCCGTAGAGGGTGCGGTTGATGTGGAAGAAGTAGGGGTGCAGGTACTGGGGCACTCGCTCGTAGGGCCAGCGGCTGAGGATGTCGGCGGTTTCCTTGTACATTCCCATCACCATCTGAATGTGGGCCAGGCTAAGGTCGGCGTGGCATTTCAGCTCATCGCTGCCCAAGCGGCGGGCCATAGCCACGCGCTCGTTGGCCAGGGCAAGGGCCGAATCGGTGTTGAACGAGATGAACTGGTCCATCAGTCGGCCCAAGGCGTGGAAATACTCGACGGAATCTTTCTGTCTATATACCTCGCGGCGCATGTCCTCGAGCACCAGGCGCTTCTGCTTGACGTAGACGTCGCGGTTGGCGATCGCCCGGTCAAGCTCGGCGATGAGCGAGTCGACATCGGAGAGCTCCTTCGCGGCACCCCCCAAGCAACCTATGGCTAAGGCAATAAACAGCAGTATAAGTGACTTTACCAGGCTTTTCATTTCAAATTTAAGGTAACTTTGTTCTATCCTACGCTCGCAAATTTACGCATTATTTCGCATATCGACAAATTTCGAATGGAATGATTCCCTTTACCCGCACCTGAAACCATCATAAACATCAACATCAACCCTAGGGGATCCTGCCATAGATAACGCTCCGTTCCACACTGAGATATGGGGTAAGGTGGACCGACGGCTGCGCCGCTGAGCTTTCCAAGCATGGCATTTTTTGGGGAGCTTGTAACCTATATAAGCTATTTTGCGACTATATTTCAGGAATAGGTTGGCCTTTTTAAAGAGCTTATTTTCAATTTATTATGGATTTGTAGGGACTATATTTTTCACTGAAGAGCGAGGGAGGCTGCAGAGGGTGGTTGTAATTTTGTGCTGCCAACCTAATTGCAATTCTTTACGATGAAACCCTTAAAACTTACCTTATCGATTTGTGCCGCGATTGCTGTATTGTGGCCACATCTAGCGAATGCGGAAACCGCCCCTAATCCCGTGGCGCGTCCCCAGGCCGTTGTTACCTCGGGCGACATGCGTTTCACAGTGCTAACCCCCGAGATGATTCGCATCGAATGGCGTTCGGGCGCCGACAAAAATTGGGTCGACGACGCCACATTTGCCGTTATCAACCGCAATCTGCCCGTACCGGCTTACCAAGCCCAAGAGCGTGACGGTTTTCTTTACATCACCACCGACAAGCTCACGCTGAAGTACCGCGTGGGCTCGTTCCCGGCCACCAATCCAGCCACTGCCGACAACCTGGGCATCACCTTCGACCTCAACGGCTCGACCGTGCAATGGTATCCCGGCAAGCCCGACGCTCTTAATCTCAAGGGCACATGCCGCACCCTCGACTCGCAGGACGGCGACAACAAGCGCTCGGAGCTGGAGCAGGGACTTGTGTCGCGCTCGGGCTGGGCTATCATTGACGACACCGGCACGCGTGGCGACGGGTCGAAATCGTTGCTCCTGGAGCCAAACGATATCGCCGGTTTCGACTGGGCCAAGCAACGCGACGACCAAGAAGGCCTCGACTGGTATTTTCTTGGCTACGGTCACGACTACAAGCGCGCCCTTTACGATTTCACCCTTATCTCGGGCAAGATACCCCTGCCCCCACTCTACGCTTTCGGCTACTGGTACAGCAAATACCAGCGCTACACGGCCGACGATTTCATGCAGCTTGTCAACGAGATGCACGACAACGACCTGCCCCTCGACGTGATGGTGATCGACACCGACTGGCACATCAACGGTTGGACGGGCTGGAGCTGGAACCGTGAGCTGATTCCCGACCCGCAAGGACTGCTCGACTGGCTGCACGACAAGAATCTGAAGGTCACGCTCAATCTTCATCCGGCCTACGGTGTTGAAAGCAACGAGGACAATTACCAGGCTTTCGTCGACGGCCTGGGTGGCGTGCCCGAAGGCACGACCACTGTGGAGTGGAACCTGGAGAATCCCCGGTTCTACCGTTCGCTCTTCGACAACATCATCCGGCCCCACGAGGACGAGGGCGTGGATTTCTGGTGGCTCGACTGGCAACAGGAGCTGGTGAGCGACAAGATGGAGGGATTGGGCCACACGTTTTGGTGCAACCACGTGTTTTTCAACGATATGGCCAATGCCCACCCCGAGCGCCGCGCTATGATTTTCCACCGTTGGGGCGGTCTTGGCAACCATCGCTATCAACTGGGATTCTCGGGCGACAGCCACTCTAATTTCGCCACGCTCGCTTTCCAGCCCTACTTCACCGCCACGGCCTCCAACGTGGGCTACGGCTACTGGGGGCACGACCTCGGGGGACACGTGCAAGACGGCGCCAACAACGCCGAATTGTTCCTGCGCTGGATTCAATTTGGGGTGTTCACGCCGCTGTTCCGCACCCATTCCACCAACTCGGACAACATAGAGCGCCGCATGTGGAAGTATTCCAACTTCCCTCTTATGAAGCAAGCAGTGGAGCTGCGCTACGCCCTGATTCCCTACATCTACACGCAAGCGCGCAAGGCCTACGACACGGGCGTGTCGATTTGCCGTCCGCTGTATTACGACTACCCGGAGGTTGACGAGGCCTACGAGAACGAGGGCGAGTATATGTTCGGTGACGATATACTTGTCAATCCCATCACAGCTCCGGCACAGTCGGCCGACCGCACAATTCAATGGTCGACTTGGCTTCCCGAAGGCACATGGTACGACACCAACACCGGCGAAACGATCCAAGGCGGCAAGGTGCACAAAGCCACCTACACCCAGGCGCAAATTCCGTATTTCTTCCGCGCCGGCGCCGTGATTCCCAATTACTCGGGGTTGAAGAATCTCAAGACACGTCCCGACAACCTCACGCTCTATCTCGTCCCCGGCGACGGCTCGGTTAACTTCTATGAGGACGCCAACGACACCGAGGCCTACAAGGATGGGGAATACGCCACCACGCTCATCACCCAAGCCCGCGACGAGTCGACGGCTACCTGCGTCATCAACCCTATCCAAGGACAATTTGACGGTATCCCCACTCAGCGCGCCTACGCCATCCAATTCCTAGGTATCGCCCAACCTGTTTCAGTCACTGTCAACGACCAAGCCGTCGAAGGCTGGTCGTACGACCCCACCACGAGCCGCCTTACTGTCGATATCCCCACCGTGCCCACCTCCCAATCCACCACAGTGAAGGTTTCAGTCAAGAATTCCTCGACGGCCCTCATCAAAGGGTCAAAAGCCACTCCCGATTTCATTTACAGCCAGGCTCTTAAAAGCCTGACTGTAAATTGGGACACCGACTTTAACCTCTCCCTGTGTGACGCCGCGGGGAAGCTGCTTGTCGACCAACTTGGCACTCATCAGGCTCAAGTGTCCACCCAAGCCCTCAACGAGGGTGTATACCTGTGCACCGTCACCTCC
This sequence comes from Bacteroidales bacterium, assembly GCA_021205635.1. Classification (GTDB taxonomy): domain Bacteria; phylum Bacteroidota; class Bacteroidia; order Bacteroidales; family Muribaculaceae; genus JAJPXC01. The sequence goes on along the minus strand of JAJPXC010000068.1, from coordinate 22,190 downwards.
CAGCGCTCCTCTTACACCTACAAATTCAAAATTTAATCACCGATGAAACATCTTCTAGCCTCTATACTCGCCCTGGCCACGCTCTCAGCCACTTCCCAACAACTGCCCTTCACCTCCGACCTTTACATGATCGGTGGAGCCACTCCCAACGGCTGGGACAACACCGCGGGCGTTCACCTCACCACGGCCCCGGGGGAAAGCGACGTGCTCACGTGGATCGGCACCCTAAATTCAGGCGACTTCAAATTCATCCTCACCCCTGGCACATGGATGCCCGCTTACAACGCCCTGCAAAGCGACCAGCCAATCACCCTTGGTGTCACCTACCCCATGGTGAAGAATCTCAATTACGAGGTTGAGGACCACAAGTTTATGCTCACCAAAAGCGGATTGTATAAAGTGACTGTGAACCTCGCCGACAAGTCGAATCCCACCCTTACGGTTACGGATGCGCCAACGGTCGACATCGCAGGAGTCACCGCTCACGGCACCGCGATTCCCGAGGGCTCAGCCTCGCTTTCCAAGCAGAATTCTTATACCTACATCTACGAAGGGGAATTGCGTAAAGGCAACCTGTGGTTTTCCTTGCCCTCTGGGGAGTGGATTGTGCCAGTTTTGGCCGACATCGACATCCTCGACCAAGGATTTTTCGTCACCACCAACGACAACGAGCCTATCCGCCGATGGAATGTGGCCGTGGCTCAACGTCGCTGTCGTATCACCCTCGATTTCCTCAACCAAACGGTTACAATAGAATCGGTGACCCCTCCCACGGCTCTTTACATGGTGGGGGGAGCCACCAAAATCGGCTGGAACGCTGAGGCGGCAATCGAAATGCCAGCCGACGTTGACAATTCCTGGAAATTCACCTTCCACGGGGTGTTGCGCAACCGCACTGACAACGTCGAGCCTACAAGCTTTAAAATACTGGCCCAACTCGACTGGGGACCCACATCCTACCACCCCGTGAGCGACCTCCAAAACATCCTCGAGGCCACATCTTTCGTGGAAAATGGCGATGACTCAAAGTGGACTATCGACCCCTCACAGCAAGGGTACTACACCATCGCTCTCGACCTTGAGCACAACACCCTCTCGGCCTCATTCGACCAAGTGTACACAGGCGAGGAATACGCCGACAATCTCTATATGATCGGGGGAGCAACCGAGGCCGGTTGGATTCTGGAAAACGCCATACCGATGGTACGTGACGAGGCTAATCCAGCGTTGTTCACATTCACCGGCGACCTACGCTATCGCGGTGAAAACGAGGATCCGCGACAATTCAAAATCCTGGGTCAACGCAGTTGGGACCCCTACTCCCTGCATTCCACCGTTCAAGATGAGGATCCGCTTTCAGCCACTGTCGTCGTAGAGGGTGGCGACGACAACAAATGGAGCGTTCAACCCGACAAAGAGGGCACCTACACCATCACAGTCAATCTGGCCAATCTCTCCATCAGCGCATATTCCCACGATAATACCACGCCTACCAATGACGAGGCTGGAGCCGCTCCCCTTACCGCATGCAACGTGAAAATCTCAGCCTGCGCGGGGTGTATCCAAGTCACCACAGGAGAGAAACCCCTCGACGCCTCTTTGGTGACTTTGCAGGGTCGTATTCTCTCATTCATCCATGGCTCTGGGACGCTTGTCTTGGGAGAGAATCTGCCCTCTGGGATCTATTTCGTGGTAACCTCTGAGGGTACCCGCAAAATATGGTTATAGCAAATCACGTTATTACCGTATTGCGGTATTACGTGATTACGACTACTCTACGGTGACCGATTTGGCGAGGTTGCGGGGACGGTCGACGTCTTTGCCCTTGTTGACGGCGATGTAATAGGCTAGGAGTTGCAGGGGGATTGACGACACAATCGGGGTGAGGCATTCGGGTACCTCAGGCACCTCCAGGCAACAGTCGGCCAGACGCTCCATTTTGTCGTTACCCGGGTTGACGATTGCGATGACCGAGCCACCGCGCGATTTCACCTGCTCGACGTTGGACACGATTTTGTCGTAGAGCGAGTCGTTGGGGGCAATAATCACCGTGGGCATCTCGCGGTCGATCAAGGCGATGGGTCCGTGTTTCATCTCGGCGGCCGGGTAGCCCTCGGCGTGGATATACGAGATTTCCTTGAGCTTAAGGGCGCCCTCGAGTGCGGTAGGATAGTTGTATCCGCGACCGAGGTAAAGGAAGTTGTGGGCGTAGGTGAACATGCGCGACAACTGGCGTATCGGCCCGTCGAGTTTCAACACCTCCTTGATGGTCTCAGGCATTTTCATGAGGGCCTGGGCTACCTCGCGCACTTTTTCGCGGCTTACCGTACCGCGGATTTGACCGGCGCAGAGAGCCAACAGCGTCAACACTGTTACTTGTCCGGTGAACGCCTTGGTGGAGGCCACGCCGATCTCTGGGCCAACGTGGATGTAGGTGCCTGAGTCGGTGTTGCGGGGGATTGACGCACCAACGACGTTGCATATTCCGTACACCCAGGCGCCTTTCTCGCGGGCCAGCTGGATGGCCGCGAGCGTGTCAGCAGTCTCGCCCGATTGGGAGATGGCGATCACGATGTCGTTTTTGCCGATCATGGGGTTGCCGTAGCGGAACTCGCTTGCGTACTCCACCTCGACCGGTATCTTGCACAGCTCTTGGATTACGCGCTTGCCGATAAGGGCGGCGTGCCACGATGTGCCACAAGCGACGATGACGATGCGATGGGCTTGCAGGAAGCGCTCGGCATTCTCGACCACGCCCGAGAGGACCACGCGCGAGCAGTCGTCGGTGATGCGTCCGCGCAGGCAGTCGAGCAATGTGCTTGGCTGCTCAAAAATCTCCTTGAGCATGAACGCGTCGTAGCCGCCTTTCTCCAATTGGGCCACGCTCATCTTCAGCGGCTGGATGTCGATGTCGGAAGGCTCGTCGGTGTCGAGACTCTTGATTTGCAACGGCTTGCCACGCTCGATGATGGCCAACTCGTTGTCCTTGAGGTAGACCACTTGGTCGGTGAAGCCGACGATAGGGGTAGCGTCGGAGGCAAGGAATGTCTCGTCGTCGCCCACGCCAATCACCAGGGGCGAACTCTTGCGAGCGGCAATTAGGCGGTCGGGACGCCCCTGCTCGGTCACGACAATCGCATAGGCTCCCTCAACTTGAAGCAATGCCTCGCGCACGGCCTCGACAAGGTCGCAATGGTTCTCGTTCTGGACGTACTCTATCAATTGGGCGAGGACCTCAGTGTCGGTTTCCGATTTAAACGTGAAACCGTGCTGGGCGAGGGCCTCGCGGAGCACGGCATAGTTTTCAATCGTGCCGTTGTGGACAATGGCGATGCGACCCGATTGGGATGTGTGGGGATGGGCGTTGGTGTCATTAGGCTCTCCATGGGTGGCCCAGCGGGTGTGGGCGATGCCGGCGTTACCGGAGGTGTCGCGGGCCGACGCGACTGTTTCCAGATTGTCGACCTTTCCGCGCGCCTTGTATACGGCGAGCGAGCCGTCTTGGCGAGCAAGGGCGACTCCAGCCGAGTCGTAACCGCGATATTCGAGTCTACGCAAGCCTTGAATCAGGATAGGATAAGCGTCTTGTGAACCAATGTAGCCAATAATTCCGCACATATTAATAAGCAACTAAGTGATGGGCAGAGGCCCGAAAAAAAGCGACCACGCAAAGCACCTTGGGGGCTTTTGTGCCCTTTCGTGTCTTTTCGTGGTCAAATTTTGGTAAAAAGTCTTGTGGTACTCGAAGTGGGACTTGAACCCACACAGCCGTTATGGCCAAGGGATTTTAAGTCCCTCGTGTCTACCATTCCACCATTCGAGCGGTTTTGTGGCGCAAAGTTACACTTTTTCCTTTAATCTCCCCAAAAATGGGAGAAAAAAGTTGTAATTTTGTCGAGTGAATTGCAAGAAAGCGAGAAACGGGCTTTTAATGGCTGGGCGGCTAATGGTTGTCTTGATGTCGCTCGTTGCCTCGCTTGGGATGACGGCTAAAGAGGCCGTCGACAGCGTTCCCCAATTGGTGGCGGCTGTGGATTCAATTCTGGAGCGACAGGAGGCGGTTTACGTGGCCGATTCGGTGGCCGACGCACAAGTACATTCCTCCACTTATTGGATTAAACAACTGGTTGATAACGGCTTCCATATCAACGACCCCGGGGTGGCGTATCCCGCGTTCCCCCGTTTTTGCCTCAAGGTGTACAATTGGGGCGACCGCACGTTCAACAGCTACGACCCCGAATACGTCGTGGGCTCGGGCAAGAACTGGAAACTGTTCGGCAAAAGCTACAACTGGTTCCAGACGTATCAATTCGCCTTCGACGGGGGCGACCGCCTCAACCTGCGTTCCGACATCTATGCCGACATGGGCGCCTACCTTTGCTTCATGGCCGTAAGCGTGGGTTATATGTGGAACGTTAACGAGTGGTTCGGCGGAAGCACCGGTTCGCGCACCAACTTCAACCTTAACTTCACCTGTGCCCTTTTCACCATCGACTACACCCACCAATCGACCGACGGCGGCGCACAAATCACCGAATTCGCCACCAACGTTGCCGACCTTGAGCATAACGTCCCCTTCAACGATATCCACACCACCTCCACCTATTTCACCGGCTACTATTTCTTCAACCATCGCCGATACAGCCACGCCGCGGCCTATTGTTTCTCCAAGTACCAGCTGAAGAGCGCCGGCTCATGGCTGGCCGGTTTCTCCTGGGTGAAGCAAAACATCAAGATGGACTTCGAGAGCTTGGTGCAAAGCTCGGGGTTTGACACCTCGGGATCGCCCGACGTGCCCTTGCGTTACCATTTCAACTACTCCGACTACATGGCCCAAGGCGGTTACGGCTACAACTGGGTGCTGAAACCGCGACGCTGGCTCTTCAACGTCACCACGTTGGCAGGACTTGGCGCTCGTCACTCCCGCGACCTTACCGAAAGCAACCGCGCCAACACAATGGCTTTCGACCTTTCGATGCGACTGTCGCTGGTGTACAACCACCGCGCGCTGTTCGCCGGGGTACAGGCCTACGCGTTCTGGTCGTATTACCACGAGCACAGCTACGACTTTTTCAACACCAACATCTCGTTCCAAGCCCTCGTGGGCATGCGCTTCTAATCGCTAAGAACATAAAACAAGAGGGTGTATCAAAATTCAATTTTTTGGTACACCCTCTTCTATATAAACGGGATCGATTTATATCAACTTATATCGATTTAAGTCGATTGAAATCGAGCCCCTTGAGATTTACAGGCGCTTGCGGATGGCCTCGGTCTCGGCCTCGTAGCCGGGCTTGGCCAGCAAGGCGAACATGTTCTTCTTGTAGGCCTCAACGCCGGGCTGGTTGAACGGATTCACGCCCAGGATGTAGCCCGAGATGCCGCAGGCGATCTCGAAGAAGTAGATGAGTTGGCCCAGGTACTGCTCGCGCAATTCGGGAATAGTGATGTGGATGTTGGGCACCTGGCCGTCAACGTGGGCGATGCGGGTGCCCAGCTCGGCCATCTTGTTCACCTCGTCGACACGCTTGCCGGCGATGTAGTTGAGGCCGTCGAGGTTGGCGGCGTCGCTGGGGATCACCACCTTGTGTTGCTGCTTCTCCACCGAGAGGACGGTCTCGAAGATTGTGCGCTCGCCCTCCTGGATCCACTGGCCCATGGAGTGGAGGTCGGTGGAGTTGTCAACGGCAGCGGGGAAGATACCCTTGTGGTCCTTACCCTCACTCTCGCCGTAGAGCTGTTTCCACCACTCGCCAAAGTAGTGGAGCTTGGGGTTGTAGTTGACGAGGATCTCGGTCTTCTTGCCGGCGTTGTACAGGGCGTTGCGGGTAGCGGCGTAGATCTCGGCGATGTTGTCGTCGGAGGTTACTGTGAGAGCCTTCTGCATGGCTTGTGCGCCCTCGATGAGGGTGTAGATGTCGTAACCGGCAACGGCGATGGGGAGCAGGCCCACGGGAGTGAGCACCGAGAAACGGCCACCCACTGAGTCCTCGATGACGAAGGTCTTGTAACCCTCCTCGGTGGCGAGCTGACGCAGGGCGCCACGTTTGGCGTCGGTGACGGCGATGATGCGCTTGGCTGCCTCGCCCTTGCCGATAGCCTTCTCGAGCTGGTCCTTGAGTAGACGGAAAGCGATAGCCGGCTCAGTGGTGGTGCCCGACTTGGATATTACGATAATGCCAAACTGTTTGCCCTTGAGGTAGTCCTGGAGCTCGTAGAGGTAGTCCTCGCCGATGTTCTGGCCGGCAAAGAGCACCTCGGGATTGTCGGCGCGATGGCGGTAGGGAGCGAACGAGTCGCTCAGGGCCTCGATCACGGCCTTGGCACCAAGGTAAGAGCCGCCGATACCGATGGTGACAACTACCTCACACGATTTGCGCAGGCTCTGGGCTGCGGCGTGAATCTCGTCGAGCAGGGCCTTGTCGGTGCGGGTAGGCAGGTCGAGCCAACCGAGGAAGTCGTTGCCGGCGCCGTCGGCTTTTTTGAGGGTTTCGAGGGCGGCGTTGGCTTTGGGCATCAACGCGTTAACGTCGGCGGCGGTGACTGCGCCGAGGACATGTTGATTGTTGACTTTAATAAAATCCATGATGTAAATACATTAAGGAGAATGTAACTTGTAATTGCTATACCGCGAAGTTACAAATTTTTTAGCATTTAGCGTTTAGCATTTAGCATAAAGCATTTAGCATTTAGCATTTAGCATAATAGTTTTCTTGCTTGAGCGGCTATTTGGCTATTTGGCTAAATGCTAAATGCTAAATGCTAATTTGCTATCAAGCATCGTAAGGTTGGTCGGGATTGGGGGCGTATTTGCGGCGCTCGTATTTTTGGGCGTAGCGCAGGGCCAGGTAGGCCACGAAGAAGTAGCACACGGCCACAATCCATAACATAATGTAGGGATGGGGGTTGTCGGTGAGGGTACCACCGTTGGAGTTGATCTGGATAAATCCCTCGATACCCCAAGTGGCGGGGATAAGGTTGCCCACGCCCTTCCACAGCCAGCTCATGGCGTAGCGTGGCCACGTCAAGCCGCTAAGGAACAGGAATACCACCGACGTAAACACTACAATCAACATCGACGACTCGCGCTCGGTGACGAATACCTGAAGCGTCATTCCGAAGAACACCGAGGCAACCAACAGCGGCACGACGAACAACAGGTAGTCGAGCGGCGAGCCGATATGGGGCAACGCGAACATCACCATCACATAGTGGAGGATGTAAATCGTCAACGGGATGTAGATAACCAGGTAGCACATCATGCGACCCAGCATACCAGCTCCTTGCGGCACGTCGATTGACCACGGGTCGGTGCCACCGAATCGGCGACGGCGCTCAGCGGCACCACCGGCGAGCATCGTGATGCCCAGCACGAGCGATTGCTGCAGGATGAGGATGACGATTCCGGGCATGATGAACGAGGCGAATCCCTGCGTGGGGTCGCCAAGGAAGTAGGCTTGCTGGTCGACCGGCATGGAAGTGCCGCCGATTGAAGAAGCGCCCATGGCGTCGAGCGTCTCAGTGCGGATTTGCGAGCCGGAGGTCAATTGAAGGTCGGTCAAAGCCGACACGAACGATCGGTAGCGCAGCAGCAGCGTCATGTCGGAGTAAAACGCCACTACGCCTTGCTCGCCTCGGCCGATGCGCTCCGAGTAGTCGCGGGGAATGTACAACAGGCCGAACGCCTCCTTCTCGTGCATGGCTCGCTTGGCCTCGTCCATGTTGGCGGCGTACCCGATGATGTTGATGGCCTCGGTGGCGTCGGCCATGCGCACGAGTTCGCGCGTCTGGACCGTGCGACAGTCGTCGACCACCACTACCGAGATGTCACGGCACAACTCGGGATTGTATATCAGAGTATAGACAATCGGGTAGACCAGCGGCAGGAAGAAAAAGAACAGCAGCACGCCACCGTCGCGGAAAACGAGGGTAAACTCATGGGCAAAAGCCTTCGCGACGCTTTTGAACCAATTTCCCAATATTTTGAACAGCCGCTTCATGGAACGTATACGGGTTTAAGACATGCCTTCTTCAGGTGCCACAGCATCGTGGAGCCGATGAGCGGGAACGCCAGCAGGGCCGCGAAATACACGCGGGAGTAGTAGATGGGCAGCCCGTTGAGGGCGATGTCGGAGTAGATCAGGAAGTAGTAGCGCACGGGCAGGATGTAGCTGAAGATCGCGCAGGCGCCGTACATGCTTTCCACCGGGAACGAGAACGCGGCGATGGAGAACGCCAGGATGCCCATCAGCGACATCGACGCCACCGACAAGCGCAGGTTGACAATCGTCGACGTTACCCACACGGCGAGCCACTGGCAGGCAACGATCATCAGCATCATGCCTCCTATCAAGGCCCACGTTGAGCCGTTCAGCGGGAATGCGAACCATTTATATAACAGCATCATCACGAACAATGCGTCGGCCGCGAAAATCACGAATTGCGGTATCAGTTTGCCCATGATGGCCGTGAACATCGAGCCGTCGGCTGTCTGGAGCCAGTCGACCGAGGTGCCTCGCTTGATCTCCTGACCGATGGAGAAGGCTGTCACAAGCATCACCATCAACTCGATCAATCCGGCCGTGAACGAGTTGCTCAGGTAGATTGAATAGTTCATCCAAGGATTGCCCAGCTCGTGGTCCTGCACAATCATTGGCTGAAGGATTGTACCGGCCATGCCATTGGTGGCGCCCAGCGACACGAGTTTGGTTTGGACGATTCCACCCGAGGTGGTCACGGCCATGGTTTTGAACGCTTTATAGGAGAGTGTGCCGGGCACGAAATAGGTCATGTTGGTGTAGTAGGTGAGGGTGGGAGTGCGACCACCTACCGCGTCGCGCTGGAAATTCTGGGGGATATAGAAGAAACCCATGATTTTCCCCGAGTTGACCATTTCGAGGGCGTCGTGGAAGCTTTCGAGCTTGTATTGGAGGTCGACCAGCTCCATGGCGTCGAGCGAGCGGTAAAGCTGGCGCGACATGGAGGAGTGGTCGCAATCGACGATGGCCGAGGGGGCGCGTAGGGGCAGGCCCTCGTTGAGCAACGACATGAAGTAGAGCGAACCTATCACGGGCACGACGATCATCGTCCAGAAATAGATCTGCCTATTGCACATGCGCTGCACCTCGCGGCGCATCACGTTCCAAAGTGGCCGAAAAGCTTTTTTCATTTCTCTTTCTTCCTTTCCTCCTTTCTTCCTTTAAAGGATTAAAGGAGGAAAGGATTAAAGTTGTTAACAGGGATTTATTTGTGGTGATCCTTGTAGATTACTGTCATGCCGGGGCGAAGCTCGGGGATATCCTTGGTGGGACGGGCCTTGATCTGGAAGGTCTTGGTGTCCCAGTCGCCGGTGGCCTTGGTGGCTCGCCAGGTGGCGTAGGAGCCCATGTCGCGCACGTAGTACACCTTGGCCTTGATCTCCTTCTTGTCCAAAGCCGGGATCATCAGGTCGATCTCGGCGCCGAGGGGCAGGTCGTTGAGGTAGGTCTCGCGCACGTTGAACGTGATCCAGCGGTCATCCTTGCGCAGCACGTCCATAATGGGGGTTCCCAAGGAAACCAGCTCGCCCACGTGGGGATAAATCACGTCAACCTGACCGTCGCAGGGAGCCACGAGGTACTGGTCCTCAAGCACGGCCTCCACCTCCTTGACGCCACCCTTGGCCACGTTGACCATGGCGGCCGCGGCCTCCTTGTCCTCGCGCTGGGCACCCTCCTTGGCGAGCGAGTACTGGCTGGCAGCCGCGCGCTCGGCGGCTTCAGCAGCGTCATAGGCGGCCTTGGCCTCGTCGCGCTTCTGCTCCGAGATCACGTTCTCTTTATAGAGGTTCTCCATGCGGTCGTAGGTCTTCTTGGTGATGTTTTTGGCGGCGATTGCTTGCTGCCACAGGTCGTAGGCCGATTGGATGATTTGCGAGCGGGTGCCTGCGTCAACCTTCTGGTTGGCGGCAGCGGCTGCGTCCTCCATTGCCTCGGCCTGCATCAGCTTGGCCTCGACGAGCGACGAATGGATGTGGACGAGCGTGTCACCCTCCTGCACGGTGTCGCCCTCGGCAACGTAAAACTCAACCACGCGGCCGGGCAGCTTGCCGGATACGCGCACCGACGTGGCCTCGGCCTGGCCCTCGATCACCTCGGGGGGAGGCGACAGGAACAGGAAGCCGATAAGGGCGAGTGCCACCAGGAGGAACACCACGATGGTGGTCATAACCAAGAGGCGTTTCTTGGCTTGTTTTTCTTCTTTTGGGGTAACTATAGGATCAGCCATTACAATATAGTTGATTTTGATTAGAAGTTTCTAGTAGATAGCAGAAGGCTACTTGTAATTTGCTGGAAGGCGCTGTAGATAGAAGCTAAAAGATTCATTAGAAGGATGGATAAATTTCTTGTAACTACTAAAAACTTCTATCTACTACAAGCTTAATAATTCAGGAGGCCAAGTACCTTGCTTAGGTAGGTGTCACAGAGGTGAACGTCGATTTCGGCGTCAATCTTCTCGGAGTTGGCTTTGAGCCAGGCGGTTTGGGCCTCCATGACGTTGTCGGTGGTCATGACGCCCTCGCGGAAGCCCAGGGTGGCTTGGCGCAAGTTCTCGTTAGCCTTGGTGAGGTTGGTGACGGTCATGTCGTAGGTCTTGACGGCCTCTTGGGCGCGGAAGGCGGCTTGGTTGACCTGGAGGTCGATCTTTTCCTTGGCGTCCTCGAGCTCAAGTTCCTGCACTTGTCGGTCGACCTTTGCGGCACGGTACTTGTTGTAGTTGCCGCCCCAATGCCAGATGGGCACGGTCAACATCGCCCCCACCGAGAACGCTCCCGAGAATTTCTTCTCGAAGCCGTTGAACATGTTGGGGTTGGAGAACGAATACATGCCCACCAATGCGAGCTTGGGCAACATGTCGCTCGCGGCCACGCGGGCTTTCTGGTCGTAAATCTTGACGCCCAACTCGAGGGCCTTCACGTCGTGACGGCGATCGTAGACGTCGTTCATGTTGATGCTGTATTGCTGAAGCGTTGGCGAGGGATGGTCGACGCTCTCGTCCTCAACTTGGATGGGTGTGTCGACGGGCAGTCCGCAGAGCTGGCACAGTGCCATGCGCGAGAGGACCAATCCGTTGTCCACCTTCACAAGGTCGACGTTGGCCTGGTTGAGCTTCACGTCCACTGAAAGTTTGTCACTACCCGTGGCCACGCCTTGCTCCACCATAAGCCCTACATTACGGTCGAGCGTGTCCAACAGGGCGACGTAGCTTTCAGCCAGCAACTTCTTGGCGTGTAACGACACCACCTGCCAGTAGGCGGCGTCGACGGCGTAGATGATGTTTTCGGCCTCGGCGTCGCGTAGCTGCTTGGCGAGATCTTCGGCATAGCCAGTCATCTTGTTCATTGCCACGATTTTACCGCCCATGTAGATAGGTTGGGTAAGGGTGATTGCGCCAAAGAACACGTTGTGGATGTCGTAGGTCAACGACTCCTTGGGCAGGTAGGCTACCTGCTCAAAGACGTACTCGCCCGAGGCGGTTTTCACGGGGAGCCCAGTCTCGGGATTGGTGACGATGCCGAAGTCGTAGGTGCCGGTCTTGGCGTTGAAATTCTTCACCGGCAAGTACTGGTCGCTGCCGAACACCGAGATCTCCTTCTGGTTGTACAAGTAGCCTCCGGAGAAGTCGATCGAGGGCAGATAGGCGGCGAAAGCCTCCTTCTTTTGGTATCCGGCTTGCTCGACCTTGGCGTTTTTGATACGCATCTCCTTGTTGTTGGCAATGGCCATCTGGCGGCACTGCTCAAGCGAGTAGGTTTGGGCTCCGGCGGTTACGCTAATCGCCAGAGCACAAGCCACAAGGAAGGTTTTAGTAGGGCGTGAACGCATATCTTGTCTCATAAATAAACGGTTGTACAAATATAACCCTTGGGGTGGATAAATGTTTAATCGCCCCTTGCGTGGACGCGCAGGGCACCTCATCCTTAATCCTTAATCCTTGGGCGCAGCCCTTCATCCTCTCAACCAGGATTTGGAGCTTTAATCCGAGGGATTAAAGCTCCAAATCCTGGTTGATGATCTCCTCCCAGGGAAGGCCCTGCTCGGCGAGCACCTTCAGGAACGGATCGGGGTCAAACTCCTCGACGTTGTGCACTCCGGGCTTTACCCACTTGCCGGTGAGGAACATCATAGCGCCGGTCATCGCCGGCACGCCAGTGGTGTAGCTTACGGCCTGCATGCCGGTCTCCTTGTAGGCTGCCTCGTGGGAGCAGTTATTGAAGATATAGTAGGTCAACGGCTTGCCCTCCTTGTCCTTGCCCGAGATGCGGCAACCGATGGAGGTTTCGCCATGGTAGTTTTCGCCAAGGTCCTGGGGATTAGGCAACACGGCTTTGAGGAACTGCAGGGGCACGATCTTGGTGCCGTTGTAGTCGACCTCGTCGATGCGGGCCATGCCTATGTTTTGGATCACGCGCAGGTGGGTAAGATACTCCTGGCCAAACGTCATCCAGAAGCGTGCGCGCTTGATCGTGGGGAAGTTCTGCACAAGGCTCTCCAGCTCCTCGTGGTAAAGCAGATAGCTCTCGCGCGGGCCGATGCGGGGATAGGTCAACGGCTGGTGGATCTCCAGCGGACCGGTGGTCACCCACTTGCCATCCTGGTAGTAGCGGCCGTTTTGGGTGATCTCGCGGATGTTGATCTCGGGGTTGAAGTTGGTGGCGAACGCCTTGCCGTGGTCGCCGGCGTTGCAGTCGACGATGTCGAGGTACTCCATATCGCTGAAGTAGTGCTTGGCGGCGTAGGCGGTGAACACGCCCGACACTCCCGGGTCGAAGCCGCAACCGAGGATAGCGGTCAATCCGGCCTTCTCGAAGCGGTCGCGGTAGGCCCACTGCCACGAGTACTCGAAATGGGCCTCGTCCTTGGGCTCGTAATTGGCTGTGTCAAGGTAGTTTACGCCGCATTGCAAACAGGCTTCCATGATGGTAAGATCCTGATACGGCAGGGCGACGTTGATCACCATCTTGGGCTGGTGGCGACGCAACAACTCGCACAATTCCTCTACCGAGTCGGCGTCGACACGGTCGGTGGATATGTTGGCTTTGGGGTACTTGCGGCGTATCTCCTCGGCGACGGCGTCACATTTGCTCTTGGTGCGCGACGCGAGGACGATGTCGGTGAACACTTCATGATTTTGGGCGCATTTGTGGGCCACGACGGTGCCCACGCCACCTGCTCCGATGATTACTACTTTGGACATTTCTTTAAGGTGTTATTTTTCTTGTTGCAACAAAATTGGCTATGATTAGGTTTTTGCCAATGCAAAATTAAAGTTTTTAAGTTAATATCCTCCAAACTTTAGGGAAAATCGACCACAATTTCCGAAAAATGGCCCCTCTCCATTCCTATACAAAAGAAAAAGTCATAGGTTTCAAAAGAAATTGCTTATCTTTGCAAGATAAAAGCCTGAGGTATGAAGCTTATAGAATTAAATATGCAGAAAATTATTGATCTATGTAAAAAATACAGGGTCAAAAATCTTTCTGTGTTCGGCTCCATTCTTACCGATAGATTCAACGAAGGCAGTGATGTGGATTTATTGGTAAATTTCGACACCACTAATCACGAACAATGGGATTATGTGTCCAATTATTTCAACCTTCAAGATGAATTTGAGAAGCTTTTTGGTCGCAAGGTAGATTTGGTGGAGGAAAAGGGGTTGCGAAATAAATATTTCATAGCGAATGTTAACCGCACAAAGCACCAAATCTATGGATGAATATGCCTGATTTTAAGTTGCCCAACGCCAAGGAGATTATCAATACACGTAATAGGATAATTCATGGCTATGACAGTGTAACAAAAGAATTCTTGTGGAGTTTGGTTATACGTCATATTCCAGCCTTGAAAGTGGATGTTGAAAGGATTTTGTCTGATGCTGATGTTTAAAAAGCTATTCTTAACGATATTTTTGGCCGCGACACTGGCCGCGGGCGCACAGGAATCGACGGCGCCGACGCTGCTGGAGCAGGCCGAGACCGAGGCAATGGCTTACGATGTCGACGCCGCGAGGGTGCATCTAGAAAAGTACCGCGCGACATTCGGCAAGGGCCGAGGCAAGAAGCAGGCCACTCAGGAGCAACTCGACGAGATCGCCGAGGTCGAGGGCCTGATCGAGCGCGTGGAGACCATGCTCGAGCGCGTGGAGCGTATCGTGGTGGTCGACTCGCTGGTGGTCGACGCCGACGCGTTCTTCCGACACTACAGCCTGTCGCCCGAAGCCGGCACCATCGGCGGAGCCGAGGCTGTACCCAAAGGCAACGGCGCGGTCGACCCTGTGGTAGTGTACACCACCGACGACGGCTCGCAACGCATTTGGGCCGCGGCCGACGATGACGACATGGCCGTTCTCGTTTCCGCAAGTCATCTGAGCGACGGCTCGTGGGAGAAACCCGCGCCACTTGGCGGCGACCTCGGCGAGGGTGGCGACAGCAACTTCCCCTTCCTCATGCCCGACGGAATGACCCTATATTACGCCAACGACGGCTACAACTCGCTTGGCGGCTACGATATTTTTATCACCCGCTACGACGGCGAGCAATGGCTGTCGCCACAGAACGTGGGCATGCCCTACAATTCCCCCTACGACGACTACATGATGGCGATCGACGAAACCACCGGCGTGGGCTGGTGGGCAACCGACCGCAACCAGATTCCCGGCAAGGTGACAATCTACGCCTTTCTCGTGAGCGACACCCGTCAAAACTACCCCGACGACACTCCCGGCTTGGCCGCTTTGGCGCTCGTCGAGAATCTGCGCGACACGTGGGCCGACGGAGAGAATTACGAGGGCTACCTATCGCGCCTGGCCAAAGAAACAAAGGCCGCTTCCAAGGAGGTGGAATTCACTTTCGCCCTCCCCGGAGGTCGCGTTTACCACAGCCTCGACGATTTCCGCTCATCGGCCGCCCGCGAGGCAATGGAGGACTACCTGCAAGCCCAGGCCGAGATAAACACCACCCAAAAAGAACTCACCGACCTGCGTGCCCGCTACGCCAAGGGCGACCGCTCGGTAAAAACACAGATACTAAAGTTGGAGGGTCGCCTCAAGCTACAACGCGATGAGGCCAAACGACGCTCCAATGAAGTAGCCCGCGCCGAGCGCTAAGCTTTCATCCTTTCCTCCCTTCAAGGATAAAAGGTCACTGGCTAAATGCTAAATGCTAAATGCTTATTAAATGTCACTGTTTTTGATATCACTGGCCGTGCTGATTGGCGGCTACTTCATTTATGGAGCGCTGGTGGAGCGCGTGTTGGGCACCGACCCCAAGCGCGAGATGCCGGCCTACACGCGTCGCGACGACATCGACTATATGCCTCTGCCCACGTGGCGCGTCTTTCTCATTCAATTCCTCAACATCGCGGGCCTCGGACCGATCTTCGGCGCCATTATGGGCGTGATGTACGGCCCCGCTGCGTTCCTGTGGATTGTGCTAGGCACAATCTTCGCCGGAGCCGTGCACGACTTCGTGTCGGGCGTAATCTCCGTGCGCGCCGGGGGCGCCTCGTTGCCCGAAATCGTGGGATATGAGCTGGGCAACGGCATCAAGCAGGTGATGCGCGTGTTCGCCGTGTTGCTGCTGGTGCTGGTGGCCGCCGTGTTCGTCATCCAGCCCGCCAATCTGTTGGCCGGACTCACCCCCGAGACAATGGACGCGACATTCTGGATCGCCGCTATTTTCATATATTATATGCTGGCCACATTGCTGCCGATCGACAAGGTGATCGGAGGGCTGTACCCGGTGTTCGGCTTCGCGCTGCTGTTCATGGCCGCGGGTATCATGGGCGTGCTGATTCTAGGCGACGTCACCATTCCCCACGGCATTACCGATGGCTTCCACTCGCGTTTCACCTCGGGCGAGCACCCTGTGTTCCCGATGATGATGGTGTCGATCGCTTGCGGCGCCATCTCGGGCTTCCACGCTACGCAGTCGCCGATGATGGCGCGTTGCTTGAAAAATGAGAAGTTGGCTCGCCCCGTGTTCTATGGCGCTATGGTCACCGAGGGTGTCGTGGCGCTGATTTGGGCAGCCGCGGCTATCGCTTTCACCGGCGGTTACGACCAATTGAACGAATACATCGCCGCCAACGGCTCCGGGGCCGCTGGCAAGCTCGTCAACGACATTTCGATGGGCTGGCTCGGAAAGGTGGGCGGTCTGCTGGCCGTGCTTGGCGTGATTGTAGCCCCGATTACCACCGGCGACACCGCCCTGCGCTCGGCCCGACTCATGGGTGCCGACATGCTATCGTTCGACCAGAAGAAGATATGGAAACGCCTCGCGCTGAGCCTACCCATCTTCGCTGCTACGTTCGCGCTGATGCAGATGGACTTCTTGGTGCTCTGGCGCTACTTCGCGTGGTGCAACCAGACGCTCGCCACGTTCACCCTCTGGGCATGCTCGGTATATCTCGCCCGCCACGCCAAGTGGTGGTGGATCACGGCGTTGCCCGCGTCGTTCATGACGTTTGTGGTCAGCACCTACATCCTCTACGCTCCATCGCCCGAGGGCTTCGGCCTGTCGCGCGCGGTGTCGCTCGGTTGCGGAGCGCTTATAGCCGCGGCACTGTCCACGCTGTTCCTCACTTACGTGCGTCGACTCCACGACGGGGCACCCACGCGTGAATATTTATATTGATATGGACCTGATAAAGTTGATCGAAGGCACACGGGCGTACAACTTTCATTCCCATACGCCCTTTTGCGACGGCCGAGCCCCGATGGAGGAATTCGTCATCGAGGCCCTGCGCCAGAATTTCACGCATTACGGGTTCTCGCCCCACTCGCCCTTGCCCCTGCGCTCGTCGTGCAACATGAGCAAGGAGGATGTGCCGCTGTATCTCGCCGAGTTCAACCGCCTGAAGGAGAAATACGGCGACCGTATCAATCTTTACGCGTCGATGGAGATCGACTATCTGGGCCCGCAGTGGGGTCCGCGCTCCGAGTATTTCTCCACCTTGCCTCTCGACTACACAATCGGCTCGGTCCACTTCATTCCCAACCCCGAGGAGCGCTACATCGACATTGACGGCCGCTACGAGAATTTCAAGGGGAAGATGGAGCAATATTTCTACCGCGACATCCACTATGTGGTGGAGACGTTCTATCGCCAGTCGATCGACATGGTTGAGGCCGGCGGCTTCGACATCCTGGGCCACTTGGACAAGGTGGGGCACAACGCGGGCCACTACTCCCCCGGAATCGAGGACGAGCCGTGGTACGAGCGCCTCGTGGAGCGCCTGATCGAGGCTGTGGTGGCCTCGGAGGTGATCGTGGAGGTCAACACCAAGGCATGGACCGACCACCAGCGCATGTTCCCCGGCGTGAAGTGGCTCAAACGACTGGCCGATGCCAGCGTGCCCATGCTCGTCAATAGCGACGCCCATCTCCCCTCGCTCATCAACGCCTCCCGAATGAAGGCCTTCGAAATGCTCGACAGCATCTCGAAAGGATAAATATTCGAAAGGATAAAGGATAAAGGGTAAAGGATAAAGTAATACCCTACTTTTTTCCTTTCATCCATTCAACCTTTCATCCTTCTTCCATTTCATCCTTTAATTCCCCGGTTCATTAAACCTCGCCGCGCCCTCGAGCGTTTCTATCAAAAAGAAAAGTATTATGATGCCCGTTACCACCGTTGACCGCGCCCTGCGTTTCAAGCCGGTCACATTGCAAGATATTCCACTGATTTCCCGCCTGTTGGCCCAGGGCGACAGCCGCACCTGCGACTACACCATCGGAGGCATATACATGTGGATCGACTATTTCCGTTATAGTTTTGCGGTCGAGGACAACACCCTGTTTATCAAGGGCGTAACCGAGAATCACCGCCAAGATGTCGCCTTTTCCCTCCCTATCGGACCGATGCCGCTCGGGGACGCCGTGGGATTGATTCATCAATGGTGTCAGGACAACGGCCAGCGCATGCGTTTCTCGGCCATCCCCGAGGACAAAATCCAACTCATCGCCTCTTGCGGCCGGGGCACCATGGAGGTGCTCGACGACTGGGCCGACTATCTATACAATATCAACGACCTGGCCACACTCACCGGCAAGCGCTACAACAAGAAGCGCAACCACGTCAACCGTTTCGCCGCCGAGAATCCCGAGGCCTCTCTGGATCCGCTCACCGAGGCCGACGTCCCCGCTCTGCTCGATTTTGTCAGCCGCTTGCATGCCCACGAGGGCTCGACGGCCGACAACGAGATGGAGCAAGTGCGCGCGGTGCTGGAGAATTGGCAGGCGTATCCGTTCGTGGGTGGCGTGCTGAGGCTGACCCCGGGCGGCGAGATCGCGGCGTTTACTGTGGGAGAGATCATCGGCGACACGCTCTACCTCCACATCGAGAAGATGCACCACGACATCGCGGGCGCCGGCGAGACCATCAACCAGCGTTTTGCGGCCCACATCGCGGCCGCCCACCCCGAGGTGGCCTACATCAACCGTGAGGAGGATTGCGGCGACCCCGGCCTGCGCCAAGCCAAACTCTCCTACCACCCCGCCATGCTTCTCTCCAAATACAACCTCTCCTTTTAACCTTAGCGCGGCAGCCCACCTGGGAGGTCGCCCTGCCCTCAGGGCGACACATTTTTACCTGGGAGGTCGCCCTGCCCTCAGGGCGACACATTTTTATTTGTGTGCGAGCGCCAGCGCGAGTACCGATAACCGTGCCGTGGGAGCCGCCGCGTGGATCGCCGCGCAATTGGCCAGCGTGGTCGCGCCAGTAGTGATGACGTCATCCACCACAAGAATATGCTTCCCCACATATCGCCCTTCATTTTCAAGCACATAAGTATTCTGCGCGTTCACCCAGCGCTGGAATGAGCCCTTGCGCGTCTGTGTAGAGTGGCGACGGATAGCTTTCAAATCTTTTGAAACGGGAATCCCTGTCACCCGGGATATGCCGCGGGCGATCTCCTCGGCCTGGTTATAGCCACGGCGCAACCGTTTCCACCAGTGCATCGGCACGGGCATTAAAGCATCTACCCCATCGAAAAAGCCCGTGGGCAGTAGCTCGCGGGCGTAGGTCGCTCCCAGCCAGCGGCATAGCTCGGGCTGGGAATTGTATTTCGCGCGGTGGATGAGTCGGGCGTAGGGAGTGGATTTGTGGTAGTGAAACCATGTGGCCGCTCGCTCGATCGGCACCGACGGCGACGCCAACCTCTCCCAGGCCAGCGTCAACTGATCGCTATGATAGCCTGTGCGCGGCAATCCCATCAGGCACGCCAAACACACCTGTTCCTCCCCGGACACGAGCGTCGCCCCGCACACCCCGCACACCCGCGGATACACCACATCCACCAGCTCCCTAATCCACTTCATGCCTATATTTTAGAAACCACCAATGGACATTAATATGGGGTTAATGATCTTTTTGACCACAAAAGGGACACAAAAATTTTTCGTGTTTGTTCGTGTCATTTTGTGGTCTATAAAATTTAAACATTATTCAAAAGTTCCATGGTTGTGGAGGGGTCGAAGCCACGCTGGGCCATAAACCGGGCAATCTTCACCTTCTCGCCATACGTGAGGCCTTGGGGTGTCGGCCTTGTACGGCCATCATTACCACTTACCTCAGCTACCTTCGCTTCTATCAGCTCCACCATTATGCGGTCGTAAAGCTCCGCATCCAGCTCGCCAAGCGCCTCCTGGGCCGTGTCGTGGTCGATCCCCTTGGCACGCAGGGCGGCGTAGATCTTGCGTGCGCCCCAGCGGCTCTGCTCGAGTTTTTCGGCGGCGTAGTGGCAAGCGAAACGGCTGTCGTCGATGTAGCGCTCGTCGATGAGGAAATCGAGGATCTCCCGGGCGTCGCGCGACGTGACGCCCCACGACGCGAGTTTGCGACGCATCTCCAGCAGCGAGTACTCGGCCCCCGAGCACATCCGCTCGGCCCGCACCATCGCCTCATCCTTGGTCAACGCTTTCTTCATCTACTCTTGCCTCTTGCCTTTTAGTTAAAGCTCAACGCGTTGGGCTTTAACAGGTTTGCCCAGAAAAAGCGATGCCATGTCGCCGAAGCGCTCGGCGCTCTCGGTGGTGAGATAAGTGACTTTAGAAGGTCCGTTTTCGGTCAACCCAGGATGGCGCTGAAGGTACTCCTTGAGCGACTCGGCCACAATCTCCCCCTGGGGCACAACGCGCACACCCTCGGGGACGTACTGCCGAATCTTGTCGATCAACAGCGGGTAGTGGGTGCAACCCAGAATGATGGTGTCGATCTCGGGGTCCTTGCGCATCAGCCGGCGTATCTCCTGCTCCACGAAATAGTCGGCACCCGGGGTGTCGGCCTCGCGGTTCTCCACCAGCGGCACCCACATCGGGCAGCCGTGCCCGGTGACGGTGTACTGAGGGAAAAATTTCTGGATCTCCAAGTCGTAGCTCTGGCTCTGGATGGTGCCCGGTGTGCCTAGCACGCCGATGTGGCCGTTGCGGGTCAATTGGGGCAGTTTTTCCACCGTGGGACGGATCACGCCGAGCACACGGCGCTCGGGGTCGATCTTGGGCAGGTCGAGCATCTGGATGTTGCGCAACGCCTTGGCCGACGCGGTGTTGCACGCCAGCACAACCAATCGGCACCCCTGCTCGAACAGGTACTTCACCGCATCAAGCGTGAATCGGTACACGATGTCGAACGACCGCGTGCCGTAGGGCGCTCGCGCGTTGTCGCCAAGGTACAGGTACTCCTGCTCGGGCATCACCCGCATGATCTCCTTCAGCACGGTCAAGCCGCCGTACCCCGAATCGAATACGCCAATGGGAGCACTGGGGCGGCCGGCCTTGGACGGCCTATCTTCCCTTCCCATTACACAAACTCTTTTGCCACCGACGTGGCGATGGCTTGCATCAAGGTCTTGTCGACCTCGGGACGCTCCTTGTTGAACGCCATGTCGGCCTCCACGTTGATGGGAATCAGGTGGATGTGGGCGTGGGGCACCTCAAGGCCGATCACTGTCATGCCGATGCGCTTGCAGGGGATGGCCTTCTCCAGGGCCTTGGCCACGCGCTTGGCGAAGACGTTAAACTCGGCCAATTCCTGGTCGTCCATGTCGAAGATGTAGCTCACCTCGCGCTTGGGCACCACCAGCGTGTGCCCCGGGGCTACGGGGTTGATGTCGAGGAAAGCGATGTGCTTGTCGTCCTCGGCCACTTTGTAGCAGGGGATCTCCCCTGCGATTATCTTGGAAAATATGCTTGACATAACGGGAAGTTTTCAGTTTTCAGTTTTCAGTTTTCAGTTCAAAGCCTTAAAGCTTTAAATCTTAAATCTTTAAATCTTTAAAGGAGGAAAGGATCAAAGGATCAATGGATCAATGGATCAACAAGGTGGCCACCCGGATGGTAAGCCCCCGCTGCGGGGGTTTGGGGGCCGATTAAAATGAAATCTCCACTATCTCGAATTTCTTGATGCCCGACGGCACCTTGATCTCCACGATCTCGCCGAGTTTGTGGCCGAGCAGGCCCTGGGCGATCGGCGTCGACGACGCGATTTTCTTCTCCTTGAGGTTGGCCTCCGAATCGGCCACGATCGTGTACTCCAATGTAGCGCCCGTGGCGTGGTCCTTGATCTTCACGCGGTTCATGATCTGCACCTCCTCGGTGTTCAATTTGCTCTCGTCGATGATGCGGGCGCTTGCCACGAGATCCTTCAGCTGGGCGATCTTCATCTCCAGCAGGCCCTGGGCCTCCTTGGCAGCGTCGTATTCGGCGTTCTCCGACAGGTCGCCCTTGTCGCGGGCCTCGGCGATCGCTCGGGATATTTCAGGTCGCTTAACCGATTCAAGGTAAGCGATTTCCTCCATTTTCTTCTTGTAACCTTCCTTGGTCATGAAAGTGATAGGCATGGTCGTATGATTTTAAAGTAAGACAATATTCATTCTTTGCGAAAGTATGCCGAGCGATTTCCACGATAGACAAAAACAAAAGAACCCCGACTTTCTGTCGCCGGGACCCCTTCTATGCCGCCCTCGTGGCGGTCGCTCTATTCTTTCGACGGCAAAGTTAACATCTTCCCACGAAACAAACAAATTTTTCGACGGAAATCAACCGAAATCGACCAAAAATCGATTTCCCCTGCCCCCATTAACGGGTGATTTCATTCGATTTCCCCCGATTTCCCCCGATTTCAGTCGATCCCTCCGGGCGATTTCCCCCGATCC
>JAJPXC010000155.1 GCA_021205635.1 Bacteroidales bacterium | reverse complement strand
TAATGATTTTTTTTGCCTTAGCCACCTGTCTCATTTTGCGGGGGCATTACAATGCGCTTATGGAGTGAAAATCGGCAACCGTCTTCTGGCATTTGCGGCCAGTGAGAATTTTACGAAATTCGTCATCCACCTTGTTGGGGTCGAGTAGTCCGAGTCTTAATCTTTTTAAGAAATGGTCGGGATAATCCACCCAAAATATGTAGGGGCGTTCCAATTTGGATATAAGCTGAGAATATGTTAAGCTCTGCGGCCATATTACCAAATTCCCTAAGGTGGATTCAAGTTGACAGAATGTCGCAACTTTCTTTTGCAACTCTTGCGGAGCATAGAGCCGATCCAGGACTTTAAACCGAAATATTCCTTCTTCAAGTGACCAATATGTCGGGTGCCCAAGCAAAGGGAAAGTGTGATGCAATTGATCGACGCCGAACTGGTTGAGTTCGATTGTTTTCATAGTCAACTCTGGCCACGCATCCTTGAAGATCAAAGAAAGAATGGCGTTTAAGGCATCCATTGCTTTCACTGGACGGGGATATCGGTCATTTTTCTTGCCAAATTTAGCCTCAACTTTCCGTGCAAAATCAGTGTCTGATGCCTGTAAAGGGAAATTATAGTCCTTTATTTTACTTATATCGTCATTCAATTCAATAGCGATGAAATCACGGACAAGTTGTAGAGCGAACTCATCGCTTTCTTTATCACGCTCCATGCGAGCTAAGGAATCCCCATATTCACGAAGCGATCGATCGTCCCTTGACGTCTTTTTTTCATCACATATCGGTATTACCTTAAAATAAAGATTCCGAAAATTTTCTTTATCTTTCTTTATACAACCCTCACCATTCCCTCGGATGGTTTGGGCGAAGATACAACCGTCACAGTGGCTACCTTTTACCCCTTTCCAGTGAAATTTATCCTCTTCTTCGATAAAATCCTTTATGTCATCATCCTGCGACATTTCATGGACAAGATTGCTCAACGATCGGTATTCTTCGGGAATGTAAGCATCCTCTACCGGAGGTAAGGGATAGGGCTCAGAATTGACGTCAAGTCCTATGGGCTGCCTCATGCGGTTACACAGCACCTCGTTCCATGACCTGGGATGCACATCCATTTCCATTTTTACATCCAGGCTTTCACGGGCTGTTTCCACCAGCGACTTGCCGTTTGGGAACATACTCCCAGGCAACTCGATAGTATCGTTCGTCATAAATCGGGCAGCCGCCTCCGGGATGTGAAGTAATAGGATCTGCGTTACTTTTCCTTTTCGGTAGATATCCATCACCTTGAAATAGCTATTAGGATGGAAAGTGCATAGGTTCCACTTGTCTCCACCATTATTTTTTCCATCCATCTCATATAGATGAGCCGCGTGCGCCGAAGCTATCAAAAATCGCGTGCGGTGGATGGGTTTTAAAAGCTTTGTCGTTACATCCACAAAGAAGCCGGCGCGTAGGGTCTTCCCAATCGAATACACTTTCTCTACATTAATTGGAGCATTGGTGTCGCGATAATAGAATTGTAGTCCTGGCAGCGTCCAATTGATGAATTTCTCAAAGAAATCAGGAGTATTGATACTCAACTCTTTGGGAAGATGATCTTTTTGAGGATCGCTAATGCCACCCATTTTAGTTAGTATCAATGGCTTCTTCTTATACTCGGCATAATATGCCCATATCGGGCCGTTGGACTCACCCTTCTCGTCCTTTTCTCGCAAGGGATGCAAAATGTCCCAACTACCATCGGGGGCAAATAGCATCGCACCGTTCACTTGGGCCAAACCATTGAGATATTTGGTAGGCTCAGTCTTGGTTTTCGGCACCGTGTTGGAGACGGTGAAATAGCCATCTTCCACATTACCAACATGGTTATACCATTCACGGGTCACTTCTGTGCCATCTGGCCAGAGCAACACGTATTTATTACCCGTAGGCATAGCTCGGAAAAAACCTTCACCGGCAGGTTCTATCCACCTATATTTATACTCGGTGATTGGGTCGCCGTTTTGGTCAACTAAGGCCCAGTATCTACCATCACTGGCCCGATCTACACCTACTTTACCGTTGTCCGATGGCTGGTTGAAAAGGTCATTATCCAGTTGTCTTCCAATCCATTCCTGGTCAACACAAGTGTTGCCCTGTAGATCCATACGGGAATCCAGTTTAACCGTATAGGCCAATTCGTAATATAGTGCCATGTCAAATGTCCCGATCAAGGACTCATGGGCCTCGTTGTCAACAAATATAATCTTCAGTGACCCATACTTTCCGAAAGTCTCATCCTTAGGGAATGTGCCCATAAAATAAAGTTTCTTGGCATCACCACGCCACTCCGGATGGATAATGTTTTTGAGAACCCATTTTAAGCGTTCGATTGCCACATCGTTCAGGCCTTCGTCTAAGATAGTGATTTTCTCTCGCATATGGAGAAACCCATATACCGAACGGATTTTGTAGCCGTCAAGGAGCAATCTTTCAACCGACACTTCCAATGGCTGGTAACGCTTTTCGTCGCCAGGCAACGGCGAGAAAAAAATCATATAGTTCCGATGCATGTCATGATAGATCATGCTGTAGGGCAATGAGAAATGCTGTCCGCAACCAGGACACTCCCAGTCGAAAAGCTCCTGTGAAAGTAACTTTTCCTTCAAATCAGGGTCGAGATCCACATTGATTGTATCCCACACTCGATACTCGCCCTCAGTGCCACATTCGGGGCATGTAAACCGCTCGATTCTACACTTGATCATGATTATGCTGTGATTATATCATTATCTGAAAGACTGGCTCGCATATCGACAAGATCTGAGCGCATTTGGTCAAGCTCGGTTTGTCGAGCTATGATTTGCTGAGAGGGTAACGAAGGTTTCATGCGCTCGAAATCTTCAATCAAATCATTCAAATACCGCTCGGCACGCTTCACCCGCAGCCGGGCAAAACTCAATGTATCGTCCTTTCTATGTTGCCAAAACCAAATCATAACACGCGAATATAATAGCCACCCTGTGCCAAAAACTGGCACAGCTACCGTTAAATATTCCAAAAAAACAACTCCCCCGATGCGAAGGAAGACATGGAGAGAGTTATTTAGGATGGGTATAATCGTTAGCGGTGGAGGGTGGATTTGGCGGCGCTTTCCTGGGCTGCGGATTTGAAGGGGGCTTCGGCGAGTTTGGGGTTGGAGGACTGGGATCGAGGGTATAAGTGTAGGGACGGAGAGCGGGCAGCGGCGCTGCCTGTCGATTTAAAACCCAACGACTTCAGCATTGGTTCGCGACATCGATCTCGCTGGTCACGGATGCCGATAGTTTTTCGGCGACGCGCGACAGAATCGACGGCTCAACCCCCGTGAATTTGGTTTTGAGCTGGTCGATGATTTGTTCTTTGATTGACATTACGCGTGATGAATTGGTTAACTTGATGGCAAATATAGGAATATTTTTCACATTGCGTGTATCAAGCACAAATAAATTTGGTTAAATTCGCGGATATGAGACGGATAAAGCTATCGAGAGACGAGAAAAGAGCCATGCGGATGCTGGCCGATGGCGACCTTTCATTAATGGACGCATCTTTCCAACCGACACTGCAAAGCCTTGAAAGCAAAGGATTGGTGAAAATCGTCTATTGGGAATGTGGCGGAATCTGCGCGATTAATTGGAATTGGAAGGACTCGCCCAATTGGAATTAACCGAATCAGAGCGATATGGCAATGTTTGACAAAGACGACTCGAACAAGGATTGGGTAATAGTCACAATCCTCAATCTAATCACGATAATCTGCAACATCTTGCTGATATGCAAGTTGCTGATGCGTTGATTATTTTGCGTGTAGCGAAATAATTGCTATCTTTGCCCCCGAGGATTCCGTAGCTAACGACTACCGATTCCTCGCCAGAAGGGGAGGCGTTAGCCTCCCTAACTTTTTCTCCATATAAGGCGGATGTCCAACCCCTTTTTAACCCATACTTCATCTATAGTCTGGCCCTCTTGGATACGTCTCCACAGCACACGTTTTATATAGGCATCAGTCAGATTGGGCTGCTCTATAACCAGTCGGCTTGATTGTTTTAACCCATCCCCGAGCATATTTCGCAAAGCGTTGTGAGCGTTTGTGGTAGTAAAACCCTCATGCTCATACCAAATGCCTTTCCCGTTCTTGTCAACCATCTTGAAATCGGGACATTTTCCTTCATATGGGGTTCCTATCAAATCTTTATAATAATCAGAGTAGGCAAAGTTTGAGGGACGCGACATTCGGGGAGTGAGCATCACAACGGATTCATTCTGTCGAGCGAAGAAGTTGGCACATTGCTCAAGTTTGGGAAAATCGGGTCTGTCACGTTCAACGTGTTCCGAAATGGCCAGATAGCCTCGTCCACAACGACGCACCTCGGCACTGGGGGATAACGGCAATCCCGATTTCCCAAGACGCAGTTTTAGACCGTCTCTTTCGCCATCGCCAATCTTTTCCCCATAAATTGCATCAGCATTATCAGCGATGAAGTAAGGTGCCTCGTCCTTTGACCACGATTGTTGTATTTTCTTCTCGTTCAGCTCTACCCATTTCGTGAATTTGTCGGGCAATTCGGTGACGGCGTTGACCGATTCGCTGGATGGCTCTTCGCCAGCGTCAATCAACTCAGCGTCGCGGTCCAATTCCTCATCGGTCTTGAGGATGCTTGTGGCGTGGCAACGGCAATGCGGGTGCCAGCCCGTCCACTTGAAATCCTTGGGGTAATCGCCAGCGAGCGTGTCGCAGATGTCGGGAACGACATGATTCAACGCTGAGCATTCGATGTGAATGCCCACCACAAAATCGAGTTGTTGCCATCGCTCATGGTCGGCGGTGCGGTACGCCATGTTGGTCTCGGTGGCGGCGAGACGGCGGGCGACGCCATAAAGACCGAGCGATGCCCCCCCCAGCACCGACTATGGCCTGGTGATTGTGCGCCGTGGCAATACCACAAGCAAGACCATAATCCCGGTTTTGTGAAGGCGTAGATTGCCTAGGGTGGGGGCTAGCGAGCGAGGGCTTGGCCCGCGCATACGGCCCCTAATCCTAGGATGACGCTGGCGGCAATGTAGGCGGCGCATAGCAGTAATTCGCCGCCTCGCATTAACGAGAGACTTTCGTTCATGAATGTGGAGAAGGTGGTAAATCCGCCGCAGATTCCCACGGTGAGCAGGAGCCGCATTTCGGGCGAAAGCACATCATGCTTCTCGAATAGCCCATAGAGCACTCCTATCATTAGGCAACCGAGCAGATTGACCGTCATGGTGCCCCATGGGAATGCCCCTGGCCAATGGCCTTGAACGGCCTTGGTCAAAAGATAGCGTAGCACCGATCCCAGGGCGCCTCCGAGGGCTATGTAGAGCAGCGCCTTCATTTAAGCACTTTCTTGCCTCGGGAGATAAGGATGCCGCGAGTGCCCGAGCCACCAGCCGGGATGGTGATGATTTCAAAGAGGGTCTGCACCCATGTGGTGTGATTGACTTCGTAATCCACGGGGGCGGCGCAATCATCGGCGGCAAGCAGAAGCGTGGTATGGTTCCGAATGTTTAGCCGAGAGTTCAGCGCGCTGAAGAGCTTGATTGGGTGACAGAGTGGCCCCAAAGGCGCTGATAGTTGTCGTGCCAACAGGCACAATGTGATTATCGCTTTCATGTTTGGTCGGTTAATATGGGCAAAGATAAATAATTCTCGGTAAAATTTCTTTGACATAGCCGAAAAAATTTTTCTGCCATTGGATGGATTCGAATAATTGGCGTAAATTTGCAGAATCGAATATCCACCACCCATGAACTTATTTACTGGTTTTACCAAAAAAGAGACTACAATCCTAATGCTTCTTGCCGCTTATCCACAAGCGCAAAAGAGTGTATTGTGTTTACAGGCTCTAGCCGCCGTTTTGGGTATAGAGCAGTCGAAAACTTCACGAATAGTCCAATCTTTGTATTACAATCGCGCGGTTACCCGAGAATGCAATTACAATGGAGGTTACGATTGGAGCTATAGGCTGGTTAACAAGGCTTTAATTTACCCATTAATATTTTGGGGGCTCGAAAACCATCCCGAGTATCTTCAACTCGTGGAGAAATTGCAGGATCTCCAAATAGAAATGGGACCTGAGGCCATTCTTTCGATTCTTATATATAACAGCGAAGTGCCAGAGGAGGGAATTCCGAAGACGCTTCAAGAGAATCTGATCCCTTACGGAATTCTTAATGTGAAGGGTGAATATTTGGCGGAAATCATTGACAAGGTGGATACATCAATTGGCTCCAGGATTTGGGACCACTTATTCC
Source organism: Bacteroidales bacterium (assembly GCA_021205635.1). Classification (GTDB taxonomy): domain Bacteria; phylum Bacteroidota; class Bacteroidia; order Bacteroidales; family Muribaculaceae; genus JAJPXC01. The sequence goes on along the minus strand of JAJPXC010000155.1, from coordinate 52,641 downwards.
AAGAAAACCTGGAATATTTAACCAGGCCACATGAAGATGATTGGAAGATTTTCGCCAAAACGATGGCAGGTACCGAAACCTTTGCGCTATATGATTATCTATTCCATGGGAATCTCGCCGACAAGGTAAAAGAGAAAACGTTTGCGGGAGACACCCTGCTGGGATTGCTCGCATTACGCGACAGTAGCTACGACTTGGCGACGGCATTTTTCAACCGGGCCTTGCGCAAGATATCGAAAGAGTTGAGAGTCAAGGGTATTTATCCACATCGCATGCTGGCTTATTTCCAAGGGATGGCCCTGGTTAAAAGTCAAGAGGGATCGAAGGAGGCGGTCAAGAAGTTGGCCGACAAGATGTTGACGGCCTTTGGTTATAACGATCCGCTGCACACGTTTTTTGAAGTTCAAGCGCGAGTGCCACACACCCTTGACAAATCGGATATGTGTTACATCGACCGTTCAGATGGCACTCCTGTTCAAACCGTGATAGGATTCTTGGCTATGCGCCATTTCAGCGATCAGCAGGCCCACCTCTACAATTACCCGGGGCTGGGAATAATGCTCAAGGAGGTAGCGCCCCTGTTGGATATCGACCCCGAGCGAGTGCAAAGGCTCACTGACACTTACGGCCGGTCATTGATGGGAGCGGTGGTTAGGCGAGAGCCATGGGAAGACGTGCTCGACGCAATACGGGAGCAATGGGCTCCTAATCAGGGCGCGGCTCCAGGAGTGACGGCCACACCCACCGACCGCGTGTTGTTTATCCTAATGCGCGATGACTTGTCGCTAGCCGTGCAATCATGGCTAAAAAGCGGGCGTTGGGGAAAACCAAGGCCTCTTACGCCTTATGGCGAGCGTGCCCAGGATTACATCGCTTCAGCTTCCAAGAACGCTGCCTCTTTAGCCTCCCATGCTGGCCGTTATTCAAGGTGGGCCGAAGATCTGCCGCTAATGGTAGGTCTTGACAACATATATTTTAGTGATTACAACTATAGCTATCTCACCCCAGTGACAGTGGAGGAGGTACCCCTGTCTATACGACTGGTGAAAAACAAAGCCAACGACACATTCACCTTGCGCCCCTCCATTCAGGGGATGACTAAAGAAGGTTATACCAAACCAATATATTACCGCGAGGACAGGAAAAATGGCTTGGTTCAATTCACTAATCCTACCGAGGTGCAGCGCAAGTTCCTCGAAACCCTGGCCATTTTGGAGAATTATCCGCTGAGCCAGGCTCCCAAAATTATGGCAGTTGTGACGCAAGCTGCCCGCGACCTGGAAATCGAGGTGGAAGGCATGGATACGGCTGTGAAAGTAAATCGTGTGAATGGCTTACCGCAGATCGTGGTAAGGATCACTCCCACCCCTTCCGGCTATACGATATATCCCACCAGTAAGCCATGGCCGCAAGCCCCCGACAGGTTCATTCCTGGATCGGGGTCGGAGAAATACAACACTGTTGACAGTGAATCCCATGCACTTGAGGTGACACGAAATCTTGACGCTGAGGTGGAAAACTTCGACCAGCTAGCCGACTATCTGCGAACGATTCTCGAGGAAACTCCCGCGGCGGGTCAACAGCTTAACCTCGGTGTGGAACAGATGATCAACTTGGTGGATTGGCTGCAAGACAAGAGTGATACCTATGCTATCGAATGGCCCGAAGGAAGAAGTTTCTCAATACTCTCGACCCCAGAAAGCGGTAAATGGAATATCTCCTTGTCGCAACAAGGAGGGTGGTTTGAGCTCGAGGGAGAGGTGCAAATCGATGAAAGTACTGTCCTCAGCGCGTCAAAATTGCTGGAACTGGTAGGTCAAGCTCATGGACGATTCCTCCAGCTTGGTCCCGATAAATTCCTGAAACTCTCGGCATCGCTACGTCGCCAACTTTCTCGATTGGAGGGATTGTCATCAAGGGAGCACAGCCATGTGGGGATTTCCCCTATGGCCGCTGCCTCGCTCGACCTCGACCTAGGCGATGGCATATCTATTGCGACCGACAAGGTCCTTGCCGCCTTGCGTAAACGCATCGCAAAAGCCTCAAAGACCGAGTATACCGTGCCTAAGCAACTTAAAGCTCAGCTGCGCGACTATCAGGTGGACGGATATACTTGGTTAAAGCGGCTCTCGGAGTGGGGCGCCGGGGCGTGCTTGGCCGACGATATGGGCTTGGGAAAAACGGTACAGGCAATTAGCTATATGCTCACAACCGCGTCCGAGGGCCCGGCGTTGGTGGTGGCTCCAGCCTCGGTACTTACCAACTGGGAACGGGAGATCGCTAGATTCGCTCCTACGCTGGAGGTGATACCGTTGAACTCGGCGCCCGACCGACAGGGGGTTATTGACAACGCCAAGCCCTTCCAGGTGATTCTTACCACCTACGGCTTGCTCCCCTCGGCAGGAGAGATGATTACATCGCGCAAATGGACCACCGCGATTCTCGACGAAGCGCACGTGATAAAGAATCGCACTACAAAAACCTCGCAGGTGGCTATGAAAATCGACGCCTCTAACCGTATAATCCTCACTGGCACACCCGTTCAAAATTCCCTAAGCGAGCTTTGGAACCTTATGCGATTCATCAATCCCGGATTGCTTGGGGCGTATGAGCAGTTCAATAAAAAATTCATCATCCCCATTCAGGTTAATCACGACAAGGAGCGACAACGCCAATTGAACCGTTTGATAGCCCCGTTCCTGCTGCGCCGTACCAAGGAAGATGTGGTGGACGAGCTTCCCGACAAGGAAGAGATTACCATATCGGTGGAGATGACGGCAAAAGAGATGGGCGTGTACGAGTCGCTTCGACGCAACGCTCAGGAAGCTTTGAAAGATATCGACAAGGTGGATGTCAACACTTTGGCCGAGCTTACGAGGTTGCGATTGGCGGCATGCGACACGCGGCTGGTGGTCGATTCGGTAAAAACCGAGCCATCAAAGATCAACGCTTTGCTCGACCTCACATCCTCGATAGTGGATGGCGGTAACAAAATGCTGGTGTTCAGCCAATTCACCTCATTCCTTAGCTTGGTAAAAGAGGCTTACGACAAAGCTGGGATAAAGTATATCTACCTCGACGGGTCGACACCACAACGTCAGCGCCAAAAGATAGTGGACTCCTTCCAGCATGGCGACATTCCCGTGTTCTTGGTGAGCCTGAAGGCAGGTGGCTTGGGACTTAATCTCACCGGCGCCAATTACGTGGTGCATCTCGACCCTTGGTGGAATCCCGCCATCGAACAGCAAGCTACCGACCGCGCCTACCGTATTGGGCAGCACCGTAAAGTCACTGTCTACCATCTAATTACGTCCAATACCGTGGAAGAGAAAATCAAGCGCCTGCACGCAACCAAGCGTAATTTGGCCGACGCGTTGCTTGAAGGCTCCGATGTCAACGCCCAGCTCACCCCGGCCGAGATTCTGGAACTCCTTGCCGAGAGCTAGTCGAGCTTGAGGACGGCTAGGAAGGCTTTTTGGGGTACCTCCACCGAGCCGATCTGCTTCATGCGCTTCTTGCCTTTCTTCTGCTTCTCGAGGAGCTTGCGCTTACGGGAGATGTCGCCGCCGTAGCACTTGGCGGTAACGTCCTTGCGCACGGCCTTGATGGTCTCGCGGGCGATGATCTTGGTGCCGATGGCGGCCTGGATGGCGATGTCGAATTGCTGGCGCGGAATCAGCTCTTTTAGCTTCTCACACATGCGTCGGCCGAATGTCATGGCATTGTCCTGGTGGGTCAAGGTCGACAGGGCGTCGACGCTTTCGCCGTTGAGCAGGATGTCGAGCTTCACAAGCTTGGACTCGCGGAAATCGTGCAGGTGGTAGTCGAATGAAGCGTATCCCTTGGAGATCGATTTCAACTTGTCGTAGAAGTCGATCACGATCTCCCCAAGAGGCATGTCGAAGATCATCTCCATGCGGTTGCCGGAGATGTATTCTTGCTTCACCAATTCACCGCGTTTGCCGAGGCAGAGGGTCATGATCGGGCCGATAAACTCGGCTGTGGTAATCACCGAGGCGCGGATGTACGGCTCTTCGATATGGTCGATTAGGGTAGGGTCGGGGAGACCCGAGGGGTTGTGTACCTCGGTCATGTTCCCTTTTTTGTCGTATACGCGGTAGGAGACGTTGGGGACCGTGGTGATTACGTCCATGTCAAATTCGCGCCCAAGTCGCTCCTGGATAATCTCCATGTGCAACAAGCCGAGGAAACCGCAACGGAATCCGAAGCCAAGCGCTGCCGACGACTCGGGCTGGAATGTGAGCGACGCGTCGTTGAGCTGGAGTTTCTCCAGAGAGGCGCGCAGGTTTTCGAAATCCTCGGTTTCGATGGGGTACACACCGGCGAATACCATTGGTTTCACCTCCTCGAATCCGTCGATGGCCTCCTTGCAGGGATTCTCGACGTGAGTGATGGTGTCGCCCACTTTCACCTCTTTGGATGTCTTTATGCCTGAGATGATATAGCCTACGTTGCCAGCCGAAAGCTCGTCGCGGGGCACGCCTTGGAGCTTGAGCACGCCTATCTCATCGGCGTTGTACTCTTTGCCGGTGGCGACGAATTTCACGAAGTCGTTTTTGTGGATAGTGCCGTTTTCGATTTTAAAGTAGGCGATGATGCCACGGAATGGATTGAATACCGAGTCGAAGATCAACGCCTGCAGGGGAGCGTTGGGGTCACCTTTTGGAGCCGGTACACGCTTGACGATGGCGCGCAGGATTTCGTCCACTCCGTCACCGGTTTTGCCGCTGGCACGGATAATTTCGGATGGATCGCAACCGAGCAACTCCACAATCTGGTCCTCCACCTCGTCGGGTTTGGCCGAGTCGAGGTCGCACTTGTTGATCACCGGGATAATCTCCAGGTCGTTGTCGATAGCCATGTAGAGGTTGGAAATCGTCTGGGCCTGAATGCCTTGCGAAGCGTCGACAATCAACAACGCACCCTCGCATGCTGCGATTGATCGCGATACCTCGTAGGAGAAGTCGACGTGTCCCGGGGTGTCGATGAGGTTGAGGGTATAGTTTTCTCCATCCTGGGTGTAATCCATTTGGATGGCGTGGCTTTTGATTGTGATACCGCGCTCACGCTCGAGGTCCATGTCGTCGAGCACCTGGTCCTGAAGGTCCTTGCCGGAGACGGTGTTGGTCATCTCCAGGAGACGGTCGGCGAGGGTGGATTTGCCGTGGTCGATATGGGCTATGATGCAAAAGTTGCGAATATTCTTCATCTTATATGTGAAATTTTACGCGAAATTAGTGAAAAGTTTTGGGTTTCGAAAGGGTTCTAGTTTCTAGTTTCTGGTTTCTAGTTTCAAGTTTCTAGTTTCTAGTTTCTAGTTTCTAGTTTCTAGTTTCAAGTTTCTGGTTTCAAGGTTTGGTGGTTACGTTCAAGGTTTGTAACTTTGCGGGAACGATTATGCCTACTAAAAAGAAAACAAGCAATAAGAAGAAGCGTTCAACGCCGAGCAATCCCCTGCGGTGGATATATATCGCTGGTGGCGCGGTGGCGTTGGCCGTGGTAGTGGCTGTGGCCCTTTGGCAATTTGGCTGGGTGGGTTATCGCGGAGGTGAGGAGGCATGGGTGCGTATCCCCACTGGCAGCAGCAAGGAGGCCGTTGGCGACAGCTTGCGCTCGTCGCTTGGCGATGATTTCGGGCCGCGTGTCTACCGACTGTGGCAATGGATGGGAGGCGAGGCCGCTACATCGCATGGAGCATACCAAGTGAAACGAGGCGACGCCGCGTGGCGCATAGCCCGAGCCATTGAAAAGGGACGCCAAACCCCGATTAACGTCACGTTCAACAACGTGCGCACAATGGGCCAACTGGCCGAACGCATCAGCGCCCAATTGGAGTTGTCGCCTGAGGATTTTTTGGCCGCTTGCGACAGTGTGCTGCCCCCGGCTGGATTCAAGGTGGAGGGGTATCCCGCGGCGTTCCTGCCCGATAGTTACCAATTCTACTGGACAGCCAAGCCACAAAAGGTGGTGTCGCGCTTGCTAGATTATCGCAACGAGTTCTGGAACGACGAGCGCAGGGAATTGGCCAAGCATCTTGGCCTTACCCCGGTGCAAGTGGCCACGCTGGCCTCGATTGTGGAGGAGGAGACCAACAAAGCCGACGAACGGCCCAAGGTGGCAAGGTTGTATCTCAACCGCCTGGCAATCAACATGAAGCTTCAAGCCGACCCTACCGTGAAATTCTCAACGGGAGATTTCTCATTGCGCCGAATAAAAGGCGAGCACCTGAAGGCCGGCAGCGCCTACAACACCTATCTTCACACGGGTTTACCCCCAGGACCGATACGCGTGGCCGACAAGACCGCCATCGACGCCGTTCTGCAGGCACCTCATCATTCTTACCTGTATATGTGCGCCAAGGAGGATTTCTCAGGCTACCACAACTTTGCCACCGATTACGCCACCCACCGCGCCAACGCCAAGCGGTACCAGCAGGCCCTCGACAAGCGGGGGATACAATAGACACCAAGCCCCCAAATCCCCGCAATGAGGGCTTCCTGAGTGGTGATTTTTATTTAGAATAATTAGAAGGATATATGTTAGAGCTTTTATTAAAATATTTTCCGCAATTGTCGGAAACTCAGCAACACCAATTTGTTGAGATGAGCCGTCTCTATCCCGATTGGAACGAGAAAATCAACGTCATCTCCCGCAAGGACATCGACAACCTGTGGGTGAACCATATTCTTCACTCCTTGGCTATCGCGGCGTTCTTGCGCTCTTATCACTCTCCAGCACCCGGCACGACAATGATAGATCTTGGTTGCGGTGGCGGTTTCCCGGGAATCCCTTTGGCGGTGGTGTTCCCCGAGTGCAAGTTTCATCTCATCGACCGAATCGGCAAAAAAGTGATGGTGGCAAAGTCGATTGCCGAAGCTATTGGCTTGACTAATTGCACGTTCCAGCACGGCGACATGGGAGAGTGCCATAAGCTGGTGGATTACGTAGTAAGCCGCGCCGTGATGCCCCTTTCCGACCTGGTGAAGGCATGTCGCAAAAACATTGCCCCGGTGAGTCCCAATCCACTTGAAAATGGCTTGATATGCCTCAAGGGCGGCAATCTTGACGATGAACTAAAAGCGTTCAACGGGTGTTATATAGAACAGCAGGTTGGAGAATTTTTCTCCGAGCCTAGGTATACAGAAAAGGATATAATTTATGTGCCGTTGAAGGCCAAAAAAAGCGCAAAATGAAGATTAAACGATTCACTTTCAATATGTTTGGGGTCAACACCTACGTTGTGTGGGATCCCGCTACGCGTCAAGCCGCGATTATCGATCCGGGAATGATCAACTCAGCCGAGGAACGTGTGCTCGACCACTTTATCACCGACAATCATCTCACTGTCACCCACTTGATCAACACCCATATGCACGTTGACCACTCCTTTGGCGTGGCTTACGTGAAAAATCACTATGGAGTGCCTTTGGAGGCGCACGTGGACGACGAGTTCCTTAGCTCGAAATTGCCTGTGCAGGCCAAGGCATTCGGTATCGATGCCGATGTGGATGCGGTGATGATTGACAAGCCGGTGCGCGACGGCGACACGATAAAGATTGGTGATGAGGAACTTAAGGCAATCCATGTGCCGGGTCACTCCCCCGGTAGCCTGGTGCTGTACTCCCCCGGTTCCAACTGGTTGATCTCGGGTGACGTGTTGTTCCGCAACAGCATCGGCCGCACCGATCTCGCTGGAGGCAACCACGAGCAACTCATCGACGGTATCAACACCCGCTTGATGACCTTGCCGCCGGAAACCGTCGTCTATCCGGGCCACGGTCCCGAAACCACCATCGGCAGCGAGGCCACCTACAACCCCTATCTATGAAATCTCATTAAAAATGTGTAACTTCGCGTAAAATATCCCACAAGCGAAGAAAATGAGATTTGATGAGGTGCTATATAACGACGAGGTGCTCGACGCCCTCGACGCGATGAACTTCCAGGAGTGCACTCCTATACAAGAACTGGCCATACCCATTGCTGAGCGCGGCAGCGACCTGATTGCTGTCGCCCAGACCGGCACTGGCAAGACCGCCGCCTATCTGCTTCCCGTAATCGACCAGTTGGCCGACGGCGGTTTCCCCCAGGACGCCGTCAACTGCGTCGTCATGGCTCCCACACGCGAGCTGGTGCAGCAGATCGACCAACAGATGCAGGGCTTTTCCTATTTCATTCCTGGAATTAGTTCCACGGCCATTTATGGTGGTACCGACGGCAAGACGTTCGACCAGCAGAAGCGAGGACTCACCATGGGAGCCGACGTGGTAATCGCCACTCCCGGCCGATTGATCGCACACCTGCAGATGGGATATGTCGACCTGTCGCAAGTGTCGTTCTTCATCCTCGACGAGGCCGACCGTATGCTCGACATGGGATTCTTCGACGACATCATGAAGGTGGTGTCATATCTTCCCAAGAACCGCCAGACGCTGATGTTCTCGGCGACTATGCCTCCCAAAATCCAAAAACTCGCCCGACAAATCCTCACCGATCCCGAGGAGATTAAGCTCGCGGTGTCCAAGCCGGCCGAAAAGATACGGCAGACGGCTTACGTGTGCTACGAGCGCCAAAAGGAGGCCTTATTGCTTTCATTGTTCAAAGCAACGCCCCCCGATCGCGTGATCGTGTTCGCGTCGTCCAAGTTGAAGGTAAAGCAACTGGCCCGAGCGCTGCGTGGCCGTCACTTGGCCGTGGAGGAGATGCACTCCGATCTCGACCAATCGCGCCGCGAGGAGGTGATGTTGGGATTCAAAGCCGGACGGGTGAAAATCCTGGTGGCCACCGACATCGTGTCGCGCGGTATCGACATCGACGACATCTCGCTTGTGGTGAATTTCGACGTACCCCATGAGGCCGAGGACTATGTGCACCGCGTGGGTCGCACAGCCCGCGCCGAGCGCGACGGCCAAGCCATCACGTTCATTGGCGAAAAGGAGCAATGCCGTTTCCGCCAAATCGAGCAACTTATCGAGCGCGAGGTTGAGAAGGGTGAGGTACCTGCCGAATTGGGGGCTACCCCCTCCTACGGCAACGGCTCATCGCGCCGTTCCTCTGGCTCCCGTGGTCGCAAGGATCGTGGTGGAAAGGACCGCGGAGGAAAGGATCGCGGAGGAAAGGATCGCCGAGGCAACAACCGCCACTCCAAGGACCGCAAGCCCCGCAATCACCAAAGCGCCAAGGACTCCCAACCAACCCAAGCCAAGCAATCCCCTCAAGCTTCCCAATCGCCCCGGAAATCCCATAATTCCCGTAAACCACGTTCCCCCAAAAGCAATAATTCCAATACCAGTTCATAATATGCTTAGCGACCAAATTAAAGAATATGTTCCTCAAATCGCTCAATATTTTGAGCGCCAACCGGCTGTGCTTAAAGCATGGCTTTTTGGGTCGTGTTCGCGTGGAGAGGAGAAGGCTGACAGCGATATAGACATGATAGTTGCCTATGATCGCAATCATAAAGTCACACTTCTTACCATCTCTCGCATGTCAAATGAATTGGAAGATTACTTAGGGAGAAAAGTGGATCTTGTGGAGGATGGCCGTGTAATGTCCTTTGCGTTGCCTTATGTCAACCATGATAAAATTTTAATTTATGAGAGAGGCTCCAAGAGATAAAGCACGTATTCAACATATGTTGGAAGCTATTAACACATTATTAGCTTTAGACTCCAACACTCTGTTGAATGAAATATCCAATGACACAATTAAATTTTATGGATGTGCAAAGCTGGTAGAAATATAAAGATTTAAAGTATGGGACGGAAGAAGAAAGAGCTGCCCTTGATTGAGGGCGTGGAGATTACGGGCGTGGCCGCTGAGGGCAACGCTATCGCTCGCGTGAACGACAAGGTGGTGTTCATCCCCTTTGGTGCCCCCGGCGATGTGGCCGACGTGAAAATCGACCGGTCGAAACGCTCCTATGCCGAAGGCCATATCGAGCGCCTAGTAAAGCCCTCTGAGATTCGCCAAGAGCCTCGTTGCGAGCATTTTGGCACATGCGGAGGCTGTCGTTGGCAGCATCTTCCTTACGATTTCCAATTGCAATGCAAGCGTCAACAAGTTGTCGACGCCCTCGACCGTATTGCCAAAATCGAGCATCCCGAGGTAAAGGAAACCCTTGGCTCAGAGCAGATTTGGGATTACCGCAACAAGATGGAGTACACGTTCTCCAACCGCCGTTGGCTTACTTGGGAGCAAGTGAAATCGGGAGCCGAGGTTGCCTACCGCGACGGCGCTGGATTCCATATCCCGGGAGCATTCGATAAGGTGCTGGATATCAACCGATGCCATCTTCAGGACGACCTTGGCAATCGTATCCGATTGTTTATAAAGCGATACGGCATCGACAACGGCTTGAGTTTCTACGACTTGCGCGCTCAGCAAGGCCTGTTGCGCACGTTGATGATACGCATCGCCTCCACTGGCGAGGTAATGGCCGTGATGGTGTTTGGTGAGGATAACCAGCAGGAAATCACCAAGTTGTTGGACGCTGTACGTGAGCAATTCCCTGAAATCACCTCGCTTCTATATGTGGTGAATCTCAAGGTCAATGATTCCATCGCCGACCAGGAAATCCTCCTTCACTCGGGTCGAGAATGGATTGAGGAGGAGATGGAGGGTTTGCGCTTCCGCGTCGGTCCCAAATCGTTTTACCAAACCAATTCCCGCCAAGCCTACCGCCTGTATCAGGTTGCCCGCGAGCAAGCCGATCTAAAAGGCGACGAACTGGTTTACGACCTCTACACCGGCACCGGCACCATCGCCAACTTCGTGGCTCGTCACTGCCGCCACGTTATCGGCATTGAGTATGTGCCTGAGGCCATTGCCGACGCCAAGGTAAACGCCGAGGTTAACGGATTGAGTAACACCGAGTTTTACGCCGGCGACATGAAGGATGTGCTTTCGAGCGATTTTATTGCTGAGCACGGTCGCCCCGACGTGATGATCGTCGATCCACCCCGCGCGGGGATGCACCAAGATGTAGTGGATGTAATTTTGGGGGCTGAACCTCAGCGTATTGTGTACGTGAGCTGTAATCCGGCCACGCAAGCGCGCGACTTGGCGTTGCTCGACTGCAAATATCGCGTGGTGAACGTTCAGCCAGTCGACATGTTCCCCCACACTCAACACGTGGAGAATGTCGCGACACTGGTGCGCCGCGACTAATCCACAATTACTTTGGGTTTTACATCAGTTTGCTCACCTTCGCACCCACGATGGTGATGTAACCTTCTTTTTCCAGTTGGTCAACTGCGGCTTCCGTTACCGTGTCGATGTTAGCTCCCTTACGAGTGAAGCCTAATTGGCTGGATGTAAGTCGTTTCAGGTCTTCGCGGTCAAGGGCCACTTGCTGGTCTACCACAAATTTCATGGCGTTCTTAACCTCGAGCATAGGGATATCCATGATGTCGCGCACACCTCCTCCACGGTACCCATCATATTCCTCAGCCTTGTGCAGATTACTCCACCACACGCGGCCATGGGCGCCATCAGGAACGCCATACAATCCACTCGTGTTCAGCAAATTGTCGACAAGCAGTTGTACCCTTGACGATACCCGGTTGAGGCCCCAAATCTTCACAATGCGCTTATAGAGAAGCGAGCTGGTGATAGGTTGCTCCACGTCAATCAATTGACGCAGGTGGCCCATCACTTGTCCCGCAAAGCGCGACAAATCCTCGGGTCCGCTCAGTCGCACTCCCGGGTCGAGTATCTTGGCTCTTATGTAACCCTTTATCGGCGATTTGACCTCAGTGGGCTGGGGCGCTTTTTTCAGAACGTCCTCTACGAAGTTGATTTTATGGGGAGAAAAAGATTCCTCCTCTTCGGGTTCAGTCGGCTCCAGATTTTTGACAATCGCGTCAATAACCACTTGGGGGCGTTCAAACCAATCCAGCGTCCACACTCTCATCACCTTCCACTTAAGAAGCTTCAATACGGCGGGTTGCACAATCTCGCGGTCGCGCATTGTCTTGGTCGAGTAGTAGGAATCTCCGTCGAGCATGATGCCCAGAAGATACTTTTCAGGATGCTCGGGATCGACAATGGCGATATCGACCTTGAATTGGGAGCGTCCCACCCCGAGGCGCGTCTTATGGCCAAGTTTTTCCAGCTCTTGGGCAATCCTTACGGCCACGCTATCGATCGTGGAGGATACCACATTATCGGCCAAAATCGACGTCTGTCCACTCTCGGCGAATTCTAGGAATTTCTTCAACCCTTCCACTCCCAAGGCATTGGAGCGACGCATGTCGATATGGGAAGCTCGCATTGAGGAGAACACAATCATCTCGTAACGAGCGCGCGACACGGCCACATTGAGGCGTCGCTCGCCACCCACCTTGTTCAATGGACCGAAATTCATCGATACCTTGCCGTTCTTGTCGGGACCGTAGCCTACTGAGAACAGAATCACGTCGCGCTCGTCGCCCTGCACGTTTTCCAGGTTCTTGATGAAAATAGGCTCGGGAGAGTCGTAGGCTAGTGTTTCCAATTCGGGGTGATGGGCCAATTCGTCGGTAAGCAAGTCCTCGATTTTGTCCTGTTGCACCTTGCTGAACGACACAATGCCGATGCTGCGTTTGGACAATATAGGGTCGGCCAAGCGACGCAACACCTCGGCTACCACGGCTTGGGCCTCGGGAAGATTCACTCGTGCTCCGCTGCGCTGATAAACGCCCTCGATGACCCGAAGCGACACCTTGCGCGCTTGGTCGTCGACCGAGGGGAAGGTGAGCAACTTGCCGCCGTAATATTGGGAATTGCTGAAAGCGATGAGGCTCTCGTGCTTGCTGCGATAGTGCCAGGTGAGGTAGCGCGAGGGGATTGACATTGCCAAGCAATCGTCCAAGATGCTTTCCATGTCGTCGATTGAAGCCTCGTCCTCGCTCACCGATGATGCCGTGAAGAAACTTGTTGGCGGCATCTGCTTGGGGTCACCCACGACAATTAAAGCTTTGCCGCGGGCAATTGCGCCAACCGCCTCGGATGTAGGCATTTGCGATGCCTCGTCGAAAATCACCAGGTCGACTTTCTCGTTGTTGATATCGAGATACTGGGCCACCGATAGCGGGCTCATCAACATGCATGGGCACAGCTTGGGCAGCAACGTAGGAATCTGGTCGATAATGCGACGGATGGAGTTGCCGCGGCCGTTGTTGCGGATATTGCGCTTGAGGATACCCACCTCCGAATTTTCCAATGCTTCCATTGCCAACGAGGGGATACGCGAGGCTAGGCGCATATAAAGTTCACGCATGCTTAGCTGCTGGAAACGAGATGTGAGGTGCCTGTACTCTTCCACCACTTTGTCGAATAGCAATCCGTTGAAGAATCGCAAATCCTCGCGTGAGTTGATTATCTCTACTGCCAACGCTCGGTACAACCCTTTCTGGAACGCCTGGGATGCCTCCTGGCCCGAGTGTTTGCCGGCGATAATGTAGTCAACAACGGGTTGGAGATGCAGGGCTGCTAGCTCGTCACGCTCCTTGCACCAAAGGTACCACGAACGCATGTCGGAGTTACCGGCGTCCCATCGGGTGAACGCCTCGGGCAGCTGCACCGAGTCGACCTCTACCGTGGCCACTTGATCAAGCAATTCAAGCACTTGCTTCAGTTCGAGGCAATTGGTGATATCGGCCTTGGTCTTGCGGCGGTCTTTCCCAAATATATCCTCGAGTTGGGCGTGGTGAGGGTATAAAGTGGCCTGGTGTCGGTTGATCTGCTCATTAGTCTCGATTAGATATTCCACATCGGCGGCAGTCATGGCGTAACGTTTAAGCATCGACCGTCGACCGAAATAACGGGGGAGGAACCATTTGTCGCCGTGCATTCGCCACTCCCGGCTCATTGCGCCGAGGTCGGTAGAGAAAATCCCTTGGCCGTAGCGTCGGAGAAGGTCGCGGTGAATATCGTCGAGGGCGAGCGCCGAGTTGTTGGCTGTCTCTAGCTCGAGCAGTGCCGGAATATCCTCGAGCAGGCGCAAGATCTGGTTGTTGTCGATTTTGTCAAGGTGGCGCTTGGCTTTGGAGATATGTTGTTTCGCCGATCGCTCTGCATCAACCGATCCGTCACGCATGTGCAGGCCGCGATAGACGCCTTCGGCCGGGTTGCCCGTGATTTGGAAAATCGTGTCGAGGCGTTGAATCTTTTCTGCCAATTGTTCTATTTGCTTAAGGGATAGATCCTTAAAATAGTCAATCTCCACCTTGATCTCGTCGCCGTCAATGCCGTTGTACCTCGCGATGCAATCGTGAAGAGAATATTCCACCTGAGGCATGCGACGGTGCATCCCCTCCACGTAGTCCATCAGTTGGCAACGTTTTTGATACAAGGCCTCGGCCTCTTCCTTATAAACGGATGAGGGTTGACCGTGCACTACGTTGAGCGCCATGTCCATCTGCTCGAGGAAATGTTGCTTAGTGACCTTGTAGGAGTGCAATTCGAGGCAGAAGGGAGCGAGGCCAATCTTCTCCAAGCGCGATTGCACGACCGACAACGCGGCCATCTTTTCGGCCACAAACAACACGCGTTTCCCCTGGTACAAGGCGTTGGCGATCATGTTGGTGATCGTCTGCGACTTTCCGGTTCCAGGAGGGCCGTGGAGGATAAAGCTATGCCCCTTCCCTGAGTCGATAATCGCCTCAAGTTGAGAGGAATCGACGTCGATTGGGAGGGTGAATTCCTCGGGACGACAGGAGCGGTCGGCCTCACGCGCGTCGGTGGTGGAATTGACAAGATCCATCTTGAGGCGTCCCTCCACAAGGCTGGAGATTATGGGGTTCTCCATTAGGCGTGGGGCGTTGGTGTGGATGTCATGCCACATCACGAATTTGGAGAAGGAGAACAATCCGATCATCGCCTCGTCGATCACGTTCCAGCCTCGCTTGTTGAGGATTTTGTCGCGTATAATGGCGAAAATCTTCTTGACGTCAACGCCCGAGTGGTCGGTGGGGAGAGCGTTCAAGCACGACAGGTCGATGTCGTGTTGTTGCTTGAGCATCTCGGTGAGGGTGATGTTGAGGGCAATCTCCTCGTCGCGCATCCTGATGGTGTAGCCTGAGCCACGCGTTCCCCGGATAATCTCAATCGGTAGCAACAGGATGGGAGCGTAACGTGGGTTGCTGCTGTGCTCGGTTTCGTACCATTTCAGCGCACCCAAAGCCAGATACAGGCAGTTGGCTCCATTCTCCTCAAGCGACGTTCGAGCCTTACGGTAGACGTATTTCAGTGCATCCTTAAGCGGGTCCTCGGTGTGGAATGAATATATCACTCCATTGGTGAGTTGCTGCGTTACCATTTCCTCCAAGGCTGGGTAAAGCGATGAGTCGTAAATCTTGCCGGGGGCTTCGGTAACAGTGGGCAAGGGGAAAGGCAGTACTCTAAATCGCTTGCCGGCTTGCAACTCGTCCTCCAAAGCGTCAATGTTGAACGACACGATGGGGATGATGCGCTTGCCGAGCTTCATATTCAGCAGGTTGTTGTGGAGGGAGAAGTCGAGAAGCTTGCGTTCCCACACGGTGAACTTGCTGATTGTCGCACCTTCGGCGTCATAAGCCGAGAGGTCGTAACGGTCGACACGTCGCATCTTGGTGGTGGCGTTATCGCGCCCTTCGGTGTCGTTGACCACCACCCATTGATCGTCCTTCATCACTCGCATCGGCAGGGGACGGATACCCTTGAATCGGCACTCGGCCACGTTGACGTAGCAGTTGAGGGCGTCGGGTAGCTTCAACTTTGTGACTGCTTGCTCCACGGCTTGCTCGAAATCGGGCGAGCCCGAGGATGTGAGTAGTGTGGTTTCGACAACTACCAACTCGCTGATACCGTCGGCGAGATTTTTGAGCAGGTAATCGGCGTCGTCGCCAATCATCTCGCCGATATGTGGGGCGAGCCATGCACCAACGAAGGCATGTCCCTTCAAGAGCACTAAAATAGGCTGGATACCGATAGCCTCCAAGCACGAGGCGAATAATACGGTCAAGTCAATGCAAGTACCCAGTTTGTCGGTAAGGACCCGATCGACAGTGCGTATACATTGCCCGGTTTCCTCAAAGCTGGCCTTGGCCGACACGTAAATCAACCCTTCGGAGCGCAACGCCTCGTATACCGCCGCCACTTGCAGGCGCGCGCGGTTGGGGTCGCCACATTGATACTCGTCAAGGGCGCTGGAGCGTGTCCATTTTTCCATAAAACCCGACGCGGCCGCAAGCACTCTCGAAATCAACGGATGATTGGGCATCACGAATGCCGCCAGCATCTCGGGGTGCTTCGACGCTCCTAGCCATTGGTCATAGGCCATGAGCCTCACGGGATTCTCCATCTTGAAAGCCTCCTTGTCGCCAACGGTGACGCGAAGGGTGAATGAGGTGAGTTTGGGCTCGGTAAGCCTCATCATCTCATCGGCGTCGGGGATCAGCAGAATATCCTTGGTGATGTCGACGCTGGTGTGGGGCGAAACCGCCTCGATTCTGTGAGTGACGGGCTTGAGCGATTCGCTCTCCACAGTCAGGGCCACGTCGGTCCAAGGTGTATCGCCATTGTTGTGGATTATGCAGCGAGCCATCGGCGATTGGTAGTTGTGTACCATCGCGAAGTTGATCTCGGCCGAGTATTCCAGTGTTATTTCTCCGCTCCAATCGGGGAGGAACGGGAAACGGTTGTCTTGGTTTTCGGTAGAAATAGTCATGAAGAAAAAGCGTGAAACAGTATCAGATTATTTTTTTGCCATTGCTTGGGCGTGGAGTTGGCGGATAGTGGGGAGCTCGTCTTTGGTGAGCACATGCTTCTCAGAGCCTTGGCGTTGCCAGAAGTCACCGCGGAAGGGGATAAGCTCGGGTGCTGGCTTGATGTCGAGGCGGTAGACGTCGCAACCACGAGTCGACTCCCACGTGCCGTTGCAGAGGGAGTTGGCCACCTGACCCAGCTCGCGGTATATCCAACCGCGAATGTATCGGTCGTAGCCGTCGCGGGACAGATCAAGGTATTTCAAGTCGTTGTCCAATCCCACGGCCATACCGTTGTCGTCGACACCGAAGTAGATTGTGCCGCCGTCGTCGGAGTTGAGCATCGAGTCGACCACCTGCATGATCACGGCTCCTTGTACGTCCTTGGCCGGTAGCATGGAGTTGCCGGGGTAAACGACCGAGGTCTTGTACTCCTTGGTTTGGGTCTCCAGGGCGCCGTAATCGCTGTCGTCCGAGATGGTGATATTCAAGTCGAGCAACTGATAAATGCGCTCGCGCAGGCGGGTGTCGATATCGGGGATGTTCTGGCCCCATGAGAGGATGTAGGCGATGGCCAGATTAGCGGCGTTGCGAATGTTGGGCCGATGGTCGGAGCCGCTGATTTCCCGCAGCTTCTCCACGTTGTGGCGTTTGCCCATAGCCTCGAGAATCTGGAACTTGGAGAACGCCTCGTTTACCAGATAATCGTTCTTGAACGCCTCGGAGGTCATGTCCTGCGACAGCGCTTGGAGCGTGTGCTCGTCGATGATGCCGCTTTGCTCGTATTTCTCGAAATCGATTAACAAGCGGCAGCGACGGTGGTAATATTCATCCCCCTCCTTGGAACCCACCAATCGGCTGATAATGCGGGCCACGGCCAAAGCGCTGAATGCCATGCGTTTGTCGGGGTGGATTACGGCATATCGGTCGAGTATACCCACAATCTCGAGCATCATATCCTCGGTGATGGCTTTGCGCTCTACCGTGGTAGGAGCGACCTCCTCTTCATTCTCCTCCTCATCCTCGGCGTAATATCGGCTAACGGCCCGCAAGAGGTAGCCCAAAGCGTCGTGGGCCGTGAACCGGGCGTTGGATTTTCCGATATACTCGCATGTTACCTGCCCCGAGGGACGCAACTCCTCGATGCAAGCCGTGATCACGTCGCCCTTTTGGGGGTAGATACCATCCTCCTCTCTTACGAAAGCTGGAACGCCCTCAAAGGTGATGCCTACGTAGCCGCGCTGGTAGCCGTTTTTGCCGTAAGAGATGATGCCATTGGTGTCGTTGATGCGTACATCCACGGTGGCGCCTGCCTTCTGGGTCTTGTTTTCCCATTCCATCACGTCATCCACCATAGAGAAGTGGAGATGACCGTCGGCGTCGGGATCACCCACAACCATCACTGGAAGCTTCAGTGGGCGACCAAATTGATCCTTGGTTTGCAACAGGTTGTCGCGGCCGCCTTTCAGATAGCTTACAATTTTGTTTTTCTCAAGGATGCCTTCGCCCTTGTAGCGTGAATCGCTTATTCGGCACATGAAACAGGTATTCTCGGCGTCCTCGGATACCACCTCCACATAGGTGTAGGCGCCTGGCTCGGGGAGAGTGGGCTCTTTTTCCTCCTTGGCGGGCAACGCGCGTGGTTTTTCCTCTAAGCCTTCGATTATGGCATCCCAGAAAGCCGAGAGACTTTCCAAAGTGGTGCCTTTGCTCTTTTTGGGCTTGGAGGATCCAAGGCGCACCGTCAGACTTTCCCAATCGCAGATGTCGCTCACTTTCACTTCGCTGGAGCTGCTTTCCGAGGCGATGGTCACGCCATCCTTGTCAAGCCATAGCACTCCACGATCGCTCTTGTATTCCCATGGCTGAAAATCGGTTGAAGCGTCAGGCCGGCGACGATAAGCGGCTTGGAGATAAAGCGAGTTGAGGTTTTGAACGTCGGCCCAGCCGTATTCCAGCGTCTCGTTGTAGGGGGTCAACAAGCACATCAAAGCGTCGTGTAGCAGTTTGCCCGAGGCATATCGGTCGATATAGGCCAGCAAGCGGTAATAGGTGGCCCGGTTAAGGCGCCGGTCGATGGTGTCGGTGTCGTTGGAAAGCAACAGCTGGATCGCTATCGCCTTGATCAACTGGTGGATAAGTTTTACACCGCGGTTGCGGATGGCCGTGACGCGATAGGTGGAGATGAATATCTCGAGCATCTTTACGAATCCCCCGCGGAACGGCTCGTTCTTCCAGTTGTTTTTGTTTCCGGCCACGAGGATGTCGCACACGCTGTCGAGCATCTTGGCCATCAGGTCGAAGCGCATTCGGAACAGGTAGAGCATCACGCGAAACTTTCGCTCGGGCTGGTACAAGTATTCCGACGTGCGCAGGTTGTTCAATACATTGTTCATATACTCCTCGCCATGGCCCTTGGCGTTGATCTCCGAGGCTTGCCAATAGTCCTCGGCGTTTTGGGCGATGGGCGTAAGCGTGTCGATCCATTGGCGCCGCTCGTCGGATGGCAAGCGCTTGAGAATGACGGATTGCTCAAGCAAGTGGAATGAAAGCGAGCGGAACAGCGTGGCGTAACGGCTGTCATCCTCGGCCTCCGAGCTGCCCAGGTAGATGTTGAGCCTCACCAAAAACTCCAACGGCCAATGCTTCTCCTGGTTGTCGTAAGCCACGCGTGCTGGCTCAAAGACGGGATTTTCGAGTAGTTGCTGGCACAATGCCTCCAATTCCTCGCGCTGCTCTTGGGCAAAAGTGTTTGAAATCAATTGTGATAATTCCACGAAATCGGCACCAGCGGCTCTTTCGGGGGCCTCATACTCCTCAAATTCAAGATTTATTCCGTTTACCGCCTTCACTTTCAACTTGATAGCGTCGCCCGATTGGATATGCAACGATTGTGGATGATTCCATATATGAGCGTATCCGAATTGGTCAATCACCTTGTGGCCCTGTTGCACCTCGCCTCTCACATTGAAATCGTATTCCTTTCCCGGCTGGTAATGATTGGCCATAATCCACTCGCGATCCTGCACCAATTTCACGCGGCCGCCGTCGATCGACACCAGGCAGGTAAGCTCCTTGGGATGCTTCGTTTTCGACTGCGTGGGCAAAAGCTCCACCAATTCCTCCTCCCCGTTATATTTTACCGTGTAATAAAACTTTCCTTTGACGGCTTGCGTGCCGTGACATTTGACAATTACTTTTTCCATAGTCGAAACAAAAATTGTGTTTATAATAATGAGAAAGCAAAGTTACGTTTTTCCCGCGTAAACTTCAAGAAAAAAATTCGGGAATTTACACGGGAAATTTAGCGCTAAGCTAGCTGGGGGGGAGTGACACAGTTTAACCACAAACGAAAAATTTTACAGGTGTCCCAAAATATAGCCACAATGGGGGGAGAAAAGGCAGGTGTTTTTACAATTTTCAACAATTTTCGCGAAATTCAACAAAAAATATGGCTTATTTGAATGAAGATTCAACCGAAATGAGTAAATTTGCGGTTGCGTTAGTGGCAAACGCCTGTTAACGAATTTTTACAAATCCTTATATAACTCATTAAATAACCAAATCACCAATGAAGAGAGTTTATACATTCGGCGATGGAAAGGCCGAAGGTAATGCCGAGATGAGAAACCTTCTCGGCGGCAAGGGTGCCAACCTTGCTGAGATGAATCTCCTGGGTATGCCTGTACCTCCTGGCTTCACAATTACCACAGAGGTGTGCAACGAATACACCCAATGGGGCAAGGATGAAGTGGTTAAACGCATCCAAAAGGATGTCGAGGCCGCTATCGCCCATGTGGAAGGCCTCACCGGCAAGAAATTCAACGATCCCTCCAATCCCCTTCTCGTTTCGGTGCGCTCGGGCGCTCGCGCCTCCATGCCCGGCATGATGGATACCGTGCTCAACCTCGGCATGAACGACGCTACCGTCGCCTCCCTGGCCGAGAAGAGCGGCAACCCCCGTTTCGCTTGGGACAGCTACCGCCGCTTCGTGCAGATGTACGGCGACGTGGTGCTCGGAATGAAGCCCAAATCGAAAGCCGACATCGACCCCTTCGAGGAGATAATGGACAAAGTGAAAGAGGAGAAAGGCGTGAAGCTCGACACCGAGCTCGACGTTGACGACCTCAAGAAGCTCGTCACCCTCTTCAAGGCCGCCGTTAAGGACTACACGGGCAAGGACTTCCCCGACTCCGCTTGGGAGCAACTCTGGGGAGGCATCTGCGCCGTGTTCGACTCCTGGATGAACGAGCGCGCCATCATCTACCGCCGCATGAACCAAATCCCCGAGGAGTGGGGCACCGCCGTCAACGTGCAGGCTATGGTTTACGGCAACATGGGCAACAACTCGGCTACCGGCGTTGCTTTCACCCGCGACGCCGCCACCGGCGAGAATATCTTCAACGGTGAGTACCTGATCAACGCCCAGGGCGAGGACGTCGTCGCTGGTATCCGCACCCCCCAGCAGATCACCATCGAGGGCTCGCGCCGCTGGGCCGCTCTCCAAGGCATCTCCGAGGAGGAACGCGCCGCCAAATATCCCTCGCTCGAGGAGTCGATGCCCGACTGCGCCGCCCAGCTCATCGCCATCGGCCACAAGCTCGAGGACTACTACCGCGACATGCAGGATATGGAGTTCACCATTCAGGACGGCAAGCTGTGGATGCTCCAAACCCGTAACGGCAAGCGCACTGGCGCCGCTATGGTGAAGATCGCCATGGACCTGCTCCGCGCTGACCAAATCGACGAGAAGACCGCCCTGCTGCGCATGGAACCCCAGAAACTCGACGAGCTGCTGCACCCCGTGTTCGACAAGAGCGCCCTCAAGCGCGCTACGGTTGTCGCCAAGGGTCTGCCCGCATCCCCGGGCGCCGCCACCGGCCAGATCGTGTTCTCGGCCGACGAGGCTGAGGCTTGGGCCGATAAGAAAAAGAAAGTTGTGCTCGTGCGTATCGAGACCTCTCCCGAGGACCTTCGAGGTATGGCCGTGGCACAAGGCATTTTGACGATGCGAGGCGGTATGACCTCCCACGCCGCTGTGGTTGCCCGCGGTATGGGCAAGTGCTGCGTATCGGGTGCCGGCGAAATCCAAGTCGACTACAAGGCCAAGACCGTTACCATGGGCGGCAAGACCTACAAGGAGGGCGACTGGATCTCCCTCAACGGCTCCACCGGTGACGTTTACGACGGCCAAGTGCCCACCACCGAGCCCGAGCTCGACGGCGACTTCGGCGCAATCATGAACCTCGCCGACAAGTACACCAAGACCCTCGTACGCACCAACGCCGACACCCCCCGCGACGCCAAGCAGGCTCGCCACTTCGGCGCTCAGGGCATCGGCCTGTGCCGCACCGAGCACATGTTCTTCGAGGGCGACCGCATCAAGGCCGTGCGCGAGATGATCCTCGCCAGCGACGTAGAGGGCCGCAAGCACGCCCTGGCCAAGCTCCTCCCCATGCAGCGCGGCGACTTCGAGGGTATCTTCGAGGCCATGGACGGCTACGGCGTCACCATACGTCTGTTGGATCCCCCGTTGCACGAGTTCGTACCTCATCAGACCGCTACCCAGAAGGAGCTCGCCTCCGAGATGGGTCTCACCCTTGAGGAGGTAAAGGCCAAGGTTGACTCCCTCGAGGAATTCAACCCCATGCTCGGTCACCGCGGCTGCCGTCTCGGCATCACCTATCCCGAGATCACCGAGATGCAGACCCGCGCCATCATCGAGGCCGCCCTCGCCGTCAAGGCTCGCGGCATCGACGTTCACCCCGAGATTATGATCCCGCTGGTAGGCTCCCTCAAGGAGATCCAGAACCAGGCCGACGTGATCAACATCACCGCCGCCAAGGTGTTCGAGGAGCAAGGCCGCTCGATCCCCTACAAGGTAGGCACCATGATCGAGGTACCCCGCGCTGCCCTCGTTGCCAACCAGATCGCCGAGGTTGCCGACTTCTTCTCGTTCGGTACCAACGACTTGACCCAGATGACCTTCGGATTCTCGCGTGACGACGCTCCCAAGTTCTTGAAGTTCTACAAGGAGCACGGCGTGATCAAGACCGATCCCTTCGAGGTGCTCGACCAGGAGGGCGTAGGGCAGCTGGTGAAGATGGGCGTAGAGAAAGGCCGCGCCACAAAGCCCGAATTGAAGGTGGGCATCTGCGGCGAGCACGGCGGCGAGCCCTCATCCGTCAAGTTCTGCGCCAAGCTCGGCATGAACTACGTGAGCTGCTCCCCCTTCCGCGTGCCCATCGCCCGCGTAGCAGCGGCCCAGGCAGCCATCGAGTAGTCAGAGCTACTTTAACCACATAACCTTCTTAGGCTGTAATGCGCTGGTAAAACGGCGGTTACAGCCTAAGCTGTTCTTAGGGGGTTCGTGCATTTGGAAACAAAAAACGAGCCGTTTGAACGGGTTTCGCTTACACCCTGACTTACACCTATGGCAGAGACCGCTTACACCAAATTTACACTAAAACTTACACCTCACAAAACGCTACCAAATGACAACACTAAAGGCAGTTGTAAGTAAGCAAAGGGCTGACGGTTTCTTCCCGGTGTATATCCGCATCGTCCACCGCAGCCAGTCGAGCTACATCAAGACCGATAAGGTCATTAGCCCGAAGGGTATCGCACCAAACGGCGACTTCAAAGACGCCGTGGTCAACGAGTATTGCTCACGAGTGATACTCGACTACACCGACAAGCTCAACCGCAAGGACATCTCGGCCAACGTCAACAACGGCATCAAGAAGATATGCAAGGACATGGGCATGGCAAGGGAGTACTACTTCTTTCTCCGCTTTGCTCCGAAAGCGCTTCGCGATGAGTCGCCGAGCTGGCTCCGCCCGCTTTCGGCTGCGCTCGGCATAGCCCCGCGCAAGCGCGGGTTCTGCTCTCGCTGGCACGAAAGGTCGTGCCACCCCTGCGGCACGGTGAAGGCGATTGATATTGTCTGCATAGAAAATCGGGTGTCAGTAGCGCAAAGCTACCAACACCCGATTGTGCGGTAAAAAGCGCGGTGGTACGTTAGAGGTTCAGTAGGGCCTTGAGGTCTTCGACATATTGCTCAAACGCCCTACGCCCTTTGTCGGTCACGCGGCAGGCTGTGCGGGTCTTTTTCCCGACAAAGCCTTTCTCGGCGATGATGTAGCCTGCGGTGGAGAGTTTGTCAATCTGCACACTGAGGTTGCCTGCCGTCGATTGTGTCTTCTCCTTGAGGTAGACAAAATCGGCCTCCTCGACATTCATGAGAATTGACATCACGGCCAACCGCAGTTGCGAGTGGAGCAGTGGGTCAAGCTCTTTCATTTCTCTCGACGGCTTTTGGAATTGAGCACGTGACCCGGCACTATCATCATAGCTGCGAAGGCAATGATGAACATGGGCATGAACCAGCGGGCTGCCAACACTACACCCCCGGCGATGCAGCACAGGGTGAACAAGCCGCATAGCAGCCCGATTGCACCGCCCCACACAAGGCAGCGCTCACGTATCACTACGCCCTGCATTATCTCGGCTATGCCCACAATAATGAGGGGGAGCATCAGCATCGCGCTCCAACTATCCTTGCCTCCGGCGAGCAGGAAGCCGAGGCAGAGGAAAGTGAGGGCGATTGCCGAATAGCCGACAATCGACCAAAGCGCGTTGGAGATGTTGTCGGTGTAGGTGGTCACGCCCGACTTGTCGCGGCGCTTGCGAACCATAATCGGAGTGGCTATGCCCCCGATTATCCAGATGAGGAACCAGAACCAATTCATCGCGGGGTGATGCGTTACGGCCAGGAGCAGCCACACCAGTCCGGCTACTGCGACAGTGAGGTAGCCCCAAAGGAGCAGGATGTTGCCGTCACCGAGGTAGCGGTGGTGTTTGGAGCGCTCTATCATCTCTGAGATGATAGCCATGCTCTCCTGTGAGGTGATGTTCTTTTCTTCCATGTTGAGATTATTTAAGTGGTTTATAATGTAAACTATTTGTCGCTAATAAAAGTCGCTCGTGCCGAACGACGCTGCAAAATTACAATGGTTTATTTTATAAACCAAATTATTTCGCAGATTATTTTGTGTGCCAACAGTAAAAAATTTGACCTGCAAAGCTATGTCTATAAATATCAGATACTTGCATCGCTCAGAAAAAGTAGCCGGAGGCGGATTTTTGTTCTCGAACTTGGGAGGGGAAAAGAGCCGGGCGGTGGGCGACGAGTGCCACTGCGGGAAGTCGTCGGGACGGTGGCGAATGAGAATCCCCCTTACAACTGCTTATTTCAGCAATTTGCGGTCGCCGTCCTGTTCGAGTATGCGCATTTGGTTGACGGCTATTTCGTTGAGCTTTATAAGGCGCTCGGGCTGCGGCAAGCCCTGGTCGATGAACACGGCGTTAAGGCTCTCCATGTTGGAGAGACAGATTAGTTCGTTGATTGTGGTGTAGTCGCGTATGTTGCCCTTCTTGTCTGGGTTTTCCTCACGCCATTGCTTGGCTGTCTTGCCGAACATCGCCACGTTGAGCACGTCAGCCTCGTTGGCGTAGACTATGGAGGCTTGTTGGGCGGTGATGGTCGGAGGAATCAGATGCTCCTTTATGGCGTCGGTGTGTATGCGGTAGTTGATTTTCGACAACTCACGCTTGGCCGACCAGCCCAGCAGGGCTTGCTCCTGCTCCTTCAGGCGCTGGAACTCCTCAATCAAATAGAGTTTGAAAGGAACACTTATTGCGGAGCCAAACTCAAACGCTATATCCTTATAGGCATAAGTGCCTCCATAGCGTCCTTTCTTCACTACGAGGCCTATTGCATCGGTGGCTTCAATCCATTCCGATACGCTTAGCACGAAACTTGGCAACCCGGCCTGGATTCTAAAGTGGGCGAATTCGAGGCGATGTCCTCATATCGGCACCGGGGGATTTCGTTGGATATAGGAAAGTGTGTCCTGTAACGTGTCCTGTAAAATCAACTCGGTGTCCTGTAACGTGTCCTGTAAATACTTGTCGGCGACATCTATGTCTTGGCTTGCGGGTATCTCACCGCCTTGCAGGGCTATGGTGTCAGGATGTGCAGGCATTACGAGCATAATGCCACCGGGAGTTTCGCGGTAGAAGGGTTTGGGACATCCATGTTCCACGCTGTAACGACACATCTCCTCTATGCCGCGCCCCCAGCGTTCTACGTAGCCCGCCTGAAAGAAGGTCTTGGCAAGCAGTGGGTTGGAGGGTTTCGATTTGTGGGGTGCCATCAGCGTTTCCGGAGTCCACGGAGAATTGAAGGCCAGGTCATTGGAAATCCACATCTCGTCGAGGTTGATGCGGATTTGTATTGCGCTGCTGTCAAGATAATCTTGGCATTGGCTACGCCTACGACTTCACCACGATCATTCACACCGACAAAGAGCGAGCCGCCTTTGGCGTTGGCCAGGCCGCAAATCTGCCGCAAATATTCGTCACGCCAGGACTCCTTGTATTCTATGTTTTGGCTTTCACTCATCTTCTGTCGATTTGAATTACAAAGGTAGCTTAAATCTTTGGATTGAGAAGTACAAAACGCCGGCAATATTGAGGGAGGCAGTGTAGTGCTGCGGAAATTTTTCACAGCCGATGTAGAGGGTGTCGACCACGAAGTAGCTTCGACCGAATGGGAGAAAACGCATCGGTGCCGTCGGGGTTGCTGATGAACCACTGGTATATCTCCCGCACGCGCAACACCTTGTCCACAATCACTTGTGGATAACGCTGCCGCAGCTCGTCCTCCTTGGTAAAGAGGTCGGTGCGGCAAACTTCGATAGCGTTTGGTGTCGGCATACGAAATTTTTGCTAAATTTGCGACAAATAACTAATTCGCAAAATGGAGAAGTTAACAGAATCGTTCAAATACTCTTGGAATAAGGTAGCTACAAATTGGTTTTTCCTTGTGATTATTATTTGTAGTGGTATAGTCATGGCGATTAAAGGACATCCTTGGTTCCTTATCGGCATTGGAATAGGCTTAGTAATATGCTTTTTAGGGAGTTTTATTTATAAACTTTGCCGGTAATCACTCGTCGTCTTCCATGTCGAGCAGGTTTCGGTGGGCGTTTTCGATAGCGAGGGGTGAGCCGACTTGGGCAAGCATCATCTCCTGGGAGTGGAGCTTGACCTTGGAGGCGGCGTTGCCCCGGCGGTAAGCCTTCGACACGGCGGTAATGCGGTCGACCGTCGTGCGGTCGAAGTCGCTGCCCCCGACGTAGCCTTTGAGCGTTATGTGGTAGTTGGGCTTGGCCATAGTGTCGGAAAATGTTTGCGATACAAAGTTATATTGGCCGGTATCTCGCGGAAAAGACGTATATTTGCAGAATGGACTCGAAAATGATTAAGAAAATAGCAGCCGCTTTCGCCGGCTTGATAGTAATGGGCGGCGTATATGCCGGTCTAATATCTCTTTGCAATAGATATTTGCGCGAAAACGATATGCTTAACCCCGTCACTAAGGTTGCTTTGCTGTTGGTCTTGGGTGTCGGGTTATATCAAATTTATAGATGGTTTGCCCGACGAATTGACGCAGCGAGCCAAAAGCCGTAAGAAATAGCGAAAGTGCCGCCCGGTGAGAGCGGCACTTTTCGTATTATCAATTAACAAGCTGCACCGGGGCACTGCCGATCCCTAGGTTTTCCGGGTTAGTCAACTTGGTGGAGGTCGTGGCCCATGCGGTCTTTTTTGGTGTGCATGTAGAAGCGGTTGATGTCGTTGGGGGCTATCTCGATGGGGACGTTCTCGACGATCTCAAGGCCGTATCCTTCGAGGCCGGCGCGCTTGCAGGGGTTGTTGGTCATCAGTCGCATTTTTTTGATACCGAGGGCGGTGAGGATTTGAGCTCCGACGCCGTAGTCTCGCTCATCGGCTTTGTGGCCTAGGTGGATGTTGGCGTCGACGGTGTCCATGCCCTCTTCTTGGAGCTTGTAGGCTCGGATTTTGTCCATTAGGCCGATGCCGCGTCCTTCTTGGCTCAGGTAAAGGATGGCTCCGCGACCTTCTTTCTCGACCATTCGCATGGCTTGGTGGAGCTGTTCGCCGCAGTCGCAGCGCTTGGAGGCGAAGATATCACCGGTGGCGCATGATGAGTGGACGCGCACGAGGACGGGATCGCCGTCGGCTACGTCGCCTTTGATCAGGGCGATGTGCTCCAGGCCGTTGCTTATCTGGCGGAAGGGGATAAGGCGGAAGTCGCCATAGGCCGAAGGCATGTGTACCTCCACACCCTTTTCGACGAGGCTTTCGCGGCGGTGACGGTAGGCGATAAGGTCGGCGATGGAGATGAGTTTGAGGCCCCATTCGTCGGCTCGACGGCGCAGCTCGGGGAGGCGTGCCATGGTGCCGTCGTCACTCATAATCTCCATTAGTGCGGCGGCGGGGTGCATGTCGCATAGGCGGGCCATGTCGACTGCGGCCTCGGTGTGGCCCGCTCGACGGAGCACGCCTTGATCTTGGGCGTAAAGGGGGTTGATATGGCCGGGGCGACCGAATGTGGCTGAGGTCGACTTGGGGTCGGCCAAGGCGCGGATGGTGGCGCAACGGTCGTGGATTGAAACGCCGGTGGAGCAGCCTTCCAGCTTGTCGACGGTGACGGTGAATGGCGTGCCCAGCACCGATGTGTTGTGGGCAACTTGTGGAGCGAGGTCGAGCTCCTGCGCGCGGCTGATGGTGATGGGAGCGCACAGCACGCCTCTGGCGTTTTTGAGCATGAAGTTGACCTGCTCGGGGGTTATTTTCTCGGCGGCCACGATGAGGTCGCCTTCGTTTTCGCGATCCTCGTCGTCAACCACGATTACCATTTTGCCCTCGCGGAAATCGGCCAGGGCGTCCTCAATGGGATCGAGTAGGGTAGGGGTATCTTTCATTTTTGCGAATTTTGTTCTTTGTTAGAGTAATTGGAGAGGAGGGTGGTTTCCTCGTCGGCTACTTTGAGGGCCTTTTGGATGTTGGCCACGAGGTTGCGGCGCAGGCGACGGGCAATGAGCCACATTGTTCCACCGATGGGGAATATAATGGCGGCAGTCCAGCCCATCCAAGTCTTGGGGAAGGGTTGGGTGAGCCAATAGGTGCGAAGTATTGGGAAGTCGCTGAGCTTGTTCACGACGAGCGGCTCTCGGGCGTTGGATATGTAATCGGTGGCGGCCGATAGCTCAGTCTCGACGGCCTCGATTTCCGAGCGGGGCCCTCCGACGGTAAGGTATCGGATGTAGCCCATAGGTTTCTCAACCATGGCAAGCAGCTGCTTCAACGACGTTTTCACGTTATCGAGTTTGTCAAGGGCTACTATGGGGTTCATGTCGTCCATAGCCACCTCCTTCAGCTCGTAGTGGCGGGTGACGTGGAGGCCGAGCAGGCGGGTGAAGAAGTTGAGGTAGGCGTCCTTGTTGAACACGGCCGAGTCGTTCATCGCCTTGTAGGTGAAGAACAAGCCCAGCGGGAGGAGGATGGCCGAGCTGAGCCAGATGCCTTCCCACACCTCCATACGGCCTTCGCGGGCCATCTTGTAGCCGGTATTGTCGATAATATAGTAGACGATGAACAGGAACACGGAGATGATCAGCGGTGTGCCCAATCCTCCTTTTCGTATGATGGCCCCAAGGGGAGCGCCGATGAAGAAGAAGATGATGCAGGCGAACGACAGGGTGAATTTCTTGTGCAGCTCGATGCCGTGTCGACGGATGGTCTTGAGGTCGTCGGAGGTGACGATGGCCTTGAATTCGTAATCTTGCTTTACACGTTTGGCGCGGATCATGGCTTGGTTGTAGTAGCCGCGGGCGTAGGCGCCGTTGTCGGCCATGACGAGGGAGTCGAGGTTGAGGGGATGGTCAAGAATTACGGGAGGAGTGGGCACTTTTATCACCTCGCCGTTTTCCATTTTGTTGCGGTAGTATTCTACTCCCACGCGGGTGGTGGTTTTAAGCTCGCGGGCGTAAATGTCGCCAACCGAGTCGACACGGGCCGACACTGAGTCGATTGTGGCTCGCAGCTCGGCGATGTTTTTGCCCACGTATTGGTTGCGCATGCCGCTCTCGTCCATGCGGTTGAAGTTGTTGTCGAAGGCCACGAGGATTTCCTTGCGGTCGAACGCCTCGCGGCGGTAGGGCTGATTGCCGGGATTGGCGCCTGCTTGCTGCTCGCGCAGGCTTTCGAATTGGGCACCGTCGTAAAGGGTGAGGAACAGGTGGGTTTGGTCCTCGGTCATGGCCATTTTGCCGGAATCGGCCAGCAACACGCGCAGGCTCTCGAAGCCTTTCGACGTGTCGTAAATCATCATGTTGTAAAGTACGCCAGTCTCTTTGTTTTTGTTCTCGACGTAGATGTTCAGTCCGGGCAATTGGTCGTAGAACACACCCTCGGGAATCTCCACTTCGGGTGATTTTTGGCGCATGGAGTAAAGGAGCGTCCACATTTTGGTTTGGGCCACCGGGAGGACGTTGTTTTGGAAGAAGAAAGCGCCAATGGCGATGACAACCATAAGCCAAATCAGCGGCTTCATGCACTTGAGCAGGGAGATGCCGGCGGCTTTCATGGCGGTTAGCTCGAATCGCTCGCCTAGGTTGCCGAATGTCATTAGCGACGCGAGCAGGATGGCGAGAGGGAGCGCCATCGGTACCATGGTCAAGGCGGCGTAGAAGAAAAGCTCGCCAATGAGGCCCATACCGAGACCTTTGCCCACAAGGTCGTCGATGTAGCGCCATAGGAATTGCATCAACACGATGAACAAAACGATAAAAAACGTCATCATGAACAGAGGCAGGAACGTCTGTAGCATGAAGGTGTATAATCGTTTTATTCTCATGTTAAGCATTTAGCGTTAAGTATTTAACGTTTAGCCGGGGAGGGCCGAGGAGATGGACTGCTTGGTGGCTTCCATCACAGCGGGGATGCCAGCCTCGTCCTTAGCGGGGGAAATCGGCTTGTGGATTGTGAGCCGAATTGTTCCCCAATGGGGTAAAATGGATGTGCGGGGCAACACACGGTAGGCGCCGTCGATTGTCAGGGGCACCATTGGGAGCTGGAACTCGGTGGCCAATTTGTAGGCGCCGCGCTTGAATGCTCCCATCTTGCCGGTGAGCGTGCGCGATCCCTCGGGGAACACCACGAGCGACATGCCTCCTCGCAGCTGTTTCTCGGCCGTGGCCATGGTTTTTTGCAGGGCCGAGCGTGAGGAATTGTCAACGTAAATCTGACCCGATTTCAGGCAACTGTAACCTACCAATGGAATCTTTTGGAGCGACTTTTTCATCATCCAGCGGAACTGGTGGTTGAGGAAACCGTACACCGAGAAAATGTCGTAGGCGCCCTGGTGGTTGGCGACAAAGACGTAAGAGGTGTCCTTGTCGATATTCTCACGGCCTGTTACCTTGACGTTGACAAACGTGAGCCAGCAGAACATCCTGGCCCAATATTTGGGGAAATAATAGCCGCACCACCGGCCGCCGCCCAGGGCGGAGCCGATGATGGTGGCAATAGCTGTTAATGCTGTCAGCACAAGTAGTACTGGCAGCATTACGCAAATTTGGTATATTCTATATAGAACGATCATACGGGGTTGGTTACCAAGCGAACATGGGGTAATTCTCCATCGTGGCGTTTACCTTGTCGCGCACGGCCTTGATCTTGGCTGTGTCCTCGGGATTAGAGAGCACGGTGTCGATCATCTCCACGATTTCGCCCATGAGGTCCTCCTTGGCGCCACGAGTGGTGATGGCGGGCGTGCCGAGGCGTATGCCGGAGGTTTGGAAGGGGGAACGGGTGTCGAAGGGCACCATATTCTTGTTGGCGGTGATGTCGGCCTCCACAAGCACGCGCTCAGCCACTTTACCGGTCAGGTTGGGGAACTTGGGACGGAGGTCGACCAGCATGCAGTGGTTGTCGGTGCCACCCGAGATGATCTTGTAGCCCTTGTCAACCAAGCCTTGAGCCATAACAGCGGCGTTGCGCTTCACTTGGGCTTGGTACTCCTTGTAGCGGGGCTGCAGAGCCTCGCCGAAAGCCACAGCCTTGGCGGCGATCACGTGCTCGAGGGGACCGCCCTGCACGCCGGGGAACACTGCGGAGTCAAGGAGAGCCGACATCTTGCGGATCTCGCCCTTGGGGTTGGTCTTGCCCCAGGGATTGTCGAAGTCCTTGCCCATAAGGATCAAGCCGCCACGAGGACCGCGCAGGGTCTTGTGGGTGGTGGAGGTGACGATGTGGGCGTATTTCACGGGGTTGTCGAGCAGGCCTGCGGCGATAAGGCCAGCGGGGTGGGCCATGTCGATCATGAGAATAGCGCCGATCTCGTCGGCAAGGCGACGCATGCGGGCGTAGTCCCACTCGCGGGAGTAGGCGCTGGCGCCACCGATGATCAGGCGGGGACGCTCGCGGCGTGCCACCTCTTCCATCTGCTCGTAGTCGATGCGGCCGTCCTCCTCCTTAACGTTGTATTCCAGGGCTTGGAACACAAGGCCCGAGAAGTTGACGGGACTACCGTGGCTCAAGTGACCGCCGTGGCTGAGGTTCAATCCCAGGAACTTGTCGCCGGGACGCAGGCAGGCCATGAACACGGCCATGTTGGCCTGAGCGCCCGAGTGGGGTTGCACGTTGGCGTACTCGGCGCCGTACAGTTTCTTGATACGGTCGATAGCCAACTGCTCGGCCAAGTCGACCACTTGGCAACCGCCGTAATAGCGGTGGCCGGGATAACCCTCGGCGTATTTGTTGGTCAAGCACGAACCCATGGCTTGCATCACCTGGGGGCTTACAAAGTTCTCGGAGGCGATGAGTTCGATACCGTGGAGCTGGCGCTGGTGTTCGCGCTCGATGATGTCAAAAATCTCTTGGTCTTTTTCCATAATGAATACCTTGAATGATTGTAGTACTATTGGTGGTTTATTTCTTTTTCTTTTGCACTGAGAAGCCGAATTTGCCCAGCTTCTCGCCCTGGCTGTAATAACCGCCGTGGATATAGCTGATCAAGTCGGCTCCGCCAAGGTCGAAAGCGCCTGTCGCGGGATCGATCAGCGACTCCTGGGCCCTGACGTTGAGGACGTCGGCGATAAACATGTCGTGGGTGCCAAGGGGGATAATCTCCTTCACGCGGCACTCAATTGCCAGCGGCGACTCCTTGATACATGGGCACGCCACTTTCACTCCCGGCTCGGGGGTGAGGCCTGTCTCTTTCCACTTGTCGTATTCGGCACCCGAGCGTACGCCCACCCAATCGGTGGCGCGGGCCATTGCCTTGGTGGTGAGGTTGACCGTGAACTCCATGCGTTCCTTGATTATGGGGTAGCTGTGACGCGAGGGACGCACTGAGATATATAGCATCGCTGGGTCGGAGCATATCGTGCCCGTCCACGAAACGGTGAGCATATTGGATTCCTCCATCGTGCCGCAGGTGATGATCACTGCGGGCAGGGGGTAAAGCATTGTGCCTGGTCGCCAATCTACTTTCATGAGGATATCAGTTGGTTTGGGTGTGAAGGCAGTAGTGGCATTTGATGGTTACGGGATCGCGGTCGATCACATGGAAACGGGTGGCCATCGGCTCGTTGTTGGTGATGCACTTGGGGTTGTCGCATTTCACCAATCCCACGATCTCGTCGGGCAGCTCCACGGGGTGCTTCTCCACAACCTCATACTCTCGGATGATGTTGACGACAGCCGTAGGCGCTATCAGGGCGATACGGTTGAGCGTCTCCTCGGGGAAGAATGTGTCGGCCACCTTGATGATTCCCTTGGCGCCATAGCGATGGCTCTCGAGGTTGTTGCCGATGGTGAGCTGGGTGTCCAATCCCTCGATGCCGAGGATTTTGACGGCCTTGAACAGCGCTTTTGGGGGAATATGGTCGATAACGGTGCCGTTGCGCAGGGCGGCTACTGCGAGTTCTTTCTTGGTGGTGGTCATTTCTGAGCTGGTATTACAGGTATGTCAATTCCAAGGGAGCGGCAGATTATCGCTTGGCGGGCGTATAGGCCGTTCTTGGCTTGCTCGAAATAATAGGCTTTGGGATTGTCGTCGAGGTCCATCGAGAGCTCGTTGACGCGAGGTAGGGGGTGGAGGATGCGCAGGTTGTCGCGCGAGTCCTGTACCATGGCGTTGTTGAGGTTGTAGAGGTTTTTCACGCGCTCGTATTCCATGATGTCGGTGAAGCGCTCGCGTTGCACGCGGGTCATATATATAATGTCGGAGTTGTTGATCACCTCGGGAGAGAATTCTGTGTACTCCTCGTATTTTATTCCGTTGGCGTCGCAGAAATCCTTGTACTCCTGGGGCATTTTCAACTCGTCGCAGGCCACAAACTTGAATCTCGCGGGGAAATGCTTCATGGCGTGGAGCAGGGAATGGACGGTGCGGCCGTATTTGAGGTCGCCCACGAGGGTGATGTCGAGGTCCTCCAAGCGACCTTGGGTTTTGTAGATGGAGTAGAGGTCGAGCATCGTTTGGGAGGGATGTTGGTTGGCCCCGTCGCCGGCGTTGATGATGGGGATGTCGGTCACCTCGGTGGCGTATCGAGCGGCTCCCTCGAGATAGTGACGCATGACGATCAAGTCGACGTAATTGCTCACCATCTTAATTGTGTCCTTAAGGGTCTCGCCCTTGGTGGATGAGGTGGTTGAGGCGTCGGAGAAACCGATCACGCGGCCTCCGAGGCGGTTTACTGCTGTTTCAAAACTCAGGCGAGTGCGCGTCGACGGCTCGAAGAATAGTGTGGCTACAACCTTTCCCTGTAGGATACGGTTGTTGGGGTTTTCCTCGAAATAACGCGCCTGGCCAAGCAATGTGAGGATTTCGTCGCGGCTAATGTCGGCGATTGATACCAGGCTTTTTGTGCTCGTTGCCATATAGCTTTTGAGATTTGCCCACAAAGGTAGCAATTTTCCCTCAATAACGCAATATCAAGTGTTAACAAAATTAACGTTTTTGGCCTGATTTGCACGTTTTTTGCATTTTTGCGCATAAGTGTTGCCCTTAATCCAAAAATTTTTCGCAATTTTGTGGGGTTAAAAGCGTGTGAAAGGTTTTTGCACGCTGAAAATGTATTAGATTCTACCAAAAGAAATGCAGTTTACAGCAAGCCAAATAGCAGCGATGGTGCAGGGCACCGTGATCGGCAACCCCGACGCGGCAGTGAGCACTTTCGCCAAGATCGAGGAGGGCCGGCCAGGCGCAATCTCGTTCCTTGCCAACCCCAAATACAGCAAGTACATCTACACCACGGGATCGTCGGTGGTGCTGGTAAAGCGCGACTTTGAGCCGGAAGGGGAGGTGAAAGCCACCCTTATCAAGGTAGATGACCCTTACGCCACGGTAGCCGCGTTGCTGCGCATGGTGTCGGAGATGCTCGCACCCAAGCACGTGGGCATCGAGCAGCCGTCGTATATCTCGGAAGGGGTGACGATTCCCGACGACGGCTATGTGGGCGCCTTCGCATATATCGGTAAAGGCGTGACTCTGGGCAATGGCGTGAAAATCTTCCCTCAGGTCTATATCGGCGACGGAGTGACCATCGGCGACAACACGGTGCTTTACCCCGGCGTGAAGGTTTATCACGGCTGCAAGATTGGCTCACGCTGCGTGCTGCACGCTGGGGCTGTGATCGGTGCCGACGGATTTGGATTCGCTCCGGTAGGCGAGCACTACGAGAAGATACCACAAATAGGTATCGTTGAGATCGACGACGACGTGGAGATTGGCGCCAACACCACCATTGACCGCGCCACCATGGGTGCAACCCGTATCGGTCACGGAGTGAAGCTCGACAACCTTATCCAGGTGGCTCACAATTGCGAGGTGGGACACGACACTGTGATGGCATCCCAAAGCGGTATCGCCGGGTCCACCAAAATCGGCTCCAACTGCCAGGTAGGAGGCCAGGTGGGTTTCGCCGGGCACCTTCACATCGGCGACCGCGTCTTGATTGGCGCTCAAGCTGGCATCCCAGCCGACGTGCCCTCCGACCAGGCAATCATCGGATCACCGCCATCGCCCATCAAAGATTTCTTCCGACAGGCCGCCGCCGTGAAGCGCTTGCCCGACTTGATCAAGACCGTGCGCGACCTTGAGCGACGTCTCAACAATTTAGACAAACAATAATACCTCATAGCAACGTTATGAAGCAACTCACTCTTAAGCAACCGTTTACCGTAAAAGGCAAGGGCCTTCACACCGGCTTGGATATCGAAGCCACATTCTGTCCCGCACCCATCGGGCATGGTTATAAATTCCAGCGAGTGGATCTCGAGGGGGAGCCTCTGGTGGACGCATTGGCCGAAAATGTGGTGTCAACCACTCGCGGAACGGTGGTCGCCCAGGGCGATGTGAAAGTGTCAACAATCGAGCACGCCATGGCGGCCCTATACGCCGCCGGCATCGACAATGTTCTTATTAAGGTAAACGCCCCGGAGGTTCCTATCCTTGACGGCTCGGCCAAAATCTACAGCGAGAAGATCGCCGAGGCCGGTCTGGAGGAGCAGGAGGCCGACAAAAATTACTATGTGGTAAAGCAGAAAATCGAGGTGCGTGACGACACCACCGGCTCGTCAATCGTTGTTCTCCCCGACGATGATTTCTCGGTTGACGCCATGATTGGTTTCGATTCACCAGTGCTCAACAACCAATATGCCGCTCTGGAGAAGATGAGCGACTTCAACGACCAGGTAGCCGCCAGCCGCACGTTCGTTTTTGTGCGCGAGATTGAGCCGCTGGTAAAGGGCAACCTCATCAAGGGTGGCGACCTCGACAACGCTATAGTGATTTACGACAGCCCAGTTCCCCAAGCCGAGCTTGACCGCTTGGCCGACCTGATGGGCGTGCAACATAAGGAGGCTGAGGCTCTAGGCTACCTTAACACCAAGCCGTTGACCTCGGAGAACGAGCCGGCCCGTCACAAACTCCTTGACGTGATTGGCGACATCGCCCTGATCGGTCGTCCCTTGAAGGGCAAGATCATCGCCACCCGCCCCGGCCACACGATCAACACTACGTTCTCCAAGCGCGTGCGCCGCGAGATCAAGCGCCAGGAGGTGCAAGCGCCCGTTTACAACCCCAACGTGGCTCCCATAATGGACATCAACGACATCCGTCGCCTGCTGCCCCACCGCTACCCGTTCGCCTTGGTTGACAAGGTGATCGAGAAGGGCTTGAACCACATCGTGGGCGTGAAGAACGTAACCACCAACGAGCCGTTCTTCCAGGGGCACTTCCCACAGGAGCCGGTGTTGCCCGGCGTGCTTATGATCGAGGCCATGGCTCAGACTGGTGGACTGCTGGTGCTCTCCACCGTTGAGGACCCCGAGCTCTATTCCACCTATTTCATGAAGATCGACAACGTGAAGTTCCGCCAAAAGGTTGTGCCGGGCGACACGTTGCTGTTCCATGTATCGTTCCTCACTCCCTTGCGTCGCGGTTGCGCCGTGATGAAGGGTATAGCTTTCGTGGGCGAGAAGGTGGTGTGTGAATGTGAGTTCATGGCGCAGATTGTTAAGAATAAGGGTTAAAAGTTTCTAGTTTCTAGTTTCTAGTTTCTAGTTTCTAGTTTCTGGTTTCTGGTATCTGGTTTCTAGTTTCTAGTTTCTAGTTTCTAGTTAATAGTTTAAAGGAGGAAAGGATTAAAGGATTAAAGAGGCCTTTATTCCTGGACTCAAAAATGAGAATTACCAATCATTATAATATAAGGATTATGAAACAACCGTTGTCCTATATCCACCCGGCGGCCAAAATTGCCCCGAGCGTGGTGATCGACCCCTTCGTGACGATCGACCAAAATGTGGAGATCGGCGAGGGCACTCGTATCGGCTCCAACGTTACCATCATGGAGGGCGCTCGCATCGGTAAGAATTGCACTATTTTTCCCGGTGCGGTCATTTCCGGTATCCCACAGGACTTGAAATTCCGCGGTGAGGAAACCACTGCAATCATCGGCGATAACACCACCATCCGCGAGTGCGTCACCATCAACCGCGGCACCGCCGCCAAGGGTAAAACCGTCGTTGGCAACAACTGCTTGATTATGGCCTATAGCCATATCGCCCACGACTGCGTGGTAGGCGACAATGTGATTATGTCCAATGCTACCCAGATAGCTGGCGAGGTTGTGGTCGACAATTACGCAGTAATCGGTGGTGGCACGTTGATTCACCAGTTCTGCCACATTGGTCCGCATGTGATGATCCAGGGTGGCGCTTTGGTCAACAAGGACATCCCCCCTTACGTTAAGGCCGCTCGCGAGCCTATCTCCTACGCTGGCGTCAACTCCATCGGCCTGCGTCGCCGCAACTTCTCGGCACAAACGATCTACTCCATCCAGGAGATTTACCGTTACCTTTACCTCTCGGGCTTGAACGTGTCCGACGCGATCGAGCGCATCGAGGCCGAGTTGCCCGCCACTCCCGAGCGCGACGAGATTATCCTCTTCGTCCAGAACGCTAAGCGAGGAATCATCCGTGGATATGTTTAAAGTTTAAAGTTTAAGGTTTAAAGTTTAAAGCATATTTGGCTAAACGTTAAATGCTTTACCTATGGAGGGGCTCGTTGTTAAGAATACCGGCAGCTGGTATCAGGTGTTGCCCGATGAAGGCGGCGCCTTGGTCAACAGCAAGGTAAAGGGCAACCTCCGACTTAAAGGAATACGCACGACTAATCCCGTAGCCGTTGGCGACCGTGTGGACTATACCCCCGGTGCCGACGGCACGGCTTTTATTACCCGTATCCAGCCACGCCGTAACTATATCATCCGCCGAGCCTCCAATCTCTCCAAAGAGGCTCATATTTTAGCCTCCAATCTCGATCAGGCATTGCTTGTGGTGACGCTGGCCCATCCTACAACCTCCACTACCTTCATCGACCGTTTCTTGGCTACCGCTGAGGCTTATCAGGTGAAACCTGTGATAGTAATCAACAAGGTAGACCTTCTTCACGACGACCCCGATGAGATGGAACTGCTTGAGGCCGTGACCTATCTTTATCGCTCCATTGGTTACACGGTTCTCCACACCTCGGCAAAGACTTTGGAAGGTGTAGACCAGTTGCGTGAATTGCTTCATGATAAGGTGACATTGCTGTCGGGCAACTCGGGAGTGGGGAAGAGCACGTTAATCAACGACCTGATCCCCGGCCTGAAACTGCGCACGGCCGAAATCTCCACAATCCACGACACCGGAATGC
The DNA here is from genome assembly GCA_021205635.1 of Bacteroidales bacterium. Classification (GTDB taxonomy): domain Bacteria; phylum Bacteroidota; class Bacteroidia; order Bacteroidales; family Muribaculaceae; genus JAJPXC01. The sequence goes on along the minus strand of JAJPXC010000155.1, from coordinate 13,755 downwards.
ACACCACCACTTTCTCCGAGATGCACCAGTTGCCCGAGGGTGGATGGCTTATCGACACCCCGGGAGTGAAGGGCTTCGGCACAATCGATATCTCCGACAAGGAGGCTAGCCACTATTTCCCTGAGATCTTTGAGATTTCCAAGGAATGCCGCTATGGAAACTGCACGCACACCCATGAGCCAGGCTGCGCTGTGCTCGAAGCGCTGGCCGACAATCGTATCGCCCAGTCGCGCTACAACTCATATTTAAGCATATTACAGGATTCGGCTCCCGACAAGTACAGAAAGCCGTACTAACCCGCTGCGTCCAACGGCAAAGCGATAAAATCGTGAGGCGAGGGGCCGAACACCACGTGGATGTGCTTTCCCCCGACACCCCATTCCCTTATTTCGTCACGAGGGACCACAACGTCCTTTGGCGCATTGTTATTGGTGTCGCTCAGGGGGAGATAGTGGATGGAAAGTGTGGACGGAGTGAGCTTAACCTCTGCTGAGTGCATAGCTCGACGGCCGTCAACGTGCAGTGCAAAGCGAGCCAAAATCAAGTAAAGCATCATCGGGTAGCAAAGACATAGGAGCATAGCCGAGACGAGCAGCCACGCGATGTTGTCGCTACACACCCACAGAAAAACGGGCACAAGCACAATCAGCGTCGGTATCCACCACCAGCGCCTGAGCCACCACATGAGATAATGCGCCATAAAAGCCCCTTGGCACGGGGGCGCCACCACCTCCAATGAGGCGGGGATATGGCTAAGTGTAAGTGTACCTTCTTGTTGCATAGTCGAAACGCAGTGGAAAATCGTCAGTCGGGAATCTCGATTGAGAGTCCGTCGTATGCTATATAAACGTTTGAGGGCAAAGAAGGTTGAATGTCGGCATGTCGGCCGAAGTCGTGGCTCATGTGAATCAAATAAGCCACACGGGGCTTTACTTTACCGATGAAATCCAGGGCGTCGTCGATTGTGAAATGGGAAATGTGTTCCTTCTTGCGCAGGGCGTTAATCACAAGGGTGTCAACGCCTTTGCACTTCTTCAATGTGTCATCGGAGATCTCTTTGGCGTCGGTGATATAAGCCAAGCGGCCGATTCGGTAGCCGAGGATGTTGAGCAGGTAATGCTTTACCGGCAGGGGAGTGACGACCACGTCGCGGATGCAGAACGGGTAACGCTCGTCGATTTCGTGTATGGCGAAACGAGGCGCACCGGGGTAATGGTTGGTGGCGAAACAATAAGGCAGGCGCTCGCGCAGGTTACGGGCCACATCGGGTCGGCAGTATACCGGGAAACCTTCAGCGGTACAGTAGGGACGCAAGTCGTCGATACCACCCACATGGTCGTAATGGACATGGGTAATTAACAGCGCGTCGAGCTCGGGGCTGTCAAGTCGCAACATCTGGGCGTAAAAATCGGGCCCGCAGTCGATTAATAGGTTTACCCCCTTAACCTCAACTAAGGCCGAGGCGCGCAGGCGATGGTCGTGGGGGTCGGAGGAACGGCACACATCGCACAGGCACCGAAGCATCGGTACGCCCGTGGATGTGCCGGTTCCGAGGAAAGTTAAGCGCATATCTTTGTTTGTTATTTCCTGAAATTAACAAGCAATCCGTTCTCAAAATCGGCGTAAACACCGTCAGAATAGATCCAGCGTTCACGCACGCCCCCATATCCCGGGGCTCTGACAATCTCTTGCGGCGCTCCGATAGCCAATCGCACCTCGGTGGTGGTCATCTCATCCTCCACTCGCCCCTGGGTGATACGCTCCCACATGTAATCGCTCACTTGCGGATAACGCAGGTGAGGATCGTTGAAGGAGAACAGCGTCTCAAACCCGCGAGTGGATTGCAGCGCTCTACTCAAGGCTATCATAAGCGACCCTTTGAGTCCCTTGTCGTCAACGAATTCCACCTTGATTGGGAAGTCGGTGGTGCCCGGGGAGACATTGGTCACTGTCACGGGGACGAATTTGCGGCCACGGATAGTGCGTCCTTGCTCGTCAAGCCAATTGTAAGTAAGGGTGTACAGTTGCTTGGTGACCAATCTTTCGCGAGCGGCCGCGACGATATCAAGGTCGATTGTGAAGGGCACGTCAATTCCCGGCAAAGCCTTCAGCCATTCGGGCGACATGCTAGAGCGGTAGACGAGGAACGCGTAATCGTTGGCCTGGTTGATCAAGCGAAACAGTGTAACCTCATCTCCGGTGATGTCGCGGGTTGTTTCAAAGCCGTCGAAGGTGAGGATATCTCCGTATTGCAGCGAGTCGGCGTCGCCGGAAAGCGCGAGAGCGATTTTCGGGTCGGACACCATCAACTGCTTACCCGGCTTCCACTGGTCGTAGGGGAAGGCCTCGATGTCGGCCAGATAGCGATTCTCGGCCGTGACAGCGTCGGCACCCTCACGACGCACGTCCTTCGACGTGATCTTGGGGGTGCTTTCGATGCCAGTGAAGCAACCGCTGAGCGTGGCGCTCGCCAATATGGATAATATTAGCGCTTTGACCTTCATTTAGAGGGGTCGATGCCGAGGTTCTGGAAGGTGAACGAATAAATGTCGGTCCACTCGTCGATAATCTTGGAGATCGGTTTGCCAGCACCGTGCCCAGCCTTGGAGTCGATGCGGATTAGCTTAGGGGCGTCGCCAGTGTTTGCCTCCTGCAGTGTGGCGGCGTATTTGAACGAATGGGCTGGCACCACGCGGTCGTCATGGTCGGCTGTGGTGACAAGGATGGCGGGGTAGGGGGTGCCGTCGTTCTTGATGTTGTGCAGGGGGGAGTAGCCGAGCAGATAAGCGGCCATCTCGGGGGAGTCGGCCGACGTACCGTAATCCGATGCCCAGTTCCAACCGATGGTGAACAGGTGGTAGCGCATCATGTCCATCACGCCCACGCGGGGAATGGCCACCTTGAAAAGGTCGGGACGCATGTTGACGGTTGCACCCACAAGCAGGCCTCCGTTGCTACCGCCTTCGATCACGAGGTAATCGGGCGACGTCCAACCCTCGTTGATCATATACTCGCCAGCGGCGATAAAGTCGTTGAACACGTTAAGCTTGTTCATCTTTGTGCCGGCCTCATGCCAAGCCTCGCCGTATTCGCCGCCCCCACGTAGTGTGGCTTGCGCGTAGATGCCACCGTTTTCGAGCCAGAACAGACGGTTGGCCGAGAACGCGGGGTTGAGGTTGACGTTGAAGCCGCCGTAGCCGTAGAGATAGACGGGATTTTTGCCGTTGCGCTCCAGGCCTTTCTTGTAGGTGAGGAACATGGGCACGCGGGTGCCGTCTTTGGAGGTGTACCACACTTGTTCGGTAACGTAATCCCCGGGATTGAAGCCCTCGATTTTGGCGCTCTTGATAAGCTTGCTTTCGCCAGTCTTGAGATCGTAACTGAATGAGGCCGAGGGGTAAACGAACGAAGTGAAACCGTAGAACACCTCATCGTGATGCTTTGAGGACGCGAAGCCGGCGCTACCTAGGGTGGGAAGAACTATCTCGCGCACGAGGTTGCCCTTGAGGTCGTAGAGGTAGAAATGATCGGATGCGTCCTTCTCGACGCCCACGATAAGCAGGTTGCTGCCAGCGCGCTGTATTGACGACATCACGCCATTCTGCTCAGGGATGAAGTCTACCCAGTTCTCACGCGAGGGATTGGAGATTGGCACGGTAACCACGCGACCCATAGGAGCGTCCCATGTGGTGAGGATAAGCAGCTGATCGTCGATCACGTCAATTACACTCACGTCCTTCTCCTGAGTGCTCTCAATGGTAATCCATTGGGGATTCTCGGCTTCCAGATCCATTACCGATACGGCATTGCCAATGCCTTGTCCGCTGGTGTAGAGGAACAAATAGCGCTCGTCGTCGCTCACGCCCGGGCTATGGAAGTGGAGGGGATTCTCGGGATCCTCGAAAACCAGCAAATCCTCTTCTTGGGGGGTGCCTAATTTGTGGTAGTAGATGCGGTGATTCTCGTTGGCGTTGGAGAACTCCTTGCCGGCCTCAGGCTTGCCATAGGCGCTGTAATAGAAGCCGTCGCCACGCCAAGAGGCGCCGGTGAACTTGGCCCACTCGATATGGTCGGGCAGAGGCTCCCGAGTGACAGCGTCCATCACGTATATCTCGGTCCAGTCGCTACCGGAGCGCGAGATGGTGTAGGCGGCGTATTTCTCGTCTTTGGAGAAGAAGACACCTGTGAGAGCCACCGTGCCGTCGTCGCTCAATTTGTTCGGGTCAAGAAACACGCGGGGAGTGCCGTTCAAGGAGTCCATTTCGAAGAGCACCGACTGATTTTGCAATCCGTTGTTCTCGTAATAATAATATTTGCCGTTTTTGTGCTTGGACGGGGTGCCCCTCTTGTGGTAGTTGTTGAGCTGGGTGAGACGCTTGTTGATGGCGTCGCGGAACGGGATACGGTCCAAGTAGCCTCGGGTGACGGCGTTTTCGGCTTCCACCCAAGCGGTGGTGACAGCCGCGGTGTCGTCCTCCAAGGGGCGGAACGGGTCGGCTACTTTCACGCCGAAATATTCGTCAACGGTGCCGTCTTTGGGCGCCGTCGGGTAAACTAATTTTTGTGCCATAACAGGGGCGATTGCCAATAGGCCGGTGATGCCAAGTATTTTCTTCATATATAGTTTTCAGTTTTCAGTTTTCAGTTTTCAGTTTTCAGTGAATTGTTCCTTTCCTCCTTTTCTCCTTTATCGATTACGCCAATAAACGGGAAATATAAATGCGAGCAAAAAAGCTATTATACTTAATCACTAATCACTAATACTTAATATTTGCTATCTCTTCGATCCATGCCCGGGCTGAGGCGTCGCTGGGCATACGCCAATCGCCTCGTGGCGACAGGCACACGCTACCCACCTTAGGCCCGTCGGGGAGACAAGATCGTTTAAACTGTTGGTTAAAGAATCTTCTGTAGAATGTTTTCAACCAATTCAATATCGTTGCTCGATTAAAGCTTTCATTGAAGGCTTGCTCAGCCAAGAACAATACACGGGAGGGACTATAGCCGTAACGCAATGTGTAGTAGAGGAAGAAGTCGTGGAGCTCGTAGGGACCCACCAAGTCCTCGGTTTTCTGTGCGATGTTGCCATGGGTGTCGGCAGGGAGCAGCTCGGGGCTTACCGGGGTGTCGATGATGTCCAAAAGCGTGCGACGCTCCTGTTCGTTGTCGGTACGGTCGGCAAACCATTGCACAAGATATTTCACCAAGGTTTTGGGCACCGAGGCGTTGACACCGTACATCGACATGTGGTCGCCGTTGTAAGTAGCCCAGCCGAGAGCCAATTCCGAAAGGTCGCCGGTACCGAGCACCATGCCGCCTTCTTGGTTGGCGAGATCCATCAGTATCTGGGTGCGCTCGCGTGCCTGGGAATTCTCGTAGGTAACGTCCTTCACCTCGGGGTCGTGACCTATGTCGCGGAAATGGATGTTGACCGCCTCGCCGATAGGGATCTCGCGGATGGTGACGCCCAACGTCTCCATAAGAAGTGCGGCGTTGGATTTGGTGCGCTTGGTGGTGCCGAATCCGGGCATTGTGACTCCGATAATCCCCTTGCGGTCCAATCCCAGCGAGTCGAAGGCCTCCACAGCCACCAGCAAGGCTAGCGTTGAGTCCAATCCACCTGAGATGCCCACAACGAGCTTACGGCACCTCGTGGCGTCCAAGCGGCGCGCCAATCCTGCCACTTGGATGTTGATAATCTCGGAGCAGCGCTCGTCGCGGTGGCCCTTGTCGGAGGGCACGAAGGGGTGGGGGACAACCTCACGTAGCAGGTCGGGGAGCTCGTGGTAATGGAGACCGCAATCCACATTTACCGTCTCGGACAGAGGCTGGAAACTCTTGACAGCGTCGGTAAATGTGCCTAGGTGCAGGCGGTCGCGACGGATGGCCTCAAGATCAAGGTCGCGGATCACGTATTGTGGTGTGTGCGTCCATCGCTCGTTACGGCCAAGAATCGAGCCGCACTCGGCGATTATAGCCTTGCCGTCGAACACCAAATCGGTCGACGACTCTCCCCAACCGGCACCTGCGTATACGTAGCCGCAGAGCAGGCGTCCCGATTGCTGGCGAATCAGGTCGGTAAGGTAGTGATATTTGCCGATAAGGTCGTTGGAGGCCGAGAGATTAACAATCACGTCGGCTCCCTGCATAGCCAATTGAGTGGATCTTGGCGTGGGGCTCCACAGGTCCTCGCAAATCTCGATGCCAATCTTGACGCTGTCGTCTATCCATTTGGACAGGCGGTCGTCATCAATCATCCATCTGGCGTTGATAATAAGGTTGGGCGACACAGGCACTGGCTGGCATTGATTTTCTAATCGCACTTGCGTGTTGAGGTCGTAGCCGCTGTGGAACCACCGCTTCTCGTAAAATTCGTTGTAATTGGGAATGTAGCACTTGGGCACGATTCCCAACACCTGGTAGTCGTGGACAGCGACGGCGCAGTTGTAGAGCCCGGTGCCGATGCGCAGGGGCATTCCCACAACCAAGATTGCCTTGATGGCGCTCGAGGCCGCGAGAATCGTTTGGAGGCCATCCAAGGCGTCGTCGAGCAACTTTTGCTGGTGGAACAGGTCGCCACACGTGTAGCCCGTGATGCACAACTCGGGGAACACGATAAGGCGCGCGCCCTTGGCGTCCAACTCTTTAGCCAAGGCGATAATGCCCTCGACGTTGGCCGCACAATCGGCGGGAGTAACTTTTGGCACTGTGGCCGCAACTCTTAGAAATCCATTTACCATCGTGAATTGTTATTATATCAAGTCACAAAAGTACAAATTTTTCGCGTGACGGAATTGATTTATCATTAACTTTGCATCAAAATTTATACACACTTCACACCAATGAAAGCAACAATCAAATGGGCAATGGCCCTCCCTGTGATCGCGATGCTGGGCGCTTGCGGCTCAGGTAACAACGATATAGCTAAAGGATTGAAAGGCTCGGAGTCGATCGAGTTGGTACAATACGCCGACACTGCCATCATGGAGTTGCCGTCGATGACCAGGGAATTGGGTGTGCCCAGTTACGCCACGGTAATCACCTCGGCCGTGTTCCCTGTGAGCTGGGCCGACCATAACCTGCGTCCTTTGCAGGATTCCATCCTTTCCCTGGCTTACGGCCAGAAGGGTGGCACAATCGCCGAGGCTATTAAATACTACATCACCCACCCCGCCATCGCCGAGGATGAGACCGACGGGTTGAAAGAGGCCACCGAGCTGAAGGCCGACAGCGCGATGTCGGAACAATCGACGGTGATTTCGGTCAAGTCGATGAGTTCGACGCTGTTGTCGTTCGCTATTTTCCAAAGCAACTACATGTACGGCGCGGCCCATGGGATGTACGCCACCCAATACGTCAACTATTACGTCCCGGCGGCTGAGGTGCTGACTCCCGACAACGTTTTCGACCCCGGTGAGCGTGTAAACATTATCAACACCATCCGCGACTCCGCCCGCGAGCAATTCGCAACCGACGACACCATGGTGGATGCCGACAATATCGAATCCTACGAAAATTTCTACGTCACCGACCAAGGCATTACCTTCGTATACGCTCCCTACGAAATCGCCCCCTACGCAGCCGGCGAGATAGCCGTCGAGGTGGCTCCCTACCACCTTTACGATTATCTTACACCGCTGGGCAAGGCGTTGTGGGGATTCTAGCGAATGTTCAAGATCTTGTGTGTCTGCAAGCTGAGCCTCCACCGAGGGTGACGCTTGATATACTCTATGCAAGCCTCAATGCACCGCGCGTTGAGGCTTTTGTCTTGCGTGTCAAGGGGTTGAAGGAAATGGAGCGCCTTGGGGAACCGATCTGTCCAGTCCTCGGGATTATATTCCCCTCCGAACAGTAATTTCAACTCGTCGCAACGCCTCAATACAACCGGTAACGCTTTTGGCGACACTGTGATCCAGTCGATTAACCCTTCCACTTCGGGCTGCAGCTTTACCGACCCGTTGGTCTCGATATGGATGGTGTACCCTCGTTCCTTTAGTGCTTGGAGAAAACTCCCGGTGAGTTGTAATGTGGGTTCTCCGCCGGTGAGAACCACATGACGGCAATCGGGCGACAGGCTTTTGATTTCCTCGATTATCTCGCTCTCGGTCACCTCGGTGTAAGCCTCGTGCTCCGTATCGCAAAACGGGCACCGATGGTTGCACCCCGAGAACCGCACGAAAAGACAAGGGCACCCCGTGAAGGCACCCTCCCCTTGTAGCGAATAAAATATCTCGTTAATCCTCATCAAACGGATCATCAAGAGAATGGAACTCGGCCCGGCCCCGGGCAGAAACATCATCCTGGACGTACATTGCCGTGTTGTTTTCGCTCTCCTGCACCTCGCATTTGTAGGCCTCGGGGATCTGCTCCACCACCCAGCGCGCGATATTCTCGGCTGTGGGGTTGAACGGCAGCAACTCGTTGAAATCGCCATGGTCGAGGTAATCATGCACCGTCTCCTTGATATGCTTGAAATCGCACACCATCCCGTCCTGGTTCAATCGCTCGGCGCGGCAATACACAGTCACAATCCAATTGTGGCCGTGCAACCGCTGGCACTTGCTGGGGTAGGACAGCTCCAGGCGATGACACCCGGCTATCTCCATTCGTTTTTTCACGTAATACATATTCTCACTAAGGCTCTCGAAAACGCCCCGCAAAGTTACAGCATTTCCCGCTACTCTCCAAACTCTTTCGACATCAACTCGCAGCCCTACTCTCAACAAGCAAGTGCAAAATTAGCGAAGATGTTTGAAAAACTCAACTTTCGGTGTGGAATAATTCAATTTGCGACCGCAATGCCTCTATAAGAAAGCGGTCCTCCGTCCAGTGATATCCCTGCCAGGGACACCATCCCCTGTGTTAACTATGCGCCGGTGTCGATAACTTGTTTCGTCAAAGCCTAGGGATTTCCAATTCTTTTCCCTACCTTTGCGGTTATAAGGTTGTTCGTCAAATGACCTCACTCCTTTATTATAACCTTAAAAATTTTCCGATGGATTTTGTAGAATATACCCATAGAAGATACAACAAGCCAGGATCACGCGCCGGTGGCTCATACATTAAAGGTATCGAGATCATAGACAGGTTGTTTGAAGTCCAGGATATATTCGGGCTTAATGGAATAAGCCTCACGGAAATCACCGATCCAGCCTTTGCCGCAAGGATTGCAAAATTCATTAAGGACGAGGAGGAAAAATATCGCCACGGTCAGGCTTCCATCTTTGATTATGGTCAGCCCAATCAGACAAGTTATCCAGCCAAGCGCTTTTGCTCAGCTGCTATTGCTCATTGGGAGCGCTACGTCAATTGGCTCCAAGGGAATTCCGAGGCTCGAGGAATCGTGGACTCGCTGGATGACGGTAAAGAGATTTCCAAACGATTGATCGAGTTGTATCAGATTCCCCGAGAGGGACGCGATGCCACGGCGATGACCAAGGTGCGCCGGGGTCAAGAATTCTTCCGCGAGATGATTCTCGACATATACGAGCGTAAATGTTGTCTGTCGGGGTTGGAACTTACCCCCACTTTGGAGGCCAGCCATATTAGAGGTTGGCAAGAGGATGTCGAGAATCGCATGAATCCTGAGAACGGCATCTGTCTTAGCTCCACCTATCACAAGGCCTTTGACGCCCACTTGATCTCTTTCGACGAGGATTATCGTCTAATCCTAAGCCCCACCATCAAAGACCGTTACACTTCCGAGGGATACAAGAAATTTTTCCAAAGCATGGAAGGCAAGCATATCTTGGTCCCCTCGCTCTTCCCACCATCCCAATCCTTCCTACAATCCCACCGCGAATCCCTCGCCGTTTAACCACCCCCGCCTGTCGCGTTTACTCGCTCTGTGGAATCAGAGAATTTACAGACGATGGTCATAAAGACTTTCGTCATACGCTACTTGTTCTCGATTCTTGAGAGACATAATAGTTGGCCATAAGCGTTCACATTCCGAATAGAAGAAATCTCGTTTCATGTAGGCAAGTTGTTTGACCGCTCCCAGACGATTGAAACCATATTTAGTGATGAATAGACCTCTGATTTCAAAAGATTAAGAAAATGAGTTTTTCGGGTAAATCTAAGGGGTAAAAAGGAGCTAAAACTAAGCTAAAATTTGCCCCACGGAAAATTCAGTGGGACAAGTGCGGGGTAAATGGAGATAAGAAAAGCTCCAAGTTTCTGTAAATCAGAAGCCTGGAGCTTTAAATCAGTGTCCGAAATGAGACTCGAACTCACACGGGCGAATGCCCACTACCCCCTCAAAGTAGCGCGTCTACCAATTCCGCCATCCGGACAGCTCGCAATCATCAGGCTCTTGTGGCTCCCGGGCTTCCTCGATGTGTCAGCCTGATTTCGATGCGCTGACGGTAATCAGTGTTATCAGGATTGTCCTCCCAATAAGGGGGGGGTGGGGGTGCTTACGGGGTCGTGACAAGCGGCGTGTGGGTGATAATGATTGTGTGGAGCGAAAAACGGGACTCGAACCCGCGACCCCGACCTTGGCAAGGTCGTGCTCTACCAACTGAGCTATTTTCGCGTTGGTGCTACGCCTTTCGGTTTTGCGTTGCAAAGGTAGCATGTTTTTTTGAATTGGCCAAACTTTTGGGGAAGTTTTTTAAGCCCTTTGTTTCTGGAATTTGGGAACCATGAATTAACATTGATGAGAGCCAATTAGTTAGCTTAAGTGATTTTTGGGCGCTTTCTTAAACTAATGTGGATGGGGGTACATGATCAGCGTATGTTTTTTGTGGTTACAAGGTCAATAGGCTGGGTGGTTACTGTTGGGGGTGTTTGAGGAGAGGGGAATTAGTGAGGTGAATTGGGAGGGGTAAAAAAGACCGTGGGAAGGGCCGGAGGGCCTTCCCACGGAATTCAAGGTCGCCAAACCTTCTATTCGGTACCAGCCTGGGGATGCTCCTATCGGTGTATCTTGGCTGGGACGCCTTCACTTGTGGCGCTCCGGATGAAAAGTCTAGCTATTGTTTGGACGAGCTGTACTGCTTTCTCAAGCCCTGGGCTCACTTACATATAATCAGATTTTCGGGGCAAATTTACTCATTATTCTGTTCATGGGCAAATTTTGGGAGTTTTTACCCCCCCCCATTGGTTAAACTTTGTTAATTAGAAGCGGTATCCTGCTGTAAACACGAGGTGGTTGTCGTGTTGGAGGAGGGATCCGCTGGGGGTGCCTTCGCATGAGGGGTAGGGGGTGAAGGCGTGCCAGGTGGATTGCTGGTGGCGGTAGGCGTAGGTGGCGTCGAGGTAGATGCCGCAGTCGAATCGGTAGCCGAGACCTGCGGTGATGTAGTAGGTGTCTTTGGCCAGGACGTAGGAGGGGTCGGTGCCGGATGTGTACACTTGGTTGTATCCGTCGCGGGTGTCTTTGTTGGCCATGGCGGTGGTGTAGTTGAATCCGGCGCGGATGGAGAGGTTGTTGGTGAGGCGGTATTCGGCGCCTAGGCGGTAGGTGTTGTAGTTGTCGAAGTAGGTTTTGATGTCCTCGGTGTTGTAGTAGAGTTCGTCGCCGTAGCCGTCTTTTTGGCGCATGTCGCGGGCGAAGGAGCGTTCGTAGTCGAAGGAGATGATTCCTTGACCGCCGATCACTCCGGCGATTCCGGCCATGATTTTCCAGGGGGATTTGAGTTTCCAGTCGTAGGTAGCGACGGGGGTGGTTGAGGGTGTCTCTGGCCCGTCAAATGAGTTGTAGTAGTCGATGTCGCCTTGGTAGTAGGCGTAGTCGATGTCGCCGTAGTAGGTGGTGGTGATGTTGTAGTAGGTGGGGGTGTGGATGGCGAATCCGAGGCGTAGCTCGTCGATGGGACGGGCGATGAATCCCACTTTGAAGTTGAATCCGTTGCCGGTGGTGTGGGATTGGGTGGTCATTGCGGTGTAGGCGTAGGTGTCGGATGAGCCTGCGTTTCCGTTGGCTGTTTGGTTGGGGATAAGGGCGTTGTTGAGTTGCTCGTCGTAGTAGGTTTCGGAGCGTAGCTCGAGGTCGGTGATGCCGAATCCGATTCCCCAGTAGAAGCGGTCGCCGATGTTGCCGCCGAGGTCGATGTTGTATTCGTCGATGTAACCGCGCTGGCGGGTGTAGTACATAGCGTCGCCGGATGTGCCGTTGGTCCACAGGCCGTTGTAGGAGGTGCAGTTGGCTTTGTTGTTGACTGGGGTGATCATGTGGGCGTTGAAGGCGGCGATTGACAGCCAGTCGTTGCCGGTGTCCCAGTAGGGGTCGTAGGAGGGGGATACGCCGTAGGGGTCGGTGTAGGTCTGGGTGACGGGGTCGTAGAGGGATGAGGCTTGGTATCCGGCGTTGGAGGTGTAGTTGGCGATATAGTTGGAGAGGGATGTGCCAAGGATCGTTCCACCGCGGTAGGTGCGGTCGAGCGAGGCCGCGCGGTTGTAGCTGACGCCCCAACCGAAGTAGGGCATCACTGAGCTGCCGGTGGAGATTCCTCCGGCGTATCCGAATGCGTTGCAGGCGGCTTGGGTGTTGTGCTGGCTTTGGTGGTAGCCGAGGCTGTTGGTCGACGAGCATTGGAGGTCGATGTCGAGGGTGACGCCGATGTCGCTGGAGCGGTACACGCCCACGCCTGCGGGGTTTTGACCAAGGGTGGATATATCGCCACCCAAAGCAGTAAAGGCACCGCCCATTGCCATAAAGCGGGCGGTACCTCTAAGCTGGTAGGGTGACAGACGCATTGCGTCGATAGCTGATTGCGCGTTGCTGGCCATGGGGGCCAGGAGCAGCAATGATAATGCGATGCGGTTCACGGGAGGGAAATTATTGAGTTTTCAGTTTTCAGTTTTCAGTTTTCAGTTAATGGTTAAATCATTGAACCATTAAATCTTTAAAGGGTGAAAGGAGTTATCGGCGACCGCCGCCGCGAGCTCCACCGCCGCTATGGCCACCACCGCTGGCGCGGCCGGCGCCGGAGCTGTGGCTGGTGCCTCCCGAGGGACGGGAGTAGCTGGAGCCGGAGGATCGGGTGGATCCCGATGAGCTGGGGCGGCTATAGGATGAGCCTGATGAGCTGGGGCGCGAGTAGCTTGAGCCGGTGGAGTGGCTGGAGCTTGACGAGGGTCGCGAGGTGCTCGTGGAGTGGCTGCTCGACGGGGAAGAGCTGGACTGGTGTGTCGTAGCCGAGCTGTAGCGACCTGGACGGCTTGTGGAGGTGCTTGATTGTCGCGTGGTGGTTGAGCTGGGACGGGAGGGTGTTACCGAGGATTCGGTGGCCGATGAGTAGCGGGATGTGTTTCCGGGACGGAATTGGGATCCGGAGGGGCGGGAGAGTGTAGTGCCGCTAGCTGGGCGTACGGTCGAGCCGCTCGAGGGGCGCTGGGAGGCGCTAGGTTGACGCTGGGCCGGTGTGGCCGAGGGTCGCATCTGGGTGGATTGCGATTGCGAGGGACGGCTCAGGCTGCCTGTGGGTCGCACCGACGATCCGGGACGAACGGATGAACCGCTGCCAGGGCGAACAGATGATCCACTGCCTGGGCGCGAAGAGCCTACGCCAGCACCCGAGGGGCGTATTGAAGATGCGCCGGGTCGCATCGTGGCGTTGCCGGGTCGCAAGGAGGCTAGTCCTCCGCCATGGGCGGGCGAGTGAGGACGCATGGCTCCGGGATTGGCGTGGGGACGCCAGCCGTAGCTAGGAGCCCAGGGGCGCGGACCCCAAGGACGGGGACCCCAACCCCCGCCCCATCCCCAGGATGGGCCCCAACCGTAACCCCAGCTCCAGCAGAGTGCGGGGA
>JAJPXC010000023.1 GCA_021205635.1 Bacteroidales bacterium | reverse complement strand
CTTTCTTTTTTCGTGGGGGCGCGGTCAGCCGGGGATTTTCCCCCACACGCCCCAATATGGTTGTTGAGGCTGACGGGTGGGGGGGGTGGAGGGTGCGCTCGGCTCGGGAGGGCCTTGGTGGACGATGATGTCGGAGCCGTCGGAGGTGTTGTAAATCGACAGCCCGAAGTCGCGCGAGGCCACGGCGATGTGCTCGAAAATCTCGCTTTGGATAGCCTCGTAGGCGGTCCAGTTGATGTTGGAGGTAAAAACGTAGATCTGCAGCGGGGTGCCGTTCTCGTCGGCCTCCATCAGCCGCACCAAGAGTTGCTGGTCATGAGCGATTTCGGGGTGATTGCTTAGGTAGACGCACATATAGGCTCGGAACAGGCCAAGGTTGGTTTCCATCGTGCCGTTTATACCGAAAGTCGCGCCGTTGTAGGCCGTAGGTACGCCCTTTGCCGCATTGATGTACTCCTTCATCTCGGGGTATTTGGCCACGATGCTTTCGATGAGCTGAGGGGTGAGCGGGGTGATGGTGTAGTTATCGACAATCACCTGGCGGCAGATGCGCCGTGCGCCCGAGGTGACCATCCCTCGCCAATTCTGGAACGACGTGGAAACCAGCGTGTAAGGGGGCAACATCACCACAGTGTTGTCCCAATTTTTTACCTTCACCACCGTGAGCGACACGTCGATGACGGTGCCGTTGGCCGGGGTGTTGGGCACCACTATCCAGTCGCCAAGTCGCAGCATGTCGTTCTGCGAAAGTTGTACCGCGGCCACCAGTCCCAGGATAGAATCCTTGAAAATCAGCATCAAAGCCGCTGCGAAAGCACCCAAGCCAGTGAGCAGGTAGGCCGGCGACTTGTCGATGACGACGCTCACCGAGATGATCACCACCACGATCCACACGATGCCCTGGGCCACGTTCAAGATGCCGCGCAGGGGATGGTTTTTGTTGTTCTCGCGCTGGTCGTAGCGGCTCCAGATGAAGGTGAGCACGGCGTTGGCGGCCACGCCGATGGTCACCAGCGAATAGACGATGACCACCTTTTGGATCACGTGGAGGGTTTTGGGATCGGTCTCGAACGCGAACGGTATCATCGCCAGGAACACCAGTGGCGGAATCATGTGGGAGCACCGCGAGAAGATTTTCTGGTTGAGCAGAGCCTGATCGATGGCGCTCTTGTGGATGAGGAGCAACTTGCGCGCGATCCACACCACGATTTTTCTCGCCAACCAACCTAAACCCATGGCCAGCAGGGTGATAAGCACCGTGTAAATCACCTCCTCGATCGTCTGGGTATGACGCAGGCCAAGCTGCCGCAGGGTCCAGTCGATCCCATGCAGTATCAGGTTGGCCAATCGGTGAGACGGAATTATTAGCGGCACCATATCGAAACGCGTTTATATTATAACACATTTCGCAGCGAAACGGTTCCCGACGCGGCAGTCAAGGCGGCCGCATAATGGACGGCCCTCTGCCTTTTATGACTTCTGGTCCTTTCGAGGGAGGGTGAAGCCCTGGGCGGCGAAGAGGGTGTAGTCCTGGTCGATGTTGTTGCCCACGGTCGTAAGCATATCGCCCACGAGTGCGCCGTTCATGCCGCCCCGGAGGATACGCTCGTTGGCCTTGGCGCTCAGGCGCGAGCGACCGCCAGCGAAGCGCAGGGTGCAGTCGGGAGCGATAAAACGCATCAAAGCCACCGTGCGGATCACCTCGTCCTCCGAGATTAGAGGAGTCCCCTCAAGCGGTGTTCCTGGGATAGGGTTGAGGATATTGACGGGAATGGAGGTGGCGCCGGCCTCGCGGGCCTCCTGAGCCATGGTCAAGCGCTGGCGCAAGTCCTCGCCCATGCCGATTATGCCGCCCGAGCACACCTCCATTCCCAGCTCGCGGGCGGCGCGGATGGTGGCCAATTTGTCCTCGTGGCTGTGGGTGGAGCAAAGCTTGGGGAAATAGTCGGAGGAGGTCTCAAGGTTGCAGTGGTAGCGGGTTACGCCGGCCTCTTTTAGCTGACGCAGCTCGTCCTTGGTCAACAGGCCCATCGATGCGCAGAGCGATATGTCGCTTTTCTTGGAGGCCTCGCGATAGAGCGCGCAGAACCGCTGGATGTCGCCCGGGGCGACCTTGCGGCCACTGGTGACGAGCGAGAATCGGCCCACGCCGCGGGTGGAGGCCACTGTGAGCAGCTGCTCAAACTCATCGTGTGGAACTATCTCGTACTCAGTGACTCCCG
The DNA here is from genome assembly GCA_021205635.1 of Bacteroidales bacterium. GTDB lineage: Bacteria > Bacteroidota > Bacteroidia > Bacteroidales > Muribaculaceae > JAJPXC01. Next base: position 347 of record JAJPXC010000023.1, on the reverse strand, counting down.
TGTCGTGGAAACGGCTTTGGGAGCACCATTTGCAGTCCTCGGAGCAACGTCCCGAGCGGGCGTTGACGATGGAGCAGGTGTCGATCGTGGAGCCCACGCGGGTCTGACGCACGCGGTCGGCCGCGTCGCATATCTCATCGGTGGAGTATAATCGGTTGATTTCCAGAGCATCGGCCACGCTGGCCGGCTCGCCTCGCAAGGCCGCCTCCTCTATAGCTTTCAGTAGATTTGTTTCCATTATCTTTTTTATGTTGCGCTGCCCTCAGCGGCCCAAACAGTCGCGAAATTACAAAATATTTTTGGAGATTCAAGAACGAAGTGCAAAATCCGTCGTTCTGAATAGCCCC
>JAJPXC010000111.1 GCA_021205635.1 Bacteroidales bacterium | reverse complement strand
ATGCACAATTTTGTCTCTAAAGCCAAATCTTTAAATCTTTAAATCTTTAAAGCCTTAACGGAGGAAAGGAGGTATCTTGCAGCCCCCGTTTCGGGGATTTGGGGGCCTATTGGGGCGGTGGCAGCGGCGAGCCAGGCGGCCTCCTCGGCGGTGAGCATGGGGGTGAGGCGTTCGCGCACCTCGGCGTGGTAGGCGTTGACCCAGGCGATCTCCTCGTCGCTCATCAGCGAGGTATCGAAGAGCGAGCGGTCGAAGGGGCACAGCGTCAAGGTCTCGAAGCGGAGGAACTCGCCAAAATCGGTGGTCATCGCTGGCACGGTGAGCACAAGGTTCTCGCAACGGATGCCGTGCACGCCCTCGCGGTAGAGGCCGGGCTCGTTGGAGGTGATCATTCCCGGGGTAAGGGGTGTGGGCACATAATTGAGTCGGATCGACTGCGGTCCTTCATGCACGTTGAGGAAGTGGCCCACGCCGTGACCAGTGCCGTGGAGATAGCTAAGCCCTTCTTTCCAAAGGAATTGACGAGCTATGGCATCGAGCTGGTGTCCGGTGGTGCCAGTGGGGAAAATCATCGACCCCAGGGCGATGTGACCCTTCATTACGAGGGTGAAATCGTGGCGTTGCAAGTCGGTGGGATTGCCCAACGAGATGGTGCGGGTGATGTCGGTGGTGCCGTCGAGGTATTGCGCGCCCGAGTCGATCAACAGCAGGCCGTCGGGTTGCAGTTCCACGTCGGTGGCTTCGGTGGCGGTATAGTGGACAATGGCGCCGTGGTCGCGGAAGCCGGCGATGGTGTCGAATGAGTTATCGAAGTAGAGATCCTGGCGGGAGCGGAGGTCGGTGAGCATGTCGGAGATGGAGATCTCGGTCATCTTCTCTCCGGCTTTTAGCTTACGCTCGATCTCCATGAGGGCGCGCACCATGGCCACGCCGTCGCGCTCCATGGCGGCGCGGGTGCCCGAGATCTGGATGTCGTTTTTGCAAGCTTTGAGCATGGGCACGGGCGAGGAAGCCTTTACCATGCGGTCGCCCAGGATCTCGCCCGCGGCATGGGAGGTCTTGTCGGGTTGGGCGAGCACTTTTGCGTCGGAGGGCAGCGCGGCCAGGAAATCGGCCACGGTGGAGTAAGGCTCCACTTTCACGCCATTATTATTAAGGTACGCGCGTGTAGAGTCGTCTACCTTGGCCGGATCGGTCAAGAGGGTGGACCCGTCGGCGGTCAACAGCAGGTAGGCAGTGGCCACGGGGTTGCACTTGACGTCGCGGGAGCGGATGTTCAAGGTCCAGGCGATTTCGTCGAGGGCCGAGATGAACACGGCGTCGGCGCCCTCCTCCTTGGCTTTGGCGACGATTTTGGCGATTTTGTCGCTGGCCGATTCGCCGGCGTACTTTATATCGTGGACGAAAATCGCGCCCTGGGGGAGCAGCGGGCGCTCGGGCCAGATGGCGTCGACGGGGTCGAAGTTGGTGACAGCCTGCAGGCCGTGCTTCTCGAGCAGGGCGGCGATGCGCGCTGCCGAGTCGACCGAGAACAGCCAGCCGTCAAAACCCACACGGGCGCCCGCGGGCAACTCTTTAATAAGGTAGTCGATGATATCGGGAGTGGCGGGCAGACCCTCTTTCATCAGCTCGATTCCGGTGCCCTGGAGCTGGGCGGCGGCTTGGATGAAGTAGCGTGAGTCGGTCCACAGCAAGGCTTTGTCGGTGGTTACAACCAGTGTTCCGGCCGAGCCGGTGAAACCCGAGAGGAAACGTCGCGCCTCCCAGTGCGCGGCGATGTATTCGCTCTGGTGGGGATCGGTTTGCGGGATTATGACTGCGTGGACGTTTTCTTGCGCCAAAAAACCGCGCAAGGCGTTAATACGGTTAATGATTTCGGTTTTCATTGGGATTGTGGGGTTTACTGAAGGCAAAGGTAAATAAAATATATGTAAAATAAATGGGTGTGAAGAAAAAAATCGCGAAAAAAGTGGGAAAAGTTTTGGTGATTCAAAAAGTTGTTGTACCTTTGCACTCGCTTGACAGTCACAACGGCGCGTTCAAGCCTTGAGCTGCCTCTTTAGCTCAGTTGGCCAGAGCACGTGATTTGTAATCTCGGGGTCGTTGGTTCGAATCCGACAAGAGGCTCGAAAGCCGCATCCGGAGAGCCGGTGCGCAAGGAATTGCCGGAAGCCCGAAGGGGTGACGGTAGTCAAAGGAAAAAGTAATTAGGGCGTGTTCCAGAGTGGCCAAATGGGGCAGACTGTAAATCTGCTGGCGATGCCTTCGGTGGTTCGAATCCATCCGCGCCCACCCTACTCGAGCGGAGGCCCGCGTGGCCGCGCCGAAGCCTGCGGAAGTAGCTCAGTTGATAGAGCATCAGCCTTCCAAGCTGAGGGTCGCGAGTTTGAGCCTCGTCTTCCGCTCCACATAATGCCAATGTAGCTCAGGGGTAGAGCACTTCCTTGGTAAGGAAGAGGTCGCGGGTTCAAATCCCGCCATCGGCTCCAACCAATCACCGGTAACTTGATAGCCCCGATAGTGCCTTGTTGCTATCGTGGCGTCTTGTTGAAGAAGAAGTTAATCATTTAATCACAAGAATAAAATAGCAAAGTTATGGCTAAAGAGAAATTCGAAAGAACCAAACCGCATGTAAACATCGGTACCATCGGTCACGTTGACCACGGCAAGACCACCCTTACCGCCGCCATCACCACCGTGCTTGCAAAGCAGGGCCTCTCCGAGGTAAAGTCGTTCGACCAGATCGACAACGCCCCCGAGGAGAAGGAGCGCGGTATCACCATCAACACCGCCCACGTAGAGTACGAGACCAAGAACCGTCACTACGCGCACGTTGACTGCCCGGGCCACGCCGACTACGTGAAGAACATGGTAACTGGTGCAGCCCAGATGGACGGCGCTATCATCGTGGTAGCAGCTACCGACGGCGCCATGCCCCAGACCCGTGAGCACATCCTGCTCGCCCGTCAGGTGAACGTTCCCCGCATCGTCGTTTTCCTCAACAAGTGCGACATGGTCGACGACGAGGAGATGCTCGAGCTCGTTGAGATGGACATGCGCGATCTTCTCTCGCAATACGAATACGACGGCGACAACACCCCCGTTATCCGCGGTTCCGCCCTCGGCGCCCTCAACGGCGAGCCCGAGTGGGAGGCCAAGGTGATGGAGCTTATGGACGCTGTTGACACCTGGATCCCCCTGCCCCCCCGCGACATCGACAAGCCCTTCTTGATGCCTGTTGAGGACGTGTTCTCGATCACCGGCCGCGGTACCGTTGCTACCGGCCGTATCGAAACCGGTATCGTCAAGGTAGGCGACGAGGTACAGATCATGGGCCTGGGCGCCGACATGAAGTCGACCGTTACCGGCGTCGAGATGTTCCGCAAGCTCCTTGATCAGGGCGAGGCTGGCGACAACGTAGGCCTGTTGCTCCGCGGTATCGACAAGAAGGACGTGAAGCGCGGCATGGTAATCTGCCACCCGGGCGTTGTTAAGCCCCACGACGAGTTCAAGGCTTCCGTCTACATCCTGAAGAAGGAGGAGGGCGGCCGTCACACCCCGTTCCACAACAAGTACCGTCCCCAGTTCTACATCCGCACGCTTGACGTGACCGGCGAGATCACCCTTCCCGAGGGCGTTGAGATGGTAATGCCTGGCGACCACGTAGAGATCAAGGTGAAGCTCATCAACCCCGTTGCTTGCGACAAGGGCCTCCGCTTCGCCATCCGTGAAGGCGGCCGCACCGTAGGCTCGGGCCAGATCACCGAGATCATCGAGTAATACCCTCCACGAGGTAACCAACCCATAAAAAGCGAGCCTTCCGGAAGGCTCAAAGCCCCGGAAGCTCGCTTTTTTCACACACGGGAATAGCTCAGTTGGTAGAGCACTGGTCTCCAAAACCAGGTGTCGGGAGTTCGAGCCTCTCTTCCCGTGCCAAAACAAGAGAAATGAAAAAACTGAAACTACTTACGAATATAGAGGAGTCTTATACCGAGCTTCGGTACAAGACTTCTTGGCCTACGAAGAAACAAGTGATTAAGAGCGCTATCATCGTCATGGTTGCTTCCGTGATTATCGCCTTGATAATCTTCCTCATGGACGTGATAGTGGACAACTTCATGCACTTTATCTACAGCTTGGGCAACTAAACCTTTAAAAGTGGACGGAATATGGCAGAACTGAAAAGAGCGTGGTACGTACTTCGCGCCATTTCTGGGAAAGAGGCTAAAGTCAAGGAGGTGCTCGACGCGGCTATCCGCAACACCGACCTTGGCAAAAGCGTGTTCCAAGTGCTGATCCCCACTGAGAAGGTACTCACCGTGCGCAACGGCAAGAAAGTGGTCAAGGAGAAGAATCTCTACTCGGGCTACGTTTTTGTCGAGGCGATTCTCCATGGCGAGACGATGCATGAGCTGCGCAACACCACCAACGTCATCGACTTCCTAGGCGCCAAGGGCAAGGATCCCGAGCCCCTGCGCGAGGCCGAGGTGATGAGGATGATGGGGCGCGCCGACGAGCTTGTCGACCTCACGGACGAGGGCGTCAACGATTACATGGTAGGCGAGACGGTGAAGGTCAACTACGGTCCCTTCAACGGCTTCACCGGCGTGATCGAGGAGGTCAACCCCGAGAAGAAGAAGCTCAAGGTGATGGTCAAGATCTTCGGGCGCAAAACGCCCCTGGAGCTCGAAAACTCGCAAGTAGAGCGCGAATAACATTCGCCCCAGCCCGGCCAAGAGGCCCCGGAGGTGTTACGCTCCGCGCAGGCCAAAAGGAAGGGAAAGGGTGTAATGTGTTCGAGCGTGAGATAACCAAACTAAATTAACTTTTGAGAAATGGCAAAAGAAATTGCTGGACAGATCAAATTGCAGATTAAAGGCGGAGCCGCAAACCCTTCGCCGCCAGTAGGACCGGCCCTCGGTTCTAAGGGTATCAACATCATGGAGTTTTGCAAGCAATTCAACGCCCGCACCCAGGACAAAGCAGGTAAGATCCTCCCCGTGGTGATCACCTACTACACCGACAAGAGCTTCGACTTCGTCGTTAAGACTCCCCCGGTGCCCGTCCAATTGAAGGAAGCAACCAAGATCAAGAGCGGCTCGGCCCAGCCCAACCGCACCAAGGTTGCCGAGGTCACCTGGGAGCAGGTAAAGACCATCGCCGAGGACAAAATGCCCGACTTGAACTGCTTCACCGTTGAGTCGGCCATGAAGATGGTTGCCGGCACCGCTCGCTCAATGGGTATCACCGTAAAAGGGGCTTTCCCCGGAAACAACTAATAAACTTCAATTGACATGAGTAAACTTACGAAAAACCAGAAGATTGCTTTAGAGAAGATTGAAGCCGGGAAGAGCTACACCCTCGCCGAGGCTGTGGAAAAGGTAAAGGAGATCACCTACACCAAGTTTGACGCTTCGTTGGACATCGACGTGCGCCTGGGTGTTGACCCCCGCAAAGCCAACCAGATGGTGCGCGGCGTTGTGACCCTCCCCCACGGCACTGGCAAGACCGTGCGCGTTCTCGTGCTTTGCAATCCCGACGCCGAGGCAGCCGCCAAGGCCGCCGGAGCCGACTATGTGGGCCTTGACGAGTACATCGAGAAGATCAAAGGTGGCTGGACCGACGTTGACGTCATCATCACCCAGCCCGCCATCATGGGCAAAATCGGCGCTCTGGGCCGTATCCTCGGTCCCCGCGGCTTGATGCCTAACCCCAAGAGCGGCACCGTGACGCAGGACGTCGCAAAGGCCGTTGAGGAGGTAAAGAAAGGCAAGATCGACTTCAAGGTTGACAAGAACGGTATCGTTCACACCTCCATCGGCAAGGTGAGCTTCACCCCGGCCCAGATGGTGGACAACGCCAAGGAGTTCATCAACACCTTGATCAAGCTCAAGCCCGCCGCCGCAAAAGGCACCTACATCAAGAGTATTTATCTTTCGAGCACTATGAGTCCCGGCGTTAAAGTCGACTCAAAGTCGGTAGACGCTTAACCCCTAAAACCCGTAGACAATGAAAAAGGAAGATAAAGCTATAATTATCGACAAGATCGCTGATACCCTCAAAGAGTACAGCTGCTTCTACCTCACCGAGACTGCCGGCTTGGACGCCGAGAAGACCTCCGCGCTCCGTCGCGCTTGCTTCAAGGCCGACATCAAGCTGATGGTGGTGAAGAACACCCTTCTCCACAAGGCTCTCGAGAAAATGGAAGGTGACTTCGAAGAGCTCTATCCCGTGCTCAAGCAGTCGACCTCGATCATGTGCTGCAACACTGGCAACGCCCCCGCGAAGCTGATCAAGGACTTCGTGAAGAAAGGTGACACCCTCCCCCGCCTGAAAGCGGCCTACGTTGAGGAGACCATCTACGTGGGCGAGGACCAGCTCGAGACGCTCGCCAACATCAAGAGCAAGAACGAGCTCATCGCCGATGTTGTCGCCCTGCTGCAGTCGCCGGCCAAGAACGTAATCTCCGGCCTCCAGAGCGGTGCCACGAAGCTTCACGGCATCCTCGAAACCCTCTCCAAAAAAGAAGACTAAATTCACCATCATCCCAAAGTAAAAATTAACAAATAAAAATCATACAAAAATGGCAGATTTGAAAGCTTTTGCAGAACAACTCGTAAACCTCACCGTAAAGGAAGTAAACGAACTTGCTCAGATCCTCAAGGACGAGTATGGCATCGAGCCCGCCGCCGCAGCAGTAGCCGTAGCAGCTGGTCCCGCAGCCGGCGCACCCGCAGCCGAGGAGAAGACCTCCTTCGACGTAGTGCTCAAGGCAGCTGGCGCTAGCAAGCTCGCCGTTGTTAAGCTCGTGAAGGAGCTCACCGGCCTTGGCCTGAAAGAGGCTAAGGAGCTGGTTGACGGTGCTCCTAACACCATCAAGGAAGGCCTCGCCAAGGCTGACGCTGAGGGCCTGAAGAAGCAACTCGAAGAGGCCGGCGCAGAAGTCGAGCTCAAATAAAACCGCCTGTAAATCAGGTTGCTAGGTTGAGAATCCCCTGTAGTGGGGATTCTTAACCTTATTGTGCTTAAAAACATATCGAGTTGTTAAATCGCTTATTAGATCCCTGGTTTTTGACCTATACAGCGTGGTGTATCTCACCCTTTAAAAGGGATTTCGGCTTTACGCACAACTTATTGTTTGAACGCACATTTCCAGTTGTTTTACATTTCATTTCGAGTTCCTCTAACGTTAAATTTTAGATGTCAGTTACACAAGAAAAACCCCGCATTAACTTTGCCTCGGTAAAGAACCCGCTTCCTTACCCCGACTTCCTGGAGGTACAGCTCAAGTCGTTCCGCGACTTCCTGCAGCTCGACACGCCCCCGGAAAAAAGAAACAACGAAGGACTCTATAAGGTATTCGCCGAGAACTTCCCCATCGCCGACACGCGCAACAACTTCGTTCTCGAGTTTTTGGATTACTACATCGACCCCCCGCGCTACACCATCGAGGAGTGCCTCGAGCGCGGCCTCACCTATAGCGTGCCTTTGAAAGCCAAGCTCAAGCTTTACTGCACTGACCCTGACCACGAGGACTTTGCCACCGTAATCCAGGACGTATATCTCGGTCAGATCCCTTACATGACCGAGAAAGGCACGTTCGTGATCAACGGCGCCGAGCGCGTTGTCGTATCCCAGCTCCACCGCTCGCCAGGCGTGTTCTTCGGACAGAGCACCCACGCCAACGGCACCAAGCTCTATTCGGCCCGTATCATCCCGTTCCGCGGCTCGTGGATAGAGTTTGCCACTGACATCAACAACGTGATGTACGCCTACATCGACCGCAAGAAGAAGTTGCCCGTGACTACCCTTCTGCGCGCGATAGGCCTCGAAAGCGACAAGGACATCATCGAAATCTTCGGCCTGGCCGAGGAGATCAAGGTCAACAAGGCCAACCTCAAGAAAGCTGTTGGCCGCAAATTGGCCGCCCGCGTGCTGCGCACGTGGATGGAGGACTTTGTCGACGAGGACACCGGCGAGGTTGTGTCGATCGAGCGCAACGACGTGGTGATCGACCGCGAGACCGTGCTTGAGGAGGAACACATCCAGGATATTCTCGACTCGGGAGTGTCGACCATCCTTCTCCACAAGGAGGACGCCACCACCAGCGACTATTCCATCATCTTCAACACCCTGCAAAAAGACACCTCCAACTCCGAGAAGGAGGCTATCCAATATATCTACCGGCAGCTGCGCAACGCCGAGCCGCCAGACGACGCTTCAGCCCGAGAGGTGATCACCAACCTCTTCTTCTCGGAGAAACGCTACGACCTGGGCGAGGTGGGCCGCTACCGTATCAACAAAAAGCTCGGCCTGGGCACCTCGATGGACGTCAAGGTCTTGACCAAGGAGGACATCATCGCAATCATCAAGTACCTGATCGAGCTGATCAACTCCAAGACCGACGTCGACGATATCGACCACTTGTCCAACCGCCGCGTGCGCACCGTCGGCGAGCAGCTCTACAACCAGTTCGGCGTAGGCCTCGCCCGCATGTCGCGCACCATCCGTGAGCGCATGAACGTGCGCGACAACGAGGTGTTCACCCCCATCGACCTGATCAACGCCAAGACCATCTCGTCGGTGATCAACACCTTCTTCGGCACCAACGCCCTGTCGCAGTTCATGGACCAGACCAACCCTCTGGCCGAGATGACACACAAGCGTCGTATGTCGGCCCTTGGCCCTGGCGGCCTGAGCCGCGAGCGCGCCGGTTTCGAGGTGCGTGACGTTCACTACACCCACTACGGACGCCTCTGCCCGATCGAGACCCCTGAGGGCCCCAACATCGGCCTTATCTCCTCGCTCTGCGTATACGCCAAGATCAACGATCTGGGCTTCATTGAGACTCCCTACCGCAAGGTGGAGAACTCCAAGGTCAACCTCAACAACGACGAGGTGATCTACCTCGCCGCCGAGATCGAGGAGGGCAAAGTGATCGCCCAGGGCAACGCCCCGCTGAACGACGACGGCACCTTCATCCGCGACAAAGTGAAGGCCCGCTTGGACGCCGACTTCCCCATCGTGACTCCCTCGCAAGTGGAGCTGATGGACGTGTCGCCCACCCAGATCGCGTCGATCGCCGCGTCGCTGATTCCCTTCCTGGAGCACGACGACGCCAACCGCGCGCTGATGGGCTCCAACATGATGCGCCAGGCAGTGCCCCTGATGCGCTCCGAGAGCCCCATCGTGGGTACCGGTCTCGAGGGTCAGCTGATCCGCGATTCCCGCACCCAGATTACCGCCGAGGGCCCGGGCGTGATCGAATATGTGGATTCCACCGTGATACGCATCCGCTACGACCGCACCCCCGACGAGGAGTTTGTGGCCTTCGAGGACGCTGTCAACGAATATCATATCCCCAAGTTCCGCAAGACCAACCAGTCGACCACCATCGACCTGCGCCCCATCTGCGAGAAGGGCCAGCGCGTGAAGGGCGGCGAGATCCTCACCGAGGGTTACTCCACCGAGAACGGCGAGCTCGCCCTTGGCCGCAACCTCAAGGTGGCGTTCATGCCCTGGAAAGGTTACAACTATGAGGACGCTATCGTGTTGAACGAGCGCGTCGTGCGCGAGGACATCTTGACCTCGGTTCACGTCGACGAATACGCTCTCGAGGTGCGCGAGACCAAGCGAGGCATGGAGGAGCTTACCTCGGATATCCCCAACGTGAGCGAGGACGCCACCAAGGACCTCGACGACCGCGGCATTATCCGTATCGGCGCACACGTCGTGCCCGGCGACATCATGATCGGCAAGATCACGCCTAAGGGCGAGAGCGACCCCACCCCCGAGGAGAAGCTGCTCCGCGCCATCTTCGGCGACAAGGCCGGCGACGTAAAGGACGCCTCCCTCAAGGCTTCCCCCTCGTTGAAGGGCGTGGTGATCGGCACCAACCTCTTCTCCAAGGCCGCCAAAAAGAAAAAGACCCGCTCGGCCTCGGCACAGCTCCCCAAGCTCGACGAGGAATACGAGGAGAAGCTCTCGGCCCTCAAGGACATCCTTGTGGAGAAGCTGATGACCCTCACCGCCGACCGCAAGAGCGAGGGCGTGAAGGACTTCCTCGGCTCCGACATCATCCCCAAGGGCGCCAAATTCTCGGCGGCCGTGCTCAAGGACATTGACTACGACACCTTGAACCTGAGCAAGTGGACCGACGACGACCACACCAACCAGCTGATCCGCGCCACCATCGTCAACTACCTGCGCAAGTCGAAGGAGATCGACGCCGAGCTGCGCCGCAAGAAATTCGACATCTCGATTGGCGACGAGCTCCCCTCGGGCATCATGCAGATGGCCAAGGTGTACATCGCCAAGAAGCGCAAAATCTCCGTTGGTGACAAGATGGCCGGCCGTCACGGTAACAAGGGTATCGTGTCGCGCATCGTGCGCCAGGAGGACATGCCGTTCCTGGCCGACGGTACTCCCGTCGACATCGTTCTGAACCCTCTGGGCGTACCTTCGCGTATGAATCTGGGACAGATCTTCGAGACCGTGCTCGGATGGGCCGGACGCGAGCTCGGCGAGAAATTCGCCACCCCGATCTTCGACGGCGCTACCTTGGACGACCTCAACGAGTGGACCGACAAGGCCGGCCTGCCCCGTTACGGCAAGACCTACCTCTACGACGGCGGCACCGGCGAGCGCTTCGACCAGCCCGCAACCGTGGGCGTGATCTACATGCTTAAGCTGGGTCACATGGTTGAGGACAAGATGCACGCCCGCTCCATCGGCCCGTACTCCCTGATCACCCAGCAGCCTCTGGGCGGTAAGGCACAGTTCGGTGGACAGCGCTTCGGTGAGATGGAGGTGTGGGCGCTCGAGGCATTCGGCGCCAGCCACATCCTCCAGGAGATCTTGACCATCAAGAGCGACGACGTCACCGGCCGCAGCAAGGCCTACGAGGCAATCGTCAAGGGCGACCCCATGCCCCCGGCCGGAATACCCGAGTCGCTGAACGTGCTTCTCCACGAGTTGCGCGGCCTCGGCCTCAGCATCAACCTCGAGCAGTAACGCCTGAGCAATTTACCCATTTATAATCGACTAAAACGCGAATACAATATATATGGCTTTTAGAAAAGACCCCAAAATAAAGACCGGTTTCTCCAAAATCTCCATCGGCCTCGCTTCGCCGGAGGAGATCCTCGAGAAGTCGAGCGGTGAAGTGCTCAAACCCGAGACCATCAACTACCGCACCTACAAGCCCGAGCGCGACGGCCTCTTTTGCGAGCGCATCTTTGGCCCGGTGAAGGACTACGAGTGCCACTGCGGTAAATACAAGAGCATCCGTTACAAAGGTATCGTGTGCGACCGCTGCGGCGTGGAGGTGACCGAGAAGAAGGTGCGTCGCGAGCGCATGGGCCACATCAAGCTCGTCGTGCCCGTTGCCCACATCTGGTACTTCCGCTCTCTCCCCAACAAAATCGGCTACCTGCTGGGGCTCCCCTCCAAGAAACTCGACGCCGTGATCTATTACGAGCGCTACGTGGTGATCAACCCCGGCCCCTTCGCTCCCAAGAAGGACGAGGACGGCAAGGAAATCATCGAGGAGGGCGTTACCCTGCGTAAATACGACCTCCTGAGCGAGGAGGAATACTTCGATTTCCTCGACAAGCTCCCCCAGGGCAACGCCCAATTGGAGGACGGCGACCCCAACAAATTCGTCGCCAAGATGGGCGCCGAGGCAATATACGACCTACTGCATGAGCTCGACCTCGACGAATTGAGCTACTCCCTGCGCGACCAGGCCTCCAAGGACGGCTCGCAGCAGCGCAAGACCGAGGCCCTGAAGCGCCTGCAGGTAGTGGAGTCGTTCCGCGCCTCGCGCAATCGCAACAAGCCCGAGTGGATGATCCTGCAGGCCGTGCCCGTGATTCCGCCGGATTTGCGTCCCCTCGTGCCCCTCGATGGCGGCCGTTTCGCCACCTCCGACCTCAACGACCTCTACCGTCGCGTGATTATCCGCAACAACCGTCTGAAACGCCTGATTGAGATCAAGGCCCCCGAGGTGATCCTGCGAAACGAGAAGCGCATGCTCCAGGAGGCTGTCGACTCGCTTCTGGACAACTCCCGCAAGTCGTCGGCAGTGAAATCCGACGCCAACCGTCCCTTGAAGTCGCTCTCCGACTCCCTCAAGGGCAAGCAGGGTCGTTTCCGTCAGAACTTGCTGGGTAAACGTGTCGACTACTCGGCACGCTCGGTAATCGTCGTCGGCCCCGAGCTGAAGATGCATGAGTGTGGTATCCCCAAGAACATGGCCGCCGAGCTCTACAAGCCGTTCATCATCCGCAAGCTCATCGAGCGCGGCATCGTCAAGACCGTTAAGTCGGCCAAGAAAATCGTCGACCGCAAAGAGCCTGTCGTATGGGACATCCTCGAATACGTGATGAAAGGTCACCCCGTGCTGTTGAACCGTGCCCCGACACTTCACCGTCTGGGTATCCAGGCGTTCCAGCCCAAGATGATCGAGGGCAAGGCCATCCAGCTCCACCCGCTGGCATGTACCGCGTTCAACGCCGACTTCGACGGCGACCAGCTGGCCGTGCACTTGCCCCTTGGCAACGAGGCGATCCTCGAGGCGCAGATGCTCATGCTCGGTGCCCACAACATCCTCAACCCCGCCAACGGCGCTCCTATCACCGTCCCCTCGCAGGACATGGTGCTTGGCCTCTACTATATCACCAAGCTTCGTCCCGGCGACAAGGGCGAGGGCCTGAAGTTCTACGGCCCCGAAGAGGCTGAGATCGCCTACAACGAGGGCCGCGTGACCCTGCACGCCCCCGTATCGATCGTGGTGGATGACGTCGACGAAAACGGCAACCACTACCAGCATCTGGTGGAAAACACCTCGGTAGGCCGCGTCCTCGTCAACCAGTACGTACCCAAGGAGATCGGGTATGTCAACGAAATCCTCTCCAAAAAATCGTTGCGCAACATCATCTCCAAGGTGATCAAGAATTGCGGTATCCCACGCTCCGCACAATTCCTCGACGACATCAAGAACCTTGGCTACTACATGGCATTCAAGGGCGGACTTTCGTTCAACCTCGGCGACGTGATCATCCCCGAGGAGAAGAAGACCATCGTTGAGGAGGGTTACAAGCAGGTGGAAGAGGTGTTGAACAACTACGAAATGGGCTTCATCACCAACAACGAGCGTTACAACCAGATCATCGATATCTGGACGCACGTCAACTCCACCCTCACCAGCACCCTGATGAAGCAGATCTCGGAGGACCAGCAGGGCTTCAACCCTGTATACATGATGCTCGACTCGGGCGCCCGTGGCTCCAAGGACCAGATTCGTCAGCTTTCTGGCATGCGTGGCCTTATGGCCAAGCCTCAGAAGGCAGGCGCCGAGGGCGGCCAGATCATCGAGAACCCGATTTTGGCCAACTTCAAGGAGGGCTTGAGCGTGCTGGAGTACTTCATCTCCACCCACGGTGCCCGTAAGGGTCTGGCCGACACGGCATTGAAGACCGCCGACGCCGGTTATCTTACCCGCCGTCTGGTCGACGTGGCCCACGACGTGATTATCCACGAGGAGGACTGCGGCACCCTGCGCGGCCTCGTGTGCACCGAGATCAAGAACAACGACGAGGTGGTAGCCTCCCTGGGCGAGCGCATCCTGGGCCGCGTGTCGGTTCACGACGTGATCGATCCCCAGACAGGCGAGGTAATCGTAGCCGCCGGCGAGGAGATCAACGAAGCCGCCGCCGAGCGCATCAACGCGTCGCCCATCGAGTCGGTTGAGATCCGCTCGGTATTGACCTGCGAGTCCAAGAAGGGCGTCTGCGCCAAGTGCTATGGCCGCAACCTGGCCAACAACCGCATGGTGCATAAAGGCGAGGCTGTGGGCGTGATCGCCGCGCAGTCGATCGGCGAGCCCGGTACCCAGCTTACCCTGCGTACATTCCACGTCGGTGGTGTGGCATCCAACATCGCCGCCGTCTCCAATATCACCTCCCGTTACGAGGGCAACCTCGAGATCGAGGAGCTCCGCACAGTTACCACCGATGAGGTCGACGCCAAGGGCAACAAGGTGGATGTCGTGATCAGCCGTCTGGCCGAAATGCGCATCACCGACAAGGAAACCGGCATGATCCTCACCACGGCCAACATCCCCTACGGCGCCAAGCTCTACTTCCACAACGGCGACTCAGTGTCGAAGGGCGACGTCATCTGCGAGTGGGACCCCTTCAACGCCGTTATCGTCAGCGAGGCTGGCGGCCGCGTGGAATTCGAGAACCTCGTCGAGAACGTCACCTACCGCGTAGAAGTGGACGAGCAAACCGGCATGCGCGAGAAGATCATCATCGAATCGAAGGACCGCACCAAGGTACCCGAGGCCAAGATCGTCGACGCCAACGGCCAAGTGCTCCGCACCTACTCGCTGCCTGTGGGCGCCCACCTTATCAAGGAGGAGGGCGAAGAGGTTAAGCCCGGCGAGATCTTCGTCAAGATAACCCGCGCAACGGGTAACGCCGGTGACATCACAGGTGGTCTGCCCCGCGTCACCGAGCTCTTCGAGGCCCGCAACCCGTCCAACCCGGCCGTGGTTTCGGAAATCGACGGCGAGGTACACTTCGGCAAAGTTAAGCGCGGCAACCGCGAGATTTCTGTCACCTCACGTCTGGGCGAGGAGAAGAAATACCTCGTGCCCCTGTCCAAGCAGATCCTCGTGCAGGAGAACGACTACGTACGCGCCGGCACACCGCTGTCGGACGGCGCCATCACTCCTGCCGACATCCTCAATATCATGGGCCCCACAGCCGTACAGGACTACATCGTCAACGAGGTGCAGGACGTGTACCGCATGCAGGGCGTGAAGATCAACGACAAGCACTTCGAGGTGATCGTGCGCCAGATGATGCGCAAGGTCAAGATCCTCGACCCGGGCGACACCTGCTTCCTCGAAGAGCAAGTGGTCGACAAGCGCGACTTCATGGAAGAGAACGACCGCATCTGGGGCAAGAAAGTGGTAACGGACGCCGGCGACTCGGAGAACGTGAAGCCCGGCCAGATTATCACCGCTCGCCGCCTGCGCGACGAGAACTCGGCCCTGAAGCGCCGCGACCAGAAGCCCATCGAGGTGCGTGACGCCGTGCCCGCCACCTCCGAGCAGATCCTCCAAGGTATCTCCCGCGCCGCCCTCCAGACCTCCAGCTTCATGTCGGCTGCCTCCTTCCAGGAGACCACCAAGGTGCTCAACGAGGCTGCAATCTCGGGCAAGGTCGACACCCTCGAGGGCATGAAGGAGAACGTGATCTGCGGCCACCTGATTCCCGCCGGCACCGGCCTGCGCGAATACGACCGCCTCGTGGTAGCCGGCAAGGACGACATCGACGCCCTCTTCCGCAACGACGAGCCCATCGACGTCGAGGTCATCAACGACTAATCCCTCCCCATCCAATACCCAGAGGCGCGACCATCCGGCCGCGCCCCTCTTTTTTTTCACTCTGGATTTCTCGTTTTAGGGGGAATTTGGGGTGGAAAGTGAAAAAAATGGAGATTCAAGAACGAAGTGCAAAATCCGTCGTTCTGAATAGCCCCCTA
>JAJPXC010000038.1 GCA_021205635.1 Bacteroidales bacterium | reverse complement strand
AGAGTGTTCTTCAAATCAATTGATTAATTTTGCAGTTGCTTGTTGACTCTACATACAAAATATTTTGGCGCGTAAAGGAAAAAGTTGTAACTTCGCGGTCGGGTAAGTCCTACACGGCATGCTCCTTGGGAACTCCGCCAGGTCTTGATCGAAGCAACGGTACCAGGTTGTAGCGGCGCGATGTAGTCAGCTTACCCTTTTTTGTACCCATTTGACAACCAATAGATTACCATAAATCAGGTAGAGCCATGGGCGACATCCTCCAATACTCATTTTTCCAGAACGCCATCGCCGGGGTGCTGATTATCTCGGTGGCCGCGGCCGTCATCGGCACCTACATCATCGCCCGGAGGCTTGTGGCCATCTCAGGCGGCGTCACCCACGCCTGTTTTGGTGGTCTGGGATTGGGTTACTTTCTGGGAATCAACCCGATACTGATGGCTGGCGTGTTTGCCGTGGCCTCGTCGCTAGGGGTAGAGTGGATGGCCGCGCGCCACCGCGTGCGCGAGGATTCGGCCATCGCCGTCGTCTGGTCGATAGGCATGGCCATCGGCGTGCTCTTTGTGTTCTTGACCCCCGGCTATGTGCCTGAGTTGAATACATTCCTTTTCGGTAACATCCTGACAATCAGCCCCGCCGACTTGTGGGCATTCTCGATTTACACCATTCTGCTGCTGGCGTTTATGGCGTGGAAATACCGTGAGATAGTGGCGGTGGCGTTCGACGCCGATTTCGCCCGGGTAGCCGGCCTGCGCTCTACGCTTATCTCGCTGACAATGACCGTGTTGGTGGCGATATGCGTGGTGCTGACAATCAGGCTTGTGGGCGTGATGCTGCTGATGTCGATGTTGTCGTTGCCACAGATGACGGCCGAGATTTTCGCCCACCGTTTCGGCAGGATCATGGGTCTGTCGGTATTGGTATCGGTGGCCACCTGCTTGTGCGGCTTGGTGCTGTCGACGGTGATCGACGTGCCTTGCTCGGCGTTGATAGTGATTGTGATGGCCGCGGTGTACATTTTGGCCCGTGTGGGTGCAACCTTTGGCAAAAAACTCGCGTCAAAAAATAAAAAGGTGAAATTAACATAGTTGAAACCGCCAAAATTTCTTATCTTCGCGTAGTTTAGTGTTTTTCATCGTTCAATCATCTTTCTTACCGAATTTACTCACAATTAAATAGGAATTAATCAATGGCAGAGATCAAAACCATCGGCATCCTCACCTCGGGAGGCGACGCCCCGGGCATGAATGCGGCCATCCGCGCGGTGACCCGTTCAGCCATTTTCAGTGGTTTTAAAGTAAAGGGTATCTATCGCGGCTATCGCGGCTTGATCACCGACGAAATCGTCGATTTCAAGACCCAAAACGTCTCCAACATCATCCAGATGGGCGGCACAATCCTCAAGACGGCCCGATGCAAGGAGTTCCAGACCCCCGAAGGCCGTCAGCTGGCCTACGACATCTTGCGTCGCCACGAGATCGACGCCATGGTGGTGATCGGCGGTGACGGCTCGCTGACTGGTGCCCGCATCTTCGCCAACGAGTTCAACTTCCCCATCATCGGCCTCCCCGGCACGATCGACAACGACCTCTACGGCACCGACACTACGATCGGCTACGACACGGCCTTGAACACAATCATGCAGTGTGTCGACAAGATCCGCGACACCGCCACGAGCCACGAGCGCCTGTTCTTCATCGAGGTTATGGGCCGCGACGCCGGCTTCTTGGCCCTCAACGGAGCTATCGCTTCGGGTGCCGAGGCTGCCATCATCCCTGAGATCTCCACTGAGGTCGACCAGCTTGGCGAACTCATCCAGAACGGATTCCGCAAGAGCAAGAACTCGTCGATCGTCTTGGTTGCCGAAAGCCCTGTCACCGGCGGCGCCATGGCCCTGGCCGAGCGCGTGAAAAACGAGTGGCCCGGCTACGACGTGCGCGTGACCATCCTCGGCCACTTGCAGCGTGGCGGCTCCCCCACGGCCCACGACCGTATCCTCGCTTCCCGCATGGGCGCGGCCGCTATCGACGCCCTGCTCGACGACCAGCGCAACGTGATGATCGGCATCAAGAACGACGAGATCGTTTACGTGCCCTTCACCAAAGCCATCAAGAACGACAAGCCCATCAACCGCGACCTCCTCAACACCCTCCGCCGCCTGTCGATCTAAGGCCCCCAAACCCCCGAAACGGGGGCTTCCTGAGAATGGCACTTCCCCGGCGTTACGGCGTTACAGCGTTACAGCGTTAATGCGATAAATCGATAATCCCGATAATCCCGAAAACCAAAAACCAAAAACCGAAAACCAATAAAATGGCTCAATACTACATCGTTTACAACGGCCAGCAAGTTGGCCCCATGGACGCTCACCAGCTCCTCAGCTACGGCTTGAACCCCAACTCCCAGGTGTGGCGCGAAGGCATGCCCGCTTGGCAAGCCGCCTACACTGTTCCCGAACTCATGGACATCATCTCCCAGAACCACCAGGCTTATCCCCCGCAGCAGCCCGGCCAGTACGTCGGTGCCTCAGGCAAGAGCCAGGTTGTGGCTGGCGTCCTCGCTATCCTCTTGGGTGGTCTTGGCGTCCAGTACTTCTATCTGGGAAAGATCGGCGGCGGATTCATCACCATCCTCCTCTCCCTGTGCACATGCGGCGTCTGGAGCATCCTTACCCTCATCCAGGGAATCCTGATGTTGACAATGCCCAACCAGGAGTTTGAGCGCAAATTCGTTTACTCCAAGTCAATCCTCCCCCTATTCTAATTATGAATAGCCCGCAGATTGAAAGGATTGAAAGGATAACAGCTTGATTTATTGTTGGCTGAATGGATGAATAAAAAATCCTTTCAATTCTTTCAATCTGCGTGCTTCTCCCTGCAAAGCGGGAGAACAACGACCCATAGATGAAGAAATACAATCTGATTAACAACTCCTTAGGGTGGCTGTGCTTCGTCATAGCCGCCGTGACTTACCTGTTGACCATCGAGCCGACGGCAAGTTTCTGGGACTGTCCCGAGTTCATTACACAAGGCTACAAACTTGAAGTGGGTCACCCGCCAGGCAACCCCATCTTCATGCTCACGGCACGTTTCTTCATCACCTTGTTCGGCGGTTCGGCCCAAGTGGCCTCGGTCGCCGTCAACTCCATGTCGGCGTTGCTCAGCGCCGGCACAATCTTGTTGCTGTTCTGGACCATCACCCACTTGGTTAAGCGACTGATTGTCAAGGACGACGCTACCCAAATCTCGTGGCCCAAGATGCTGGCCATCATGGGCTCCGGAGTGTGCGGCGCGCTGGTTTACACCTGGAGCGACACATTCTGGTTCTCGGCAGTCGAGGGCGAGGTTTACGCCTTCTCGTCGTTCTGCACCGCATTGGTGTTCTGGTTGATCCTCAAATGGGAAAACCGCGCCGACCAGCCCCACAGCGACCGCTACTTAATCCTAATCGCCTATGTGATAGGTATTTCTATCGCCGTCCACCTGTTGAACTTGCTGTGTATCCCCGCTATCGTGCTTGTGATCTACTACCGCAAGTTTAAGAACACCACAGCCACTGGCTCGCTCATCGCATTGGGTATCTCAGCCATCATAGTGGGCCTGATCCTCTACGGCTTGGTGCCTGGCTTTGTGGAAGTTGCGCAATATTTCGACCTCTTCGCCGTCAACTGCCTTGGCTGGGGCTACAACTCGGGCGTGCTGCTCTACGCCATCCTGTTCTTCGCCGCCTTCATCTGGTGTATCTCTGAGCTTTATCGCCAGCGCAACCCCTTGGCTATCAAGGTGTCGTTTATTCTCGCCGTGCTGCTTTCGGGTATTCCGTTCATCGGCGACTCCATGTGGATTCCAGTGCTCATCGTCATCGGCTTGGTGCTTTACTTCTTCGTTTTCTGCAAGAAGCTGCACATCAGGATATTGAACATTACCGCCATCTCCATCCTTGTGATGTTCATCGGTTACTCGAGCTATGCGCTGCTGCTGATTCGCTCCGACGCCAATCCGCCTGTCAACCAAAACTCCCCCGATAACGTCTTCGCCCTCAGCTCCTACCTCAACCGCGAGCAGTACGGCGACCGTCCGCTGTTCTACGGCCAGACGTTTGGCTCGAGCATCCTCTACCAGGTGACACCCGACGGCAAGCTCGACCCCGTGGTCAACGGCTACAAGACATCGTGGGCCAAGAAGGTGAAAGACTCCCCCGACGAGCCCGACCAATACGTGCCCACCACTCCCACGCCCGACTACGCCATGACCCCGGGCTTGGACATGATATTCACCCGCATGTACTCGGGAAAGCACCGGGGTGAGTACCTCTCGTGGGCCAACATCACCGAGGCTGACCTCCAGCAGGTGGAAGTACCCCTCTACGTCGATAGCAACGGCGAGCCCTGGCGCACCGAGTACAAGGCAAAGCCCACGTTCGCTCAGAACATGGCCTTCTTCCTCAACTACCAGCTCGTGCACATGTATTGGCGCTACTTCATGTGGAACTTCGCCGGCCGCCAGAACGACATCCAGGGTAACGGCGAGCCCAACCACGGCAACTGGATCTCGGGCATCCCCGTGATCGACAACCTGCGCCTTGGCGACCAGTCACTTCTGCCCGACGAGCTGGGCAAGGGCAACAAGGGGCACAACGTGTTCTACATGCTGCCACTGCTGCTGGGTATCCTCGGCCTGATTTGGCAAGCGTTCCTGTCCAAGCGCGGCATTGAGCAGTTCTGGGTGATCTTCTTCCTGTTCTTTATGACCGGTATCGCCATCGTGCTTTACCTCAACCAGACGCCCACGCAGCCCCGCGAGCGCGACTACGCCTTCGCCGGATCGTTCTACGCCTTCGCCATTTGGGTGGGCATGGGCGTGGCCGCAATCTGGTGGTGGCTCTCGCTATACCTCAAGGGGAAAGACACCAAGAAAGCCACCGAAAATCCCGAAAATCCCGGTAATCCCGGGAACAACGAAAATCCCGATGTCGCCGAGGTACCCGCCGAGGACAAGCGTTCCCTGGCCTGGGCAATCGTCGCCTGCGCCATAGGCCTGTTCGTCCCCATCCAGATGGTGTCCCAGACATGGGACGACCACGACCGCTCGGGGCGCTACACCACCCGCGACTTCGGCATGAACTACCTGTCGTCGGTTGGCCCCAACGGCATCATCTTCACCAACGGCGACAACGACACCTTCCCCCTGTGGTACGCCCAGGAGGTAGAGGGCTACCGCACCGACGTGCGCGTGGTCAACCTCTCCTACCTCACCACCGACTGGTACGCCAACCAGCAGCGTATCCCGGCTTACGACGCTCCCGCCATCGACATGCAAACCCCCGCTACCGTCTACGGCTACGACCGCAAGCAGTTCTCCTACATCCTCGACCCGAGCAACGACGAGGTCTCGGCACAAGCCGCTCTGAAGTGGTTCGCCTCGCCCGAGAGCAACCAGAACGCCTATGGGTTGCCCGAATGGAAGTACGACCGCGTGTTCGTGCCCGTTGACATCGAGAAAGCCAAGGCCAACGGCATTATCACCGGCCGCGAGGCCCAAGCCGCCGAGGAGGCCCTCCACGTCTACCTCAGCGAGCCGCGAGCCACCCTGCAGGACGGCGGCTTGAACCTGTCGCAGGTGCTATCCTTGGATATCATCGCCACGTCGGCCGCCAAGGGCTTCGACCGCCCCGTCTACTTCGCGATGACCGTGCCCGACAACTATTACCTCGACTTCAACCGCTACATGCTCAACACGGGCCTCGCCTACCAGGTAACCCCCTTCTGGACCAACGACCCCGATCAATACGACATCCCGGCCGACACCGAGCGGATGTACGACGTGGTGATGAACAAATTCCGCTGGGGTGGCCTCGACTCGGGCAAGAGCCTCTACCTCGACGAGACAGTGCGCCGCATGGTCACCACCCACCGCTCGGCGATCGTCACCCTCGCCACCACCCTCTACAACGAGGGCGTCGAGCTTGAGGACAACCCCGAAATCGCCGATTCGGTGGCCGCCGCCGACAAGTATGCCAAGGCCATCAAGGTGCTTGACCTGATGCAGGAGAAACTTCCCGTGAAGCAGTCGCCCTATTCCATCCAGGTGGGCAAGGAGATCGGCGACCTCTACGTGGCCCTCGGTGCCGCAACCCACGACGACAAGGTGAAGGCCAAGGGCATTAAGATCCTCAACGACGAGATCATGCGCTACGCTCCCTATTACACGTATTATCAGAGTCTTATCCGCTCGGGGCACTACAATACGTTGACCCGTGTCGACCGCTATGTGCCCACCTACCTGATGCAGCTCATCCAAAGTTATGCCTACTCGGGTGGCGACATCGATGAGCTTAGCGACCAGCTCGACGAGATCAACTTTGATGTCGACGGCTTCAACCAGATGCTTCAAAAATGATACGCTTAGGCAGCTCCCTGATTGAGCGTCCGCCATTGCCATATCGCCTCATCTTCCCGGAGGCGATATGGCGCATTAAGCGCAAGAAACGCAAGGTGGTGTATCTCACCTTCGACGACGGGCCCATCCCCGAGGTGACGCCGTGGGTGCTCGACGTGCTCGACCACTATCAGGTGAAGGCCACATTCTTCATGGTGGGCGACAACGTACGCCGCCACCCCGAGCTGCTCGAAGAGGTGCGTCGCCGCGGCCACAGCTACGGCAACCACACGATGCACCACCTGCAGGGTTTCAAGGTGCCGTCGATCAAGTACTTGCGTGACATCACCGAGGCTGCCAACTTGATCGACTCGCCCCTGTTCCGTCCTCCACACGGGCTGATACGCTGGGGACAGGCCAAGGTGATCAAGGAGCATTACAACCTTGTGATGTACGACCTCATCACCCGCGACTACTCCAAGAAGGTGACCCCGCAGCGCGTGCTCGACAACGTGAAACGCTACGCCCGCAACGGCTCCATCATTGTGTTCCACGACTCCCTTAAGGCCGAGGCCAACATGACCTACGCCCTTCCGCGCGCCATTGAGTGGCTCAAATCGCAAGGATATGAGTTCCTCCCCCTGCCCATGTAAAGACGAGCTGCGCCAAGCCGCTTTCGACCTCGGGGCGAGCAGGATAGGCTTCGCCCGGGCCTACGCGTTGCCCGAGGAGGAGGTGGAGAGTTATCGCCGCTGGCTTGCCGAGGGTTGCCACGGTACCATGGGCTACCTCGAAAAATACGATGCCCTGCGGGCCGATCCCCGCGAGCTGCTGCCGGGGGCTAAAACAGTGATCTCCTGCGCTTTCAACTATTACCTTAACACCGGGGTCACCGCGGGGTCGGTGGCCATGTATTCTTGGGGGATGGATTACCACTGGGTAGTGAAGGAGCGGCTGCAACGGCTGGCCGAGATGCTGCCGGGCGAGTCGCGCGTCTGCGTCGACACGGCGCCTGTGCGCGAGCGATGGTGGGCGCGGCAAGCCGGCGTGGGATTCATCGGCCGCTCGGGGTTGCTCGTCGTCCCTGGGCAAGGCACACATTTCTTCTTAGGGGAAATCTTGACCACGGCTGAATTGGAGCCCGATGAGCCGTGCCGCGTCACCTGCGGCAAGTGTCGCCGCTGCGTGGAGGCTTGCCCGGTAAAGGCAATTCGCGACGATTCCACCATCGACGCCCGCCGATGCTTAAGCTACCTTACAATCGAGCATCGCGGCGATTTCCCCGAGGGCACCGACCTCCACGGCAAGCTCTACGGCTGCGACGTGTGCACCGAGTGCTGTCCCCACAACCGTGGTGCTCTCCCCACCACCATCCCCGAATTCCAGCCCCGCGATGCCCTCTTGTCAATGACTGACGACCGCTGGACGCACCTCACTTCTGGCGACTGGAAGCGTCTCACCCGGGGCTCAGCCATGTCGCGCCTGAGCTTCTCGGGCATCCGCCGCAACCTCAGTAATAATTGAAAGGGCGCCCTCGTGGGGCGCCCAGGATGGCATTGGACGATAAGCCGGGTTATGTCGGCGACATGTTCCCTTGCTGAGCGGTGGCGTCACGCCAGGCCGCAGCCAGGGTTGTCGCGTCTCGTCATTTATCTATGCCGCGCGGTTGCCCGCGGGCTAAAGCGGTCTACCCCCCGGCAATGGGCGAGCAACCCTTAAATGCCGGTATACTTGACCTTGCAACCCATGGGACGTGCGGCGGAACCTGTCGCCAGGCTCCCCGGTGGGCTCTTACCCCGCCTTTTCACCCTTACCAGAAGGAGTTGGTAGTTGTTAGTTGGTAGTTGTTAGTAGCTATTGCACTCACCACTCACCGTTCACCACTAACCACTCCTTCGGGCGGTTGTTTTCTGTCACGCTTGCCGCGCCGTTACCGACGCCTTTCCGTTAGAAAGCATGGCGCTCTGTGTTGCCCGGACTTTCCTCATGGCGCTCCCCAACGGGTGGGTGGATGGGGAATTGCGCCCCGCGACGAGATGCCCAAGCCAAAGTGTCGCGAATATACAAAAAATTTCCGTAACTTTGCCTCCGCTATGCCAAGCCGTTCACCTTCATCTATTTTCGCCTCGCCGCCACGACGCATGTTGGTGGCCTCGATCGTCCTGTTTTTGGGGGCGGTAGGCGTGCTGATGTGGATGTACGCCAAGGATGTGGTGCTGATGAACGACGAGGTGTATTATCAGGCGGTATGGCACAGTTTTTTCGGCGACAGCCACGAGATGATACAGTCGCTGGGCGACGTCGCGCGCTCGCAGTGGAACCATTACTTCACATGGTCGGGGCGTGCCTTGGTGCACGGGGTGGAGCAGGTGTTTTCGGGCGTGTTGCCCACCGCGTGGTTTTATCCATTGAATACCTGCGTGTTGCTCTTGTTTTTCACGTTGATTGCGGGGCTGGGTGCCAAGCGACTGGTTGCCAGATCGTTGTGGCCTTATCTGATAGCCGTCGTGGGCTCGCTATATGTGATGGGCGAGGCTCCCAACTTGCTCACAGGCATTAATCTAGGCGTGAATTATTTGTGGGGGGGCACGGCGATGTTGTTGGCTATTGTGCTGTGGCGCAGGTGGAAGGATCGTAGGTTCCGCTGGTGGCAATCGGCGCTGATTGTGCTGCTGGGAATAGCGCTGGGCTGGACTCACGAGGGCTTTTGCGGGCCCCTGTCGCTCGCTTTTGGCATCTATTACTTGACTAGACGCTCGCGACTCCGCTTCGACGGGTCGATGTGGCTCGTGGCCGGGTACTGGCTCGGTACGCTGATTCTTGTGGCCGCGCCCGGGAATTATCTGCGCGGAGCCACCGAGGAGAATGTCCTCAGTTGGTCGTCAATGCTCGTTTATCTGCTGTATATCAAGTGCTTTTGGATTCTGCTAGCCAATGTCGCGGTGATTGCGGTGTTGAAATGGAGTTGGGTGAGGCGCTGCTGGCGTGCGAGCAAGTTTTTGGTGATGTTGCTGGGTATTCAAGTGGTTGTGTTGCTGATGATTCACGCGTCGCCGCGGTCGATGATGCCGGTCGACTTGACGGCGCTGGTGTTGCTGGTGCGCTTGTGGATGGCGGCGTTCGAAAGCAGGGTGGGGCAGTCATGGTGGAGCTACGCCTTGAGCGTGCTGGTGGCCGTGGGCATTGTGTGGCATATAGTGGGGTTGGTGAAGATTCAAAAGGTTATGAATCAGTCGATTCAAGCCGTGGTGGATGATTATGTGGCGCACGATGATGGAATGGCGATTTTGGCTGGGGTGCCGAGCGACCCGTTGTACGATCGTTGGGTGCGCCGTATTATCCATCCCCCGTCGTTGTGGTGGCGCTATGGGCGCGACAAGGATTGGATCATGATCGTGTCGGAGCCTGAGGCCGATGGACTCGCCCACCCCGAGCGTGTGTTGGTGGAAAGCAATCGCATGTACCCCGGGGTGCCTTTCTACGGCTGGGAGTATTGCCAGCACATGTGGATCCCGGGCGACAGCGTGGCGCCGGGCGCTTGTTACCGCATGATTCTGGGCGCTAAGGGCGACCGGGCTGGAGTGGGTGCGGCCCTATCCAATAGGCTCAAAGGCGTCGCCTCGGTCGACACAATATACCTTCCCGCCGACTCGCTTCACATCCACGACACTCGCTTCGGTCGCTGGGGGTATCTCGAGTTCCCCGACCGTGAAATCATCGCCATCGAGCCCCTCCCCTAATACCCATCTTACTTAGTGTTTTTCGTGTTCTTCGTGGTCAAAATTTTTTGGTGAGTATTTCCCCTTAATCCTTTTCTCATTTAATCCATTGAAAATCACACTATTTTAGCGGTTGTCTTGCACAATTCGCAGAAAATGTGTAACTTTGCCGATTAAATAAGCCAATAGCCTAAAAACAATCACTCATTTGCCATCTATTTGCACGACCAATGACTTATAAAATACACCATGAAGGGACTGAGATCCTGATCGGATTGGCGGCGGTGCTGCTGGTGCTCAACGTGCCGGCATGGATTTTTATTCGCCCGCTGGGATTCCCGATCGGTCTGACAGTGGTGAGCGCCATCTTCTTCTTGCTGGTGGTCAACTTCTTCCGCTCGCCCCGACGTCGTTTCCGCGGCGAGCAGAAGAATCTGGTCGTGGCGTCGGCCGACGGCAAGGTAGTGGCCGTGGAGAAGGTCTACGAGCCTGAGTACCTTAAGCGCGAAGTGATGCAAATTTCGGTGTTCATGAGTGTGTTCAACGTGCATGCCAATTGGTATCCCGTTGATGGCGAGGTGATTATGGCAAAGCACCACGCAGGGCGCTTTTTGGCGGCTTATCTGCCGAAATCGAGCACCGAGAACGAGCGCTCCACTGTCGTTATCCGCACCCCCGAGGGACAGGACATCCTCGTGCGACAGATCGCCGGGGCAATGGCTCGCCGCATCGTCACCTACGCTCAGCCCGGCGAGCATGTTACCATCGAGGAGCACATGGGCTTCATCAAATTCGGCTCGCGAGTAGATATCTACGTGCCTCTCAACAGCGAAATCCTCGTGAAATTAGGTGAAACCACCACCGGCGGCATCACCCCCGTGGCCAAGCTCCACCCCTAATTTTTAAGCGACCTCCCCTTTTATGGCCGTCGAACGCCGGGCCCCTTAGAGGGTGACGCGACGGGTTGTGTTGCCCATTTTTAGGATGTAGATGCCGCGCGATGCAACGTGGAGGCGGAACGTGCCGGGCGGTACTGCCTCTTGCGAAATCATCTGGCCAAGAATGGAGTAGATTCTGATAGTCACCGCTCGGGGGGCCGTGATGTAGATGTATCCGTCCTTAACCCACACCTCGGGCTGGTCGGCCTCAACTTTCTCCACGGTGGCATCCTGACGCGCCTTCGCGGGATCGGTTGTCTCCCAATGTCCCGACGCCTGCGCGACCCCCGATTGTGCCGTAACGCCCACGGCCGTCGCCAATGCGATAGCCAGCAACCACGCTCGTATTCGGGTCGTCTTTCTCATAATATCGCCCCAAAATTACAACAATTACCCAACTTTAGCAAATCCCCTTGTCAGCCATGAATTGAAAAATCCTTCTTTACGCCACTAATTTTAGTTGATTTAGCCACTAATTTCACGAATTGACACAGCACTTAGTGGAAATTTGTGGAATTTGTGGCTAAAAACAAGGTAAAATCGGGAATTAGTGGCCGGGGTGGTCGCGGAGGTCGGCGACCAGGAGGAGGAGCTCGTCGCGGACGGGGGTGGGGAGGGTGATGCCTCGCAGCTGGATGCTGCGGCCCCAGGGGGCGATCTCGTCGGGCTGGAGGGTGAGCAGGACGTCGCGGAATTCCTCGATCTCGGCGTCGCTGTAAGCGTCGGCCTTGCGCCCGGCGAAGCGGTCCAATTCCTCGTCGGCGAAATACTCGACCTCGCCTTTCGTGGCCGAGACGGCGGAAAGCAGGGAGTCGCGTTCGCATATCTGATGCTGTCCGCAACATCCCTCGGGAGGCTCGTTGACAACGGCCTCGGCGGGGTTGCGCTTGCGGCTTATCGCCCATGGTATATAGCAGGCCAACCCGACGACAACCAAGGCGCTCAGCAGTATCAGAATCGGCATCATCGGGGCAGGGCGTTTTTGAGCGATTCAAGTGCGGCTAGGATGCGGTGGCGCGGCGAGGCCACGTTGAGGCGCATAAAGCCCGAGCCTTGCGTGCCGAACATCGCGCCGTCGTTCAGTGCCAGCCCGGCTCGGTGGATGAACAGGTCGATCAACCGGGCGTGGGTCAAGCCCAATCCCCGACAGTCGAGCCACACAAGGAACGATGCCTGCGGCCTAATCGCCTTAATTCCAGGGAGATTCTTATTGACGTATTCTTCGACGGCTATGACCGTGCCCTCGATGTATTGCAGCAACTGGTTGAGCCACTTCTCGCCGTGGGTGTAAGCGGCCTCGGCGGCGATAACGGCGGTCATTGGCGCCTCGTTGAACTCGTTGGATGCCAGCCAGTTGAAGAAGCCTTCTCTCAGTTCGGGATTTTTGACTACGATCCACGAGCTCACCATGCCGGGGATGTTGAACGTCTTGGACGGTGCTCCGAGCATCACGCCTACTGCCTGGGCGTCTTCGCCAGCCGCCAAGAAGGGAATATGTCGCCCGCCCCACAGCATCAAGTCGGCGTGGATTTCGTCGCTCACGACCACCATTCCGGCCTTGCGGGCGATTGCTGCTAAGCGTGCGAGCGTGGCCTCGTCCCATTGGATGCCCACGGGGTTGTGGGGGTTGCACAACACGAGCATGCGTGGTTTCTCATGCTCCACGATCTTTTCCAGAGCGTCGAGGTCCATGCGGTAATCCTCGGTGAGGGGGTTCTCGATACAACGGCGCTTGTTGCCCTCAATCACCATTTTAAACGGGTGGTAAACAGGAGGTTGGATTACGATTCCGTCGCCCTCGCGGGTGAAATAGTTGACGGCGAAACCGAGCCCCTTGACCACGCCCGGGGCAAATGTGATCTCCTCGGGGGCCACGCGCAGGCCGTGACGGCGCGAGAGCCAAGAGCGGATGGAGGTCCAGTAGCTGTCAGGAGTGGCCGAGTAGCCCAGGATGGGATGGTCGAGACGACGGCGAAGGGCGTCGATGATAAGGGGGCACACCTCGAAATCCATGTCGGCCACCCACAGCGGTTGCAGCCCGTCTCGGCCGAAAAATTGGGTGAGGCAATCGTGTTTGAGCGCGCCTGTGCCGCGTCGCTCTATTTCATGGTCAAAATCGTATCCTTTTTCCATACCGATAATGTGTTGCATGGGGAATCAATCCCTATTCCGACGCGAATTTACGAAATTTTTGCTAAATTCGCGGCATGATTGCACAAAGGATGTTGAAGCGGCTCAAGCGGCTCGACCGAGCGCTGGCCCTACCGATTGTGATTTTGCTCGCGTTCATGGCTCAAGATGCTGTGGCTCAGTCGTCGTGGCGATATCTGCGTCCACAACAAATCAAGAATGTCGAGCCGGTGGTACCTCCATTGGAGGTGGATACCACCTTGGATGTGAGCGGATTAATGTTCCCCAGCTATTATTACGGTCCGGTGGTGTACGACCACTATATCATCTTCGATTCGGTGCCACAATTCCCCGTGCCTGAGTTGAAAATCAGCACCAAGGAGCCGATTCCCGATTCGCTTCAATCTCCTGAGCCTCGTCCAGTTACCGCTTGGGTGGACGACCGCCTGGCCTCGGCCAAGAAATTTTGGGAGCTGCGCCAGCGCTACATGATCAACCACCCCGACCAGGTGAAATACAACACGCTGTTCCTCCCCGAACCTCCCAAGGAGTATCGCGCCGTCGTGGATCCCACCAAGTACACCATCACCATCGAGGAGATCTCGGTGGACAAGAAGAAGGCCATGGACGATGTGCCCGACGCCGTGATTCAGCGCCGCAACTGGATAAAGTCGTTCGCCGGTTCAGTGCAGTTCTCCCAAGCCTATATTTCCCCCAACTGGTATCAGGGCGGCAACAACAACCTCAACATGTTGATCAACCTGCTGTACTCGGTGAAACTCAATCCGGCATTCTATCCCAACTTGCTATTTGAGAACACGATACAGTACAAATTGGGCCTCAACTCGGCGCCCGACGACTCGATACGCAACTACTCCATCTCGGAGGACCTGTTCCAGGTCAACTCCAAGTTTGGCGTCAAGGCCGCCAAGCGCTGGTTCTACTCAGTCACTGCCCAGTTCAAGACCCAGCTCCTACACAACTACAAGAGCAACTCCCGCGACCTCACCGCCGCCATCCTCTCCCCGGGCGAGCTGAACGTCGGCCTCGGTATGACCTACAACTACGCCGCGCCCAGCGGCAAATTCACTTTCGACGTATCCATTTCTCCTCTCAGCTACAACCTCAAGACGTTGATCAACAGCAAGATGGATCCCGAGAGCTACGGCCTCGACCCCGGTCACAAGACGCTGAGCCAATACGGTAGCAGCGCCGAGGCCAAGATGATGGTGAAAATTTCGCGCGAGATCACCTGGAACTCCCGACTGTTCGTCTTCACCGACTATCACAGCGCGCAGGGCGACTGGGAAAACACGTTCGACTTCGCCCTCAACCGATGGATCTCCACCAAGCTATACATCCACTTGCGCTACGACTCAACGACGCCCTACACCGTGGACACCCGTTGGCACAAGTGGCAGCTGAAGGAAATCCTGTCGTTCGGGTTCTCCTACACTTACGCAACGCCTTAATACTCATTGCGATACAGGATGATGCGATTGATTTTGATGTCATTGATGATGATTGCTGCGACGGCCACGGGCGCCGTGAAATCGTCGTTGTCGTTGCCGTCAAAATCGCCGCGTGTTTGGGGATATTCAACCGTCGACAGCGTGCGCCAGCGCATGGTAGCGGCGCCCCTTCTTCCGCTCGAGGGGATATGGGAGATGACAGCCGACGGTGCCGTCGTGGCCGTTGAGCGTGAACCCTCGGCAATGCGCCAAGCCACAGCCACTTACCGCATCGTGGTCGTGCGCTCGCCCGACCGCTCCATCCCCTGCGGTACGCTGTTGGGCATGGGCGTGGACACCTCCAAATCCGGGCAGGTGGAATGTCTGCTCTACACCAAATCCTCCCGTGGGCGGCTATATTCACCCGCAGCTTTTGTGCTCGAACTGGGCTCCAACGGTCGGCTTGGTCTCTACCAATACCGCCGGGGCGTGCGTGTCAACGCCTGGGGGTTGCTGCCGTATATGTGGCGACGCACCCTCGGATGGCGCGACGAGCGTCCCAAAGGTCTCGATGGCATGGTGAGGATTTTCCCGTTCGACCCCTCCAACTACCCAATGATCTATCTATGAAACGATTACCTCTCATCCTCCTACTTCTGGTTGTCGTCGCTTCGGCTTACGGCAAAAAGACCAAAACCACCCATTCGGGTCGCTTGCAACGCGCTGAGCAGGTCGTGGTTAAGCCAGAAGACGCGGTGCCGGCCATCATTCCCGACAGCGGCGACATTGTTCTCGCCGGCTATGACAAACCCCTGCGCACTCGCCGCGAGACCATCCTCGCCACCAATCACCGCCTGGACACCGTCGACTCGCTGTTCATCACCATCCGCTACCTCGACACCGACGGGCGCCAGCTCCACGAGCGCTCGGTGAAGGTGGGACAGACCATTCCCGCTGGGGAGACGCGCCAACTGCAATTCCCCACCTGGGACATCCAGCAAAGCTACTATTATTACCTCTCCACGCCTCCCCGCGCGGGCATCCCCTACCGCATCCTCGCCCGCGTCGACTCCCTAAAATAACTTGATTTGGCCGTCCAAGGCCGGCCTCCCTAGGCATCCGCGTGAAGGCCGTCCAAGGGCGGCCCCCCTAGGCATCCGCGGACGTTTGTCGAGGCTAAAGCGTGAAGGCCGTCCAAGGCCGGCCCCCCTAGGCTGCCGCGTGAAGGCCGTCCAAGGCCGGCTGTAATCGGTAATTTTGCATCGGCGATTTCGGTAAATAAGAATTCGGCGAAA